>JBHHUB010000060.1:0-20110 GCA_046753625.1 Phycisphaerae bacterium | reverse complement strand
GGACATTCAAGACATTCGCGCCGTTTCCTCGCGATGCGATAAGGTCCGCCGCATTACCCCCATCGTGTTTTCCGGCGCCTCCGTCGAATACGGGCGAGAGAAAGTCGACAACATCGAAGTGCAAGGCGCCACCGATCAATTCCAGTCCATTCGCAACTTCTTCGTCGATCGCGGGCGGTTTTTCGGACCCATGGAAGTCGAACGCGGCGCCCAGGTGTGCGTCCTCGGACGCGACGTGCTCCGCCAGATCGAAGCCGACGAAAGCATCGTCGATGATTACATCTACCTAAACGGTCTGCGGTTTCACGTGCTCGGCCTGTTGGAATCCAAGGGCACCATGATGGGCAACAGCCAGGATGCCCTCATCATGATTCCCTACACCACCGCGATCAAGCTCAACCCGTTCTTCCGGCGCTGGCTGCCGTTCGCCGTCGAGGCCACGAGCGAGGCGGACGTGGAGGAGTGTTCGCTTCAGATGGCGCGGGTGCTGCGCGAGCGGCATGGCTTGGGGCCGGGGGACGCCAACGATTTCCACCTCATCCGGCAGGATGAGTTTCTGCGCGACTTTGAGCAGGTACAGATCGTGGCCACAAGCGTACTGGCCGGTCTGGTCGGCATCTCGCTGATCGTCGGCGGCATCGGCATCATGAACATCATGTTCGTTTCCGTAACGGAACGAACCCGGGAGATCGGTCTGCGCAAAAGCGTGGGCGGACGACGCCGGGACATCCTGGCTCAGTTTCTCACCGAAGCCGTCGTGCTCGCCACGCTCGGTGGGCTGGTCGGAGTGGCGATCGGCTACAGCATTTGCCACATCGTCTCGTTGCACCCGTCCATGGTGGACGTACCGGTGCCCTGGTGGGTGGTCGTGCTGGCGCTGGGTTTTGCATCCGGTGCCGGCGTTGTATTTGGCGTCATCCCCGCGTTCCGCGCCGCCATCATCCACCCGATCGACGCGCTGCGGCATAGCTGACGTCATATCCGGCGCATCCATGCGGAGCATTTACCACGAAGCCACCAAGAAGGAGGCAGGGTGGACCGGGTGGCCCACCTCCTATACGGGTGGCCCACCTCCTATTGGAGGTGGGGTAGCCGATGATGGTGACCGAGCAACGCCTGCCCAGAGCGACGATCCAGGCTACCGTGCTCTGGCGTTCGTACCGGAGGGTGTTCAAATCCTAGTGGCCGCGGGATCATCGTCTCCCCCATGTCCAAAGGACATGGGGCACCCGCGCTCTTGACTGTTGACTCTCGACCTTCGACCTTTGATTTATTCACCGATCCCCAAATCTTTCTTCGTAAACAGCGATTCAAACACAAACCCCGCGCCTTCAATGTTTTCTCGCGCGCCCTCCTGCCGATCGATGACCGCTATGATGCGCTCGACTTTGGCGCCGACCTCTTGGATGACTTTGGCGGCTTCGAGCACCTGACCGCCGGACGTGGCGATGTCTTCGACCAGAAGCACCCGATCACCGTCGGACAGCTTGCCCTCGAAGGGTTTGCTCGTGCCGTAATCTTTCTTGGCGTTGCGAATGATGACGAACGGTTTGCCGCATGCCATAGACGTGGCGGCTGCGAGCGAGACGCCGCCCAGCTCCGCGCCCGCGATCAGCGTTGTGGCGTCCGTCATGTGACTCGCGAACATCGCGCCGAGCGATTGAAGGATGTCCGGCTGGGTTTCAAACAGGTATTTGTCGAGGTAGTACTTGCTCTTGCGCCCGGAACGCAGCGTAAAATCACCTTCGAGGTACGCGGATTCCTTGATGCGCCGGGCCAGTTCCCCATGTTCCATTTCTTGATTTCCTTCATGCAAAGTTCGATCGCCTCGCGCCTTCCGGTGGAAAGCTCGCCAACGACTGCCAGACATAAGTCACACCGAAAGCTCGGTATCCCTGCTCAATTTCCCGCGATACCTGCGCCGCACGCCCGTTACATACGTCCTAACAAACTCATCCACCTGTTGCGGCGCCAGGCCGACATACTGCCGGGCGTCGAGCACCTTCTTCATGTCCACGCCCGCGAAGGCGTCATCGGCGCCAAGGCGCTGCATCAAATCGTTGTCCTTCCCCTCGACCTTTACACGGGCCGCGGCCGCATGCGCATGTTTTCGGATGCGCTCGTGCAGCGCCTGTCGATCGCCGCCGCGAGCCGAAGCGGCCAACAGGATATTCTCGGTGGCCATGAACGGCAGCTCCCGCGCCAGCCGCGCCGCAATCACCTTCGGGTAAACCACCAGCCCTCCGGCCACATTCGCGACGATGCGCAGCATGGCGTCGGTGGCCAGGAAGGCCTCGGGAATGCTCAATCGCTTGTTGGCCGAGTCGTCCAACGTTCGCTCAAACCACTGCTCCGCCGCCGTTTGAAACGGCGATTGCATGAGCGAAAGAACGAACCGGGCCAGCCCCGTCGCCCGCTCGCACCGCATCGGATTCCTTTTGTACGCCATCGCACTCGAACCGACCTGCGCCGATTCGAACGGTTCTTCGATTTCCTTGAGATGCGCGAGCAGGCGCATGTCGTTGGCGAACTTATGCACGCTGGTCGCCACCTGGCCGAGCGTGGACGCCACCTGCGCGTCGACCTTACGTGAATAAGTCTGCCCGGTAATCGGTTCGATCTGAGCGAAGCCGAGCCGCCGGGCGACGTCGCGCTCAAGTCGCGCAACCTTGCCGGCATGACCGCCCAACAGCGCCACAAAGCTCGCCTGCGTCCCCGTCGTCCCCTTGACCCCGCGAAACCGCAGTTGCTCGACGCGGTATTCCGTTTCCTCCAAATCCCGAAGGAAGTCATAGCACCACAGCGAGGCCCGCTTGCCCACCGTCGTCACTTGGGCCGGCTGAAAATGCGTGAAGCCAAGCGTCGGCAATGCACGGTGTTTCTTGGCAAACTTAGCGAGCAAGTCGATCACCCCCGCCAGACCGGCCGCGACCAGCGCCAACGCGTCGCGCATGATGATCAAATCGGCGTTGTCCACGACAAACGCACTGGTAGCCCCGAGGTGCAAGATGCCCTTGGCATGCGGGGCCAAATCGCCCCATGCGTGCAAATGCGCCATGACATCGTGCCGCAGCTTCTTTTCGTAACGGGCGGCCTTACGAAAGTCGATATGCTCCAGGGTGGTTTCAAGCTGGCGGATTTGCTTCGCGGTGATGTTCAACCCAGCTTGCCGCTGCGACTTGGCCAGGGCAAGCCACAACCGCCGCCAGGTAAGGATACGATGCCGAGCCCCAAACAGCTCGGCCATCCGCTTCGAGGCGTAGCGACCAACGAGCGGAGACTCGTAAACATCCTGTTGTGCCATGGCGCCAACCTGTATGTTTGGATTCGTCGGCTGACCGCTTCGCCGAAAACGGTTATTCTATCCGAACCGCGCCGGCTGGCCACCCGTGCGGACGGCACGTGCGGCCCATGACGGCGATCGTGTGCCCGGCAAGAAGCCCTCCGAGTATTGTCGCTCTTGTTACCCGGAAGGACTCCCAGAGCAGGACCGGACAAAACGGAAAGAGTACGATGAAGCAAACGCTCAAGAGGATTTCCCATTCGGGTTTGGCGGTGGCGCTAGGCGCCTGCTTTCATGCTGCTTGTGTGCCCGTCACAAACGGACCGCCCGCCACCGGCGATCCACTGGGCGTAGCCGCGACCACGCAAACGCCCGCGGTTCTTGAGGGCGCTTCGGTTACGCTTGCCGCCGTCGCCGATGGAGGTATGCCGCCCTACTTTTTTCGGTGGGATCAAAACGCCGGACCGGTCGATCTGGACTTGGCCGATCCAACCCAAGCCACGCTCGTCGTCGGCCCCCTCGCTGAGCCCGGACGATACGTCTTCCGTATTGTGGTCACCGACAGCGCGGCCGCGCACGCCACGGATTTCGTGAGTGTTGAAGTAAGCCGAGCGGTCGATACGGATGTGCCGCGACTGATCGTGGTCGGGGCGCCGGCCGAGCTGGTCGCCACGAAGACCGCCGAAGTCGACACGGTGGACTTCCGCTGGGAAATCACCCAAGGCGAAGGGACCATCGACGCCGCGGACACGGCCACCGCCACCCTCACCGCCGCGGCTGCGGAAACCCTGCGGGTGCAACTGACCACCATGGTCCCGACCGCGGACGGCGACGTCGCAACCGGAGCCCAATCCTTTGACGTGGTATCCGTCGCCTCGCTTGCCCCCCGCGTGGTCGTCGCCACGACATTCGGTGACCTGACGCTGGAATTGGATGGCGCGGCCGCTCCGCTCCACACGGCCAACTTCCTTCAATACGTCGACGAGGGCTTCTATGACGGCCTCCTCTTCCACCGCAACGTCTGCGAAGCTGATCCGGAAACCGGTGACTGCTTCCTGTCCGTCCTGCAGGGTGGCGGTTACCGGCGGGTCGACGGCGCCCTCGAGCTCAAACCACCCACGCAGGCATCCGTTCCCGCGGAGTCGGACAACGGCCTGAGCAATGCCGAACGCCTCACGGTCGCTTTGGCGCTATCCGGTCTCGGGCCCGATTCGGGCACGTCCCAATTCTTCATCAACCTCCAAGACAACGCGTTGCTCGATGATCAAGGCTTTACCGTCTTCGCCCGCGTGGTAGAGGGGGAGGCGGCGCTCGATGCCATCCTCGCGATCGAAACGACCGAAAGCACGATTATTCCGGGAGACCCTTCTCTTCCAGGTGAACTCTCGCTGCCCATTGAAGATGTGGTGATCCAGCGTATCATGCGCGTTGCGGATCCGGTGCCGTAATTGGGGGACGCGTTGATTGTGCCTCAAGTGATTTTGCTTAAAGGTCGGTGCCGGCCGCAGCGTCCCGAACCCCGACCGTGCAGGGGGAACATTGCGGCCAGACGGCCGATCCGAGTACTTTCACAGTAGCGCCCAGACAACTCGAGCCTGAAAACAACCATGAACTACACCGAACCGACAAAAGCCCTCTCCGATCTTCTGGCCCGGATCGTCGCCATCCGGGACTCTCTTTGACCTCCCCACCAAACTCGAATCACTCACCGAAGTGGAACGGAAGATGGCTGCGCCCGGCTTCTGGGATCATCCCGAAGCCGCCAAGGAAACCGTCGCCACCCTGAAGTCGCTCAAAGCCGTCGTCCAGCCGGTCCAGGCCGCCATCGACCGCTCGGCCGAAGTCCGCGCCATGCTCGATCTGCTCGAAGACGAGGAGGACGCGGAGGTCCGAACGGAAGTCGATGAAGGCCTCGACCTCCTGGAAAAGGAAGTGGAGCGGATCGAGCTGCTGACGTTGCTGTCCGGCCCGAACGACGCGCGCCCCTGCTATTTCAACATCCAAGCGGGGACCGGCGGCGCCGACGCCTGCGATTGGGCCGAGATGCTCCTGCGTCTCTACCTGCGGTATTTCGAGCGAAGCCGGTTTGACGTCGAGGAACTATCGATGCGCGAGGGCGAAGAGGCCGGCATCCAATCCTGCAGCCTGCTCGTCAAAGGCCCCTATGCCTACGGCCTGCTCTCCTGCGAAATCGGCGTGCATCGGTTGGTGCGCATTTCGCCGTTCAGCGCTCAGGGCAAACGCGAGACGAGCTTCGCCTCCGTGGACGTGCAGCCGGAGCTCGACAACATCGAGATCGACATCGACTGGGACGCCCATGTCCGCGAGGATACCTACCGCGCCAGCGCCAAAGGCGGCCAGCACGTCAACAAGACCTCGTCGGCCGTGCGCCTGACGCATCTGGACAGCGGCATCGTCGCCCAGTGCCAGAGCGAACGATCCCAACACAAGAACCGCGCCACCGCCCGCAAGATGCTCACCGCCCGGCTCTATCAGATGGAACAGGCCAAACGAGACAGCGAACTGGCCAAAGTCTACAGCGAAAAAGGCCAGATCGGTTGGGGCAACGCCATCCGCAGCTACTTCCTCTATCCCGAGCAAAGGGTCAAAGACGCCCGCACCGGCCACACGTCGTCCGACACGCAGGGCATTCTAGACGGTGACATTCAGCCCTTTATCGACGCCCAACTACGCAGCCGTGCCAAGGCAAGGCATGCGGTTGGGGATTAGAAGGTTTGAAGATTGAAGATTGAAGGTTGAAGGTTGAAGGTCGAAAGTCAAAGATCGAAGCGGTACACGGGGTCAACGGCCCGGCACGCCGCGGGCTTTTCTCTGGATCGCCAATCTCCTGATTGGCGCCCGCGCCCCGAGCCGCGGGCTTCAGCCCGCGCGGCCATCCGAACCAGCGCCACACGACCCCGATGCACCACCAAGCCGATCGCCGCCCCACCTTCTCTCTTCTTGGTGCGTTGGTGTCTTGGTGGTTACTTCTCTCCCGCGTGGCCCACCCCTCATCCGCACCCAACGGCCAAATCCTCAATCTTCAATCTTCTAATCCTCAACCTTCCAACGTTCATCTTCCATCCATCCGACGTTGGTTCTCTCGAATCAGCTTCTCAAACGCCTCGGCGAATCGGGACGCCTTGATCTCGGGGTGCAAGAACCGTTGCTGTTTGATTACCTGAATGATGCCCTGGGGCGGCTTGTTGAGCCGGGTGCGGCACTGAAGATCGCGCAAAAGCGCTTGGGTTCGTCGGGGATCGTCCACCGGCCAACTCCGGGCGAGGCGGTTGAATTTGATCAGCGCCGGGCCGAATTGCCCGAGTTGGTAGAGCGCCTCGGCGTAACCCTGCTCGATCGACGCATTCATCGGTGCCCGCGTCGCGGTATCCTCCGATCCTGCGTGGGATGGCTCGCGCCCCGATACATCCGTTTCCAGCTTGGCGCCGCACTGTTCGTACAACACCTTGGCTCGCTCGTATTCGCCGGCGGACAGGTTGGCGTCGGCAAGCTGTTCTAAGAGCTGCCGACGCTGCTCGTCGGTCGACCGTTCCGGGCGATCCACCGACCATTGGTAGACCTGCTGCGCCAAGATGAGCGCCACCTGCGCCTTGCGCCGCGCAGCACGTTCATCGCCGGCTAGTTCGAGCCGCTCGGACTCCGCCTGCACGCTCGAGAAAAGCGTCTGGAGCATCGCTCCGGCGTGCTCCGGATCCGCGGCGATGTAGGCGGGAATCGCCCGCGCCGCTTCTTCCAAACGGCCGAGCCGTTCAAACGCCAGAAGCCGCACCCGCCAGAACCGAGCCGCCAACTTCGCGAATTGCGGGAAGGCCTGCTCAAAATCGGTAAGCCGCTCCAACGCCACGCTCGCCCGATCGACCGCCGGAAGCACCTGCACCTCCGCATCGAGCAATCGTGATCGTGCGGCCAGACTCTGAAGCATGAGCTTCTGATCATCCCCCGACGCCGCCGGCAATACCTCGTGAATCCGCCGGGCAAACTCGCGCTGCAAATCGGAGAACTCATCCGCCGTCCGAGCAGCGAACGCCGGCTCATCGCTCGACTTCTGTTCGATCAAGCGGGCCATGCATTGCAGGCGGCGCAGAAAGCTCGGAAGGTAGCGCTCGTGATCCGGCGACACCGCCGCGAAGTTGGCCGCCGCTTCCGCAAACCGGCCCAACGCCTGCAAATGCTGTGCGTAGAAAAAACGCCAGTACTTCGCATCTTCTGAATCGGGAAACACCTCGACCAGCGTTTTCAAGGCTTCCAGATAAAGCGCGTTGACTTCGGGAAGAGCCTTCAGCTTGGGGTCCTGCACAAACGACGAGGCCAGTTGAACGGCGAATACCGCCGCCTTGCGGGCGTTGGCAAAGCGCGGGTACGTCCGCGCGACGTTCACGAATTGCCTGGCGGCGTCGGCCGGCCGGTCGCGGCGATACATCGCCACCGCCACATTGTACAACACACCCGGCAGCAGCGGACGCGCCTCCGGTGCGGCGCCGGCCGCAAATTGCTCGCCAAGCTCGATGGCCCGGTCAAGCCGTGTGTCCACCGATGCATCATCCTCGCCCTGATCGGCGAGAAGCCCGGAAATCATAGCGGATACCTCGAACGGATCGAGCGTTTCGGCGTCCGCAAAACGCCCGAGCAACGCATACAGCGTGCCGTTGATCTCGTCGATCCGGTCCGGATGCGCCTGCTGCAACCGCAAGAGCGCGCTCCAAGCCAAACGCCGAAACCGCTGCTCCGAGGCCGAGTCCTGATCGCGTGCCGCCAACTCCGCCTGCCGTCGGTAAACGGATCGCTCCAGCAGCGCCCGGACCAAGAGCAGCCCGAACTCATCCTGGTGGGCCTCTGCGATGTACTGCCCCAGCGTTTTCAGATAGCGCCGCGCACGGTCAAAGTCGCCGCGATCCCGCTCGTTCTTGATCCGTTCCAGATGGGCCAGTGTAACCGCCCACCGAACGGCTGCTTGGTCGCTCGCGTCGGTGATCCGGGCGGCGATGGAGATCGCACGCGTCAGCATATCAGCCGCCACCGCATGATCGTTGATCAGCCGGTGGGCCATGCCGGCCAGCAACAGCGTTTGAATCTGGACCTTGCTTTGTTGGTGCGGCGTTTCGAGCAAGGCGCGGTTTTGGGCCAGCAGCTTCAAGACGCGATTCAGGTCTTCGGCTCGATAGGGGTCATCGTCCGTGCGGCCGATCGAATCGTAGAGCAACGCCCAGAGCAACAGATAATCGGCCTGCGGTGCGAGGGCGTCGAGTTTTTCCAAACCGCCGGTTCGTTCGAGTTGCTCGAAGGCGCCGATGTCGAGGTTGTCGATGCGATCGTATTCGCGGCTGATGCGCTCGACCAGATCGCTGACGACCGCCAAGGCGCGGGTCGTCAAGGATTGTAGCGCTTGGCGGTCCTGCGCGCTTCCGCCACGGTACAGGATGCTGCTGAAAAACGGCTCGGCCTCATCATAGATCAGCGAGTGGGCGAGATCGAATCGCCATTGGAAATGGCGGCGGTCCCGCGCGCCTTCCACGATCATTTCCTCAAGAATTTTATTGGCGGCCGCAATCGCATCCCGGCGCTCGACCGCCGGTCGACTCACGTCGGCGAACTCGGAAAGGCGCAAATCGCGCCGCATCAAGAGCGACGTCAGCCGATCGGACGGCGGGAAATCTCGCAGATGCAGCTCCAGCAACTCCGTCAGCCCGCGCTTGCGAAGCCCTGCGCGAAACGCGACCGTACTCAACCGAGAAGCTTCTGCGGACTTGGGTTTCTTGACGTCCGCCCCCCGCGCGCTAGCCGCGATGGTCAGCGCCGCCAGCGCCCAACACCAGCCGCGCCGCCGACTCCGAGGCCGACTCGGGCGTTTGGCCACGTCAAGCGCAAGCCCGCATCGTTTGGTCGCTCGGTGGTTCATCAGGGCAGCATTCACGGTTCACCAAAGGCGACATGGCGGCAGCGCGCCCGCAGCGCTGCGTTCCAGCAACCCACGACGTGATCCCAAAGAACGTCATCGCCGGCAACGATTACCACCGGGGTGTCGCGATCAAAACCCTGCTCGTCATGGAGTGCCAGGAGCGCGTCCTTGAGCGCTCCAACCGATTCGATCGTGGCCGACGCGACGTTGTCGATGCGGATGGTAACGTCTCGACCGTCCGGGCCCGCCGACGTCAAACGCACCACGATCGGCTCAAGCGGCAGTGCGACCTGCGGCCCCTCGCCCTGATCGGGCATCCGGGAAGCCAGCAACCCCTCGGCGCGTTCGAACGTCGTGGTTACCAGAAAGAAAATGAGCAGCAGAAACGTGACATCGATCATCGGGGCGAGGTTGATCGCGATTGAGACGCCGCCCCGGCCGCGCGGCTGATAGCGCAGGGCACCGAACCGGTGCCGGCGTTTGTGAGTCGTCTTCGTGGTTGGCGCCATGATGTTCTTACGATCCGTCATCCACATGCGCGGACACGTTGAGCATTTCGATCCCGTGCGACGCGACCATGCGCATCGCGCGGCGTACCGCTTCGTACGGCAAGCGGCGATCCGCGCGGATCACGACCTTCAGGCCGGGTAACGCGCGCTTCATGCCCGCCAGCCGATCGGACAGCACATCGAGCGGCTCCGGCTGATTCGGTCCGATACTGAAGATCGCCTCACCGGCTGAGCCGTGACGCTCATTCACACGACAGTTGATCACTACCCGCTCCGGAAGCGCTTCGGGGCTGGCCTGGCTCTGCTCGGGCGCGGGCAGCTTCATGGGAATCAGCTCCGCCTCCGAGAACCTCGTGACGAGCATGAAAAAAATCGTCAGCATGAAGATCACGTCGACCATCGCGGTCGCGTTGAACCCCATGCCGACCCCATCGCGATGTCGGTCACGGGCGTACCGCATGAGGGGGTGGCTCCGTAGGGCTGGGTTGTGCGTCGGCGGTCGACTCCGATGCGCCGGGTTTGAACACGTGCAACACGCCTTCGGCCGCCAACGCGCATTCGGCAGTCAACACGTCGATCCGGTTGCGAAAAACGGCAAAAATGCTGAGCGCGGGGATCGACACGGCCAGCCCCCAAAACGTCGTAATCAATGCGACCGCAATGCGATCCGCGACGATGCGCGCCCCGGGGAACGCATCGGCCGCGTGGATTTCCGCGAACAGCAGAATCATCCCCGTCACCGTGCCCAAAAGGCCGATCATCGGCGCGACGTTGCCGATGATGTGGATGTACTCGGTCTTGCGAAACAGCCGGGCGGAACGGTCCTCGAGCGTTTCTTCGATAGCGCGTTCCATGGCTTCAAACCCGTTGGAAGCCTCGAGCAGTCCGGCATGCAAGACCCGGCCCAACATGCTCGGCTCTTCCGCGGTGTATTGGATCGCCTCGAGGTATTTGCGCGCTTCGATGAGCTTGGCCGCATGATCCAGCGCGCCGGGAGGAACGATGGCCGCCCGACGAATCGAAACACAATGCTCGATCGTCAGCGCGATTGTCACCACGGACAAGAGGATCAAGCCGAAGGCGATCCATCCTCCCTTGACCACAAAAAAATCGAAGTATTTGATGTTGACGGGCTCGACCGGTTCACCGGCGCCGCCCTGCGCCCACGCCGGTGAAACAAGCATCACCACGCCGACGACCGTCAATACGCAACCCACCAGGAACCGTTTCCCAATCACAGCGTTCTCCTACGAACCCGAACAAAAGACCCCCACGCGTTTCGCGTGGCAATGAAGCGTTTAGCCACAGGGGACTCAGAGGTCACAGAGAAATCCTTGTTCATGCCGTCAATGTCGAAGGTCGAAGATGGGTGGCCCACCTCCTTTCGGACGTGGGGGAGCCGACGATGCCGGCCGACTGGCGCCCTTCTGCGCCGAAGTTGTGCAACAGGGCACGTTTGCCGGGGATCAGGAATCGGGGGCTCTTTCTCGACCCCTGACACCTTTCCCCCTATCCCCCACGATAATCCTCCCATCAGTTCAACAGACATCGCGATCCACGCCACCCTCTGTGTTCTCTGTGGCCTCTGTGGCCCTAAATCCCCGGGAATCTGTCCGAGTAACGAAAACGGTATTGCTCGAACGGGCGCCTGGGCGTTCTCCAATGCTTCGTACCGTAGGGCAATCCACCGGACCGTCATCGGCACTAGCCCCGTTCCTTGGCGGATGCGCGCATTCGTTCCAGTGCCATCTTCGCATTCTCTTTCGTTGGCTCGTCGGCGCGCGGATGTTGGAGACATTCTTCGAGCATGGCCATCGCCTTGCGCGGCCGGCCCAGCTTTTCCAACACGATTGCCGTACGATAAAGTCCCTCGGCCGCCTCGGCCTTACCGGCCATGTGTACCACCACGCGCAAGAACGGCCAACTCGCGCGGATCAGATCATCCCGATCCTTCGCAACGCGCAGCAAGGCTTCGCCCTTGAGCAGCAAGAACTTAGGCAGGATCCTCTTCGGACAGTTGCGGATGGCCTCGTCGATCGCTTCGGCGAGCGCCTCCTCGGGTTCCTGGCCGAACGCTCGCGACAATGCGTCCAGTTTGATTTCGTACACGCGCTGCGTGCGAGCATGAACGGGAACCGCTATCCGACCCACCGCCCACGCGGCCCGCGCGTCGGGGGCTTCACCGATTCGACGCAGAATATCGTGACGCAGCAGCAAGAGCATGCCTTTGGGATCGGATTCGGGCATCTTCATGATGGCTTCGTCCAATTCGCCCAGGGTTTGCGATACCTCCTTGGTCCTCGCGTCTCCGGTTACCTCGGGCATCAGGCGTGCCGCCACCGCCGGCCCCGTGGTCAACCCGCGGACAACGCGCACGTAAGAACGAACGCCGTCCCTCAAACGACCGGCCCGATGCAGCGCGGTCAAAATTCTCGCTTCGATCAGCTCGGGCCAGTACTCGTCGCAGCGCAACGCGGCCCGGCGATAACGCTCGATCGCGCGATCGTAATCCCCATTCGCCAAATACCGCTCCGCCTCGTTGAAATCGACAAACGGACCGCTGCGATCCACATACAGTGAATCCACGTCGGCAAGCCAGGGCATCTTTTGCTGCCCGGTAGCTTGAACAAAATGAAGGCGGCCGTTGTTGAGCTCAGTAATCCGCGCGCCGGGAAAAGGTCGGCCGTCTACGACGACTTGATCGTCGCGTGCGAACGCCGCAGCGACCACAACCAGCATGCCTATCGCCGTCGCCGCCGGGGCACACCACCGGCCCGCAGGCCGAGCCGCCCGCCTGCGCGGCGTCCGCAATGGCGTTGCCGTTTGTTGCACGATCGTGCCACCAACGCCGCGGCCGCTCTTACGGGACATCGTGTTCGCTAACGAATTTGAATTCACCGCCGTGCTCCCGCGCGATCCGCTCGAGCAAATCCGCACCGCCTCGATCAAAAAACGCGATCGTAAAAATACGCACTCGTCTCCGCTTGTTCCAACGATCCAGCCGACCCAATAGGCTCGGATCAAACGCACCGTCGGTCAAGAAGTAGATCAGATCAGGATCCAAGGCCAGCGCCCGTCGCATGGCCCGCTCCGGCTCGGTGCCGCCGCTTGGGAAGACACCTTGCAGGAATTCAGCCAGAGCCTTCTTGCGGACGTTGATTGCACTGACCAGGTGCCCCGGTGGGCTCTCGAGCGGTTGGCCCGCATTGAACAGAATCACGTGGAACTTCTGACTTCGCCGCAACGCCCCCACGGATCGGTTCAATTCATCGCGAACGTACCCGAAGGTGTCCAACATCGAGCCACTGCGATCCACCACGTAGACGATGCGCCGGGCGCCCCGAACGGATTCTCCCAATCCGAAGAACTTCGGAGCCGCACCGCTTCCGCCGCTCAGACCGTACTTGGAAAAATCCGCCCCGCCGGACCCGATGCCCACGATGGGCAGCTTGGCTTTGCGTGAGGCCAGGAGCTGACTGAGCTGATCCGAAGGCTGCGGCGTGATCGGTTGTTCCAGGGGGTCGGACGGGGTGTCCGCCGGAGACAGGTCCGGGCGCGGTTGCTTGGCGATGTTGACCGCGTCAATCGGACCGACCAGCTCAACGTGGGTCACGGGCTGGTCGCGGTCCGGCTCGGAAGAAAACGGAAACACGACCAGCAACATGACGATCAGGCCGGCGAAATGAAGCACGACGGAAAGCAGCCAGATCAGCACGACCGTACGCCCGTCCAGCGTCGTCGAGGCCGATCCCCGATGCTGTAAGCGACTGAGCACCGGTCGAGCCATCTGATCGGCTATGTCCGCCATGCAGTCGCTCCCAATTCGGCATTCCCAACCGCGCCGCCGACTTTGCCCTCGGCGTCCCGGTTGCCAATCCTTTGAACGGCCCCCCCCTGGGCTGCGGCCTTGAAGCCCGCGCGGCCGCTCCCAACCGGCAAAACGCGATTCGCGGCCGCAACAAAACAAGTGAAACCAAGCCCGGGGATCGCGAAACACATGGGTGAGCCGTTTTCGTTCCGCCGCCGGAAACGACATTGGTTGCGATTGCGTGTGCTTGCCTCGCGTGCACTCAAGTCTAGGCGGCTTGATTTCGTCCGTCAACGTACACTTCACCGAACCTATCGAACCAAGTCCCTGATCGTGTGGGTGCCTGCCCGCCTGCACGAACGCGGGCGAGGGACACCCATGCCGCGCGTGCGACTCCGGGGAGCCGCACATTCAATCCCTTCTCCTCCCCCTTGGTGGCGTCGTGTCGTCGTGGTTAAATCAATCTTCAACGGGCCATCGTTTTGCGGTAAGCTGCCCACTGAGGATCGTGAAACCAGGAGGCGATGCACAAAACCATGCGAACTTTGAAAATGCACGCGGCCGCCGTAGTGCTGGGACTCTCTGTTGCCGCGCTCGCGCCGGCTAGGGGCGACTCTGAGCCCCGTAGTCCGGAGCCGAATAGCCCTCCGGCCGGCGACGTATTGCGGCAGAAGCATGACACCGCGGCCGACTCGCTCGGTTCCCCGCCGGGTTTCGAATCCGAGCAAGCGTATCTCGAAGCCGCCCGAACGCGCGTTGCCGAGCTGCTCGATCGCGCGTCTCGCGAATCCGATGAACTCGCGGCCGCGTCTCTGCGCCTCGCTGCCGCCAACCTCGTGCTGGCCGAACCCTTGGTCGCGCCCTGTACGATGCGCCTGCTGCGTTCCCTGGGCCTGACCGAACCGGTGGACCCGCGCAACGCGTCCGCTGTGTTGAGTCAGGCCCGCGACCTACTCGATCAGGTCGGTGGGCAGATTGAAGAGAATAGGAAGCAGGTCGAGCGGATGGAGGATGCCACGGCCGATTCGTGGGCGACCCTAAGGAGCAACCACCGTTCGCTCAAGGCACTCCTCAAGGCGTTGCACGTACTCCTGGTCCCGGATGACCATGAGGATGTCGCGCGGGCTATGCGGCGGGCGGCATCGGGCTTGGCTCCCTTGCTCGAACGCACGGAGCCGGACATCGTTGCGGCCGCGGCCCTCTGGTACGCCACCCTTCGCGCAGACGAGAAAAACAAAGATGCAGCGCTATCCGTCTTGAGTCCCGCTTTGCAGAGTCGGCCCTCCGCGGGAATCCCGTTCGCATTCTATGCGCGCGTGCTTCGCTGCCGGCTGATTGCCGACCGATCGAGCCCGCCTACCGCCCTGGCGCTGCTGCTGCAACTGGAAGACATGTTGGACGACTGGTTTGACGATGACGCAACCCGCGATCAAGCATCACGTTCGTTGGTGTTGGTCCGTGCGCATATACTCGAGGTGTGGAAGCAGCGTCTTGCAAGCGACGCACCACCGGAAGAGCGGCAGTTTCTCGACCAGCGCATAGATGGCATCCATGCAAAACTCATCGAAACCCCCACGGCCTTTCTAAGGCTAGGCCATGCCACCCCCCCAATAGCGCAAGCCCCTCAGTAGAGGCTATTGGAGAGCGGGTGCGCGCTGGGCCCGTGGGCCCAACCGGTGCCCAACGGTGCCTGCACGACCATCTCAAGACATGCCCCGGCCGCTGTCCCCCATTCGGGAAACCATCGCAACACGTTTTGCAACAATAGGTTACGTTCTCGTTCGTGCTGGATCGGCCACCCTGTACCTTTGGTGGCACGGCTCTTGCTACATGGTCGTCAGGCAAAGCAAGAAAGCCCGACGCACCAACCTTTGCCAAGAACCAACGGCGTGGGCGGCCGAGCTTTGCCAGGCCACACCGCCGAGCGACGCAGTGGCCTACCGGACTCATGGGCGAGGACGCATTCGCTGGGGAGATGGGTGCGCACCTGGTCGGTGGGTTCGGTAGGCCACTGCGTCGCTCCTATTGAAGCATGCCGGCTTCCTGCGTCGCGGCGCCGAAAGTCGGTCGCCCCAGCAAGAGCCTGGAGCCGCAGCATTCAAGCCGAGTGCGGGGCTCCCTCCGACGGCCGCCACACGAAACGCACGATGGGTTTACTCCTGATTGCGATTCGCCATTGCCGCGCGAATGGACGGTGGTAGAAACGTCCGTTCGACGTCCGGTATGGATAGCAGCGCATCAAGACCGGCCTTAGTCGTGGTCGCGGCATCGGCGTCGAGGTCGACGAAGAAGACGGATTGCTTGCCCACTCTGCAAAGTCCACCCCCTTTACCGTCAAGGTGCTCGAAACGAACCTCGATATCCATCTTCCGCAAGGCATCGAGCAGTTCGCCGATCGGTAGCGAGTGGGAATTCACAGGGTCGCGCCCTTCAAGTCACCATGGAACACGAACCGATAACTTCGACTCGGGATGTTACCACGAATGTTTCTCCCAGGGATGCGGCCTACATGCACGCGAACATGCCTCTACGTACCAGGCCGGGATCATCCCGGCCGGAACCCGACTTCTACCGCCATGTTGCCGGCTTGGAAGAAAAGCTCGCCACCTTGCGGGGCCAGGTCCGCCAGGCCCAGCAGTTGGCCGGTCTCGGCACGGCCACCGCAACGCTAGCCCACGAAGTGAACAACCTGATCACGCCAATCGTCGGGTATGCGCACGGGGCTCTGGAAAACGACAACGAAGCTTTGCAGAAAAAAGCGCTGCAGGTCACGATCAAGAACGCGCGGATGCTGGTGGCCATGTCCGATCGAATCCTACGTATCAGCGCGGCCAAGCCCACTCAGGTCGAAGTTGTGCCCGTGCGCGAGTGTGCCGACGAGGCGGTCGAATGCCTTTGTCGCGATCTTGGCAAGGACGGAATTACGTTTCGCAATGAGATCGATCAGGGCGTTTGTGTTCGCGCGGATGGGCTGGCGTTGCAGCAGGTTTTCTTCAATCTTTTTCTCAACGCCCGCGATGCCATGGCCCCCAGCCACGGCGGGACGCTGAGCGTTCATGCCCGACGTGCCTGGGCCGGCATCCAAGCAGAACAACGCCAAACAGAAGATCGCATCGAAATCAAGATCAAAGACACCGGCGGAGGGATTCCGGAGGGGCTACTGCCTTTTGTTTTCGAGCCGCTGCAATCATCCAAACGCGCTGACGGCAGCAGACCCGCCCGTTGCAGTGGTCTCGGTCTGGCGCTGTGTCGCGACCTGATTGTAGAAAACGGCGGCACCATCGCCGTGAGTACGGATCTCGGCATCGGGACCACCTTCACCATCCAACTGCCCGCGGCTCCGTAGCACAGCGCCAGCCCGCTGTGTCCGCAGTCGGGCCGTAGGGCCGCACCCGGGACCGCCAATCTCCAGATTGGGAGGGGGCGCACCATGTCCTATTGGACGTGGGGGGACACGATGATTTCGGCGCGACGAGCGCATGGTTGCGCTCAGGTCTGCGGGCTGCCCCATAGGGTGCGTCCCGAATGTACCTTGACTCCATCCCCCAAGCCGCGGGCTTGAAGCCCGCGCGGCCTCGTGCCGCCTGCTCTATTCCAGCCTGAAGGGCTGTGCTACAGTAGCCGGTGGCAAGCGCAGCACCGCCACCGGAACCGCTTCGGCTCTTAAATTCGCTGTGATATCGGCGCGCAAAGTGGACCCACCGTAGCTTGCCCCGGATGCTGCTGATTTTGAGGAACCAGCAGGCCCGACCTGCTTGATCGCTCGATTGCGCTCAGCCTTCCTACGATTGACGACCGCGCCCGCAGAACGGAGCGAGAATTCTGGTGTGAATTCGAGCAGGCGAGGCCGCGCAAACTTGGTGCGCTCCTCGACGCATTGGCGTGCGCGATTCGCAACATGCGCGATGTCAAGTTCGATCGTTTGCCCAGGATGGCTGAGTTCGCCACGGTTGCCCTTGCGGCTGCGCCGGCACTCGGGTTCAAACCGGACGATGTCCTCTCGGCTTATGAAGGCAATCGCGCGGGTCTGGTGGCCAATGCTATCGAGGCATCGCCTATCGGCCCGGCGGTCGTGAAATGGATGGCCGCCGCAAGCGAATGGACCGGAACGGCTACCGAGCTGTTCGCCGTGCTCGACGACCGATTCAGCTCCGAAGAAATGCGGCGGCGCCGCGACTGGCCAAAGAGCCCCAAAGGCGTGGCATGTGCGTTGCGAAGGATCAGTCCGAATCTCCGGGCTCATGGAATCCACGTGGAGTTCCACGATCCCCGGGGACGGCAAAAGGTGCGGCCCATTGAGATTAGAACTACGGAGGGGAACGGTCCGCATGGTCCGCACGGGCATGGAGAGGGGTGAGCTGTGCCGATGCCGGGCTCTTGTGCGGATCGTTTTACCAGGCACAGCGGCCGGAACGCCCCGGCAACGGACCGCGGAACATCACGGTTCAGGTGCGTTGGGCGGGAACACGGACCGTGCGGACCATGCGGACCGTTGCCGGGGACATTGACTGGGCTTGGGAGGCGGGGCACGAGGGACCGGGCGATGCTGTTTCAAGCGGCCGATACGGATAATTGATTGTTCACGACGTTTCTCGTAACTATGAGCAAACGGGAGCGACCGCGATTTGGAAAGTGCGATCGACGGTTCTTACGAGGGGACTCACCCATGAGCAAGCAACGAGGACGAGGGCAGGGCTCACTATTCAAACGCTCCGGGCGATCGGCGTGGATCGCGAGTTGGTATGGGTATGACGGCAGGCGGCGGGAGAAGTCAACGCGCACGTCCGACCGGCGCGCGGCAGATCGAATTCTGGCCAAGTGCGTGGCAGACGCAGCCCTCCGCCGCGAAGGCGTGATTGATCCCAAGTTGGAGTCGATCGCACAGGAGTCGAGGAAACCGCTGGCCTGGCATCTTGATGGCTTCGAGGCCAAGATGAATGCTGCCGGGCGGAAGTCAAAACACGTGGCAACCACCATCGGGTACGTCAAACGAATAGCCGATGCGGTTGGTTGGGTACAGATCTCAGACGTCTCGGCAGCAGGGATCACTAAACTCGCGGAATCGCTCAAAGAGCAAAACCGTTCGGCCCGCACGATTTAGGCCCATTTGCAGGCCGCGAAGTCCTTCACCCGCTGGCTAACATTGCACGAGCGGTTGGTCCGCGATCCCCTGGCCGCGGTCTCGACGCCGCATCCGAATTCGGATCGCCGGCGTGAACGGCGGATGCTGCTGCCGGATGAATGGTCCCGATTGGAACGTGCCGGTTATCGCGCACCGTTTCGCTACGGAAGGAGTGGGCGAGAGAGAATCCTGGTGTATTCCATCGCGATCCAAACCGGCCTGCGCGCGGGCGAAGTTCGGAGTCTGAGTCGCGGCAGCTTATCGCTTCATGTAGATCAACCATTCATCAGGTGCAAGGCGAGCGCCACGAAGAACGCCAAGGACGCCCGGCAGTACATCCGCCCACCGCTGGCGGTTGATCTGGCGATCCTAGTCCGGAAAAAGACACCCTCGGCTCCGCTATTTGCGCTTCCCCCTGAATGGGAAATGGCCGACATGCTAAGGGCTGATCTGGCGGACGCCCGCGGTGCGTGGCTAGACGAGGCGAAGCACGACCCGACAGAGTATCAGCAACGAATTGAGAGCGACTTTCTGAATGAAAAGAACCACGACGGAGAGCGCCTCGATTTTCATAGCCTGCGTCACACCTGCGGGGCTTGGCTCGCCATGAGGGGCGCACACCCGAACGCGATACAGACCGTCATGAGACACAGCAGCATCACGTTGACCATGGACACCTACGGGCATCTGTTCCCCGGGCAGGAGGCCGAGACCATTGCCAAGTTTGATGCCGTCATGGGTGGTACCCAGCAAACCCGGGCGACGGGGACGATGGGGATGTTGGACAGTGTAGCGGCGCTGCCCGGCGATTCTAAACACCAGCCAAAACGCCAGCAGTTGGCGCACGAATCAACGCGACCCACTGCGACACTTGACGATGACCGCCGCACATCGCTCGCAAACGGAAACGCGCCTAACCGCTTGCCAACAAAGAAGAAACGCAAGCGCTCGCGAGCTGATGCGACGTCACGCAAAACTGCACCGCCAGGGACTCGAACCCCGGACCCGCTGATTAAGAGTCAGCTGCTCTGCCAACTGAGCTAGCGGTGCGATTCAGTTTGATTGAAACACCATCCCGACGCCCCGTCAAGCGGCCGGCCCGCGGTGTCTGCGTTGCATCGCTGGCCATGCTCCTCTGCGGGTGGCCCATGTCCTCTGTGGCCCATGTCCTCTCGGACATGGGCGAGCCGATGATCTCACGGTCACAAGGCGGGTGGCCCGAGGGCAGCCGCCCGCGGCTCTGAATCGGCGGCAAACACAGTCGTCAGTCGGTCAGGATCATCGACTCCCCCACCTCCAAGAAAGGAGGTGGGGCACCCACGATCTTGACCTTCAATCTTCGACTTTCGACTTTCGACCCAACTCACATCGCCGGGCGGGCGTCCGTCAGGCAAAGATCGACCAGTTCATCGATCGCGGCCGTGCCGACGCACATCACCTTGTCCGCGCCGCCCCAATAGAGTTTCAGCGT
>JBHHUB010000059.1:0-20203 GCA_046753625.1 Phycisphaerae bacterium | reverse complement strand
CGCGGGGGGTAGGGCTTAGGGAGTGGCGATGGGCTGGACGTGGGGGACGATGATTGGGGCGTGACCTCGATGGGCCGTCCACGCCTTGTGTCATCTCGGTTTGAGCATGAGATTGAAATCAAACAGCAGTGTGTCGTGTGCGACCGATCCGTCTTCCGGTGGATCGGGCCCGTCGATCCCAAACGGGCTCAGCCGGATTTCAAATGCGCCCCGCATCACAATGCGCGGCGTGCCGTCTGAAGCGACGATGGGTTCGACCATGCTGCGAACGGAAAGCGGAATCGAAACGCCCTTCAGTGTGAACGCGCCGCTCATGGTCATGGCGGTAAGCTCGCCGTATGTCAGCCGAGAGACGCCGGCGGCGGGGTCCACGGCAATCGACTCTATCACGAATCGCGATGTGGGGTATTTCGCGGCGTTCAGAAAAAAGCTGCTGTCGTGCAACGCGTGGTCCAGGTCGGGGTCCCCCATCGTCACCGTCATCATCTCAGCCACAAAGCTTCCGCGCCCTTGAGCCAAGGCAAGATCGCTGGGCAAGTCAAACGAGCCGGTCACCCGCCCGACTTCTCCGGAATAACCGTCCAGCGGCGCAGGAAACCGAAAGACGACCTGCGGCGCGGCCTCGGTCTCCATTCGCGCTTCAGGCTTGCGCGCTTCAACGACCCAGCGCCGACCGAGCGGCGGTCCGTCGGACGTGGTAGGAGCCGACGCCGGACGCGGAGGCAACGCCAGACCCATCGATTCCCACGAAACCACCGGCGTTTCGCTCGGCACCGGATCCAATCCGTCCCCCACGAGCGACTCAGTGATGGCATCCCCGACCGCCTGCCCCATCGCGGCCGCGGCCTGCGCAAACAGCCGGGTGCGATCGGCCCACGGCCCGACAAAGGGTTTGCCGCCGTGCGTGAAGATCGGCTTCTTGCAGTGAAACTGCGAATACAACGCGACGGACAGAAACAGCGTGCCGTCGGCGGATACCCAGGGGTTGAAGTCCATGTAGAACAATCGATCAGCCCGGCGCAATGAGATCGTGTCGACCGGTTGGAATCGTTTGAACCCGGCCGACAGCGCACGCGTCGCCTCTTTTGCGAACGCAGTCCGGTCGTACCCTTCCGGCGGATCCCCCGAAACCGGGGCAATCTTGATGGGGGCCGTTACGATGGCGCGGCCTGAGCGCCAAACGGCGACTCCGCGCTTGACCAGCGGTTTGTCGCCCTGCGGCACCACGCGCGACGTGCGCAGGAAGTTGCGCAAGCGATCCAGCGTGGCATAGCGCCCCTGAAATATGGAGCGTCCGCGGTGGTTTTGGAACACGAGCAGCGGTGTGATCGTAATCTCTTCCGGTGCGCCGCCACCGATGTCGATCACGCGCACGGGAATGTGCAAGCTCGTAGCGACGGCACGAATCTTCTCAAGATGGTCTTTCGCAAACGAACGAGCCAGGTCGGAAGCTTGCGGCGCGACGAACACGACGAGCAGATCGCGCGGAGCGGCCCGTAGGGCATCACCCACGGCGTCGCGCGCTGCTACCGGACGCGAGACCGCGCCAACCGTCGCCGCGATGGCCGCGATCCAACTCCACGAAATCCGACTCATCCGCATCCCAGCATCCCACCCCAGGCGTTGATCCACCGGCGGGCATGGCCCACACCCCAAGCGCGCGCCGCCCACGCACTCTATTCCTCAGGCGCGCCCCCAACAATGATGACGCGAATCTCGATGTCTTCGGCGACGACGTCGCCACCCATGTCCGGCTTGATGCCGAAATCGGCCCGCTTAATCGTGAAGTTCGAGCGCAGTACAAGCAGATCCCCCTTCTGACCGCGCATCCGCTTGGCCAGACCGCCCTTAATGTAACTGGCCTTGATGGGAACCGTCATTTTTTTGGTCACGCCCTTCAAGGTCAACGCGCCCACGACCTTCATGTTCCACACGCCGCGGCCCTTCTTCTTGGCGGCCCTGACGCGATCGATCTCAAACGTGACGTTCGGCTGGTGCTCGACGTCCAACCAACCCGCCGAATGGAGCACCTTCACCATGCCCTCATGGGACGGCCGTATGCTGTCTGCAGCGATCGTGATCTGACCGGTCATGGATTTCGCCTTCTTCGGATCGAACTCGATCTCACCCGAAATCCCCTTGGCCAACCCCATAATCGGCTCCACGACGGAGTCGAGCACGAATGACACCGCGTTGACGCCCTTGCGGTCTTTAAAGTCAAACGTCTGCGATGCCGCCCGAGCCGTCCCGCAAACGCACAGCCCGCACATCGAGTACATCAGAAAACGACCCGCCCAATCACGCATCAGCATCTCCTCATGCAAATAGTCTGGTTCAAAAAGCCCGGCGCCGGCCCACGGAGCATATCGCTTTGGAAGCGCTGTCTGGATCGCCGCCTCCGTAGGCACGATTCTACCGGACCTGAACCGAATTTCGCAAGCCGAACGGCGCATCGCGGCCGGCGCCACGATGGCGCGCCGCCTCGCGCGACCGGCACCCACAACCGGGCGCTACGTCCGCTAATCTCGTACCATGTTGGTTCACAAAGGCGATCACAATCGCCAACGAGGATTTGTCAACGATCTCATACGATTTGCCGATTCACGCTGTGTACGACCGCCTTCCGCTCTACCGGTCCGCAAGGTGCAAAGTGAGGCCGATGCCGACAATTCCGGACATCCTGACGGTCGCCGAAGTGGCCCGGTACATGCGTATCTCGCGCGACACGGTCTATCGCCTGGCGGCCCGGGGTGAGCTGCGCGGACGCAAGGTCGGTCGCATCTGGCGGTTTCCAAAATCCGCCATCGAAGAATACGTACACGGAAACGCGTCCTTTCAGCATGAGTGCCTTGGACCTCAAGCCGGCGGATCCAACGCTCGCAGCACCGGTGACGTGACGTTGGCGCCGAGCGAACGGGCCGGAATAGCACCATAGTGCTTGGCACACTTGGGCCATTCGCAACTGCCGCGTATGGGTGAGCTACCTGATGACTACGCTGAACCGTGAAGATGAGCAGCCGGCGGCGCGCCCGAAGCGCCAAGGCTGGCTCATCGCATCGTTTTGGACCGCCATCATCGCGGCGTCGCTCCTGTGGAACATGCACCACCAGCACCTCGAGACGCAAGACATGGCGGTTTCCGGTGCCAGGATATGTTTCGAGAAGGACGTCCTGTACCGAAGGTGGGCTGCGGACCACGGTGGCGTCTACGCCCCCATCACCAGGGACACCCCCGCGAACCCCCTTCTGGCCCATCTGCCGGAACGTGATCTGACAACGCCATCGGGCCGAAAGCTGACGCTCATCAACCCGGCCTATATGACGCGCCAAGTGCATGAGTTGGGGGAAGGCGAGTACGGCACGAAAGGGCATCTCACAAGCCTGATACCCCTGCGCCCGGAGAATAAGCCCGACGCCTGGGAAACCGAAGCTTTGCAGGCATTTGCGCGCGGCGCGACCGAGGTCAGCTCGGTAGAGGAAATGGACGGTGAGGCGTACATGCGACTCATGCGACCGCTCTTCGTCGAGCAGAACTGTCTTCAATGTCATGCCCAGCAGGGGTATGAGCTTGGCGACATTCGGGGCGGCCTCGCCGTGGCGGTTCCGCTCGCGCCGATCGCGGCGATCGCGGCTGTCCATACAAGGCAGATCGCCGCGACGCACCTCGGACTATGGATCTTGGGGCTGGTGGGACTCTTCATCCGAACCCGGTACGAAGATCGATGCGTCCGCGAACGTCTCCAAGCCGGAGAGGCGCTCCGCCAGAGCGAGAGTCAATACCGGAGTTTGGCGAAAGTCTGCCCGGTCGGCATCTTTCGCACGGATGCGGAAGGAAACTACCGGTACGTCAACACCCGATGGTGGCTGATCACCGGGATGACCGCGGAAGATGCACTAGGTGAGGGTTGGAAACGAAACTTGCACGAGGAGGATCGCGAGCGGGTGCTGCAGGCGTGGTCGGCGGCCATTGCGCAAGGACAGCCGTTCCAATTCGAATACCGGTTCGTGACGCCCGATGGGATTGTCACGTGGGTCTACGGTCAGGCCATCGCCGAGCTGAATGATTCCTGCGACATTGTAGGCTATGTGGGTACCATCACGGACATCACCGAACGCAAGAGCGCGGAGGCGGAGGTACGCAAGCTGTCGATTGCCGTGGAACAGAGTCCCGCATCCGTCGTCATTACCGATACACAGGGCACCATCGAGTACGTCAACCCCATGTTTTGCAAGGTGACCGGCTATGCGGCCAAGGAAGCCATCGGGCAAAACCCCCGCATCCTCAAGTCCGGCGAGTGGCCGACCAGATCATACAAGAAAATGTGGGATACGATCCTTGGTGGCGGCATCTGGACGGGCGAGTTTCACAACAAGAGGAAAAACGGCGAATTATACTGGGAGACGGCCTCCATCACACCGGTCCGCAATGAGGCGGGCGAAATCACGCACTTCCTCGCCATCAAGCAGGATATCACCAACCGCAAACGGGCGGAGCTTGCTGCGAAGGAGCAGGCGGAAGAGCTTGCGTCGGCCAATCGAGCGCTTAAGGCCAGCCGCGAGCGAGCCGAGTCGGCCAACGAGGAGTTGACGCGCGGCCACACGTCGCTGCTTCAAATGCACGAGGAAACCAACCAACTGCTTGAGGCCATTTCGTCCGTGCTTATCAGCGTCGGCGCCGACGATCGAATCAAAGCCTGCAATACCACGGCTCAGCTCGTCCTCGGCATCGAGGCGAAGGACGCCATCGGAACGCGGCTGGAAGACCTGGACGTGACGTGGAATTGGTCCACTATCAAGGTAGCCATAGCCGACTGTCGAGCCACGCATCGCCCCGTCCGGATCGAGGAAATCCGCTTCACACGGCCCGACGACACCCAAGGATTCCTCGGTATTACCGTCAACCCGGTCAACGGAGTGCACGGTAAGAAGGGCGGCTTCCTGATCACCGCGGCGGATATCACGGAACAAAAGATCCTGCAAGGTCAGTTGGCGCAATCCCAGAAACTCGAATCCATCGGACAGTTGGCTGCCGGAATCGCCCACGAGATCAACACGCCGACCCAGTATGTCGGGGACAATACGCGGTTCTTGAAGGACAGCGCTGCCGATCTGATCGCCATCGTCGACAAGTACGCCGAACTGTTGGCGTCCGAAAACGGCCCCAAAGATTGGGCTCAGCTCAGTGCCGAGATTAAGGCCGCGATGGATGAATTGGATTTCGAGTACCTCAAGGAAGAGGTGCCCAAGGCGATTGATCAATCTCTCGAAGGCGTCGAGCGCGTCGCCACCATTGTCCGATCCATGAAGGCGTTTTCGCACCCCGGGGGGAACGAGAAGCAAATGGCCGATCTGAACAAGGCCATCGAGTCCACGATCACCGTATCACGCAATGAGTGGAAGTACGTCGCCGAGATGGTAACCGAATTCGACTCCGCCCTACCGCTCGTCCCCTGCTTACTTGGCGATATCAATCAGGTCGTCTTGAACATGATCGTCAACGCCGCCCATGCCATTGCGGACGTCGTGGGCTCAAACTCGAGTGAAAAGGGCACCATCACCGTATCCACGCGACGCGACGGCGGCTGGGCGGAAATCCGCATCAACGACACCGGAACCGGAATCCCTCCGGAGATCGTTGCGAAAGTGTTCGAGCCATTCTTCACAACCAAGGAGGTAGGCAAGGGGACCGGACAGGGCCTGGCCATCGCCCGCAATGTCATCGTGGAGAAACACGGCGGCACGATCAACGTCGAAAGCGAAGTCGGCAAGGGAACGACGATGATCGTTCGCTTGCCCATCCAACCTGAGTCAGGCGACGCAAAGGAGGCGCCAGTCCATGAAGCGGCGAATTCTATTTGTTGATGATGAGGCCAACGTCTTGGAGGGCCTCCGCCGCATGTTGCGCCCCATGCGCAAGGAATGGGCCATGAGCTTCGCGCCGGGCGGCGCCGAAGCGCTTGAAATACTCGCAAGCGAACCGTTCGACGTCATTGTTTCCGACATGCGGATGCCGGGCATGGACGGCGCCGCGTTGCTGACGGAAGTCATGCGGCGGCATCCACAGATCGTCCGCATCGTCCTCTCGGGGCAGTCATCCCAAGAATCGACCTTCAAATCGGTGGGCGTGGCGCACCAGTTCCTCGCGAAACCATGCGACGCTCAGAAACTCAAGCAAACCATCGACCACGCCTTGGCGCTGAGAAACTTCCTGGCCAACGACGCCCTCAAGGCCGTGGTGTCGCAACTGAAATCCGTGCCCAGCCTGCCCACGCTGTATACCGAGTTGATGGAAGAATTGCAGCATCCGGACGCATCCTGCAAGCGGGTCGGAGAGATCATCGCGCAGGATCCCGGCATGAGCGCCAAGATCCTCCAACTGGTCAATTCCGCATTCTTCGGAATCCCACGACAGGTCACCGGCACCGTGGAAGCTACGGGATTGCTCGGCACGGACACCATCAAGGCCCTCGTTTTGACCATTGAGGTGTTCGGGCAACTCGGGGCAGAAGGGATCGACGGCTTCTCGCCGGAGTCGATTCAACAGCACTGCACCGAAACGGCCACCCTTGCGAAACAGATCGCGGTAGACGAAAAAGCGCCGAAGGAAACCGCCGATGCCGCGATGATGGCGGGTTTTCTCCACGACATCGGCAAGCTCGTGCTGGCCCACAATTTCCCCGATGCCTACGGGCGCGCTCACGACTACATGGATAAAACCCACTCCTGCCTCTGTGATGCGGAGCGCAATGTCTTGGGCGCCACCCATGCGGAAGTCGGCGCCTACCTTCTGGGGCTTTGGGGATTGCCCGAATCCATCGTCGTCGCCGCCGCGTTCCACCACTTCCCGAGCCGCTCACACGACCCCGCGTTCTCTCCGCTGACCGCAGTGCATGTGGCCAACGTATTCCTCCACGAACGAGACCACGCCGGAGAAGACGGAGCGTCGGAACGGCTTGACACGGACTACCTCGAGCAACTTGGTGTCGCGGATCGCGTATCCGTCTGGCGCGAAAACTTCGACAATCACCACTCCGCGGAGGCGCAGGCATGAGCGACCGAATCCTTTGTGTTGATGACGATCCCAACATCTTGCAGGCTTACCAACGTTCGCTGCGCAAACAGTTCAGCATCGAAACCGCGCTCGGCGGGCGCGAAGCGCTCGCCAAGCTGGATCCCAAGAACCCCTTCGCCGTGATCGTCTCCGACATGCGCATGCCGGAAATGGACGGTGTCCAGTTCCTGGCGACCGTATCGCGCAAAGCCCCCAGCAGCGTTCGGATGATGCTGACGGGCAACGCCGATCAGCAAACAGCCATCGAGGCGGTCAACGAAGGGAACATCTTCCGATTCCTGACCAAGCCCTGCAGTCCGGAAGACTTCGCCAAAGCGCTCACCGCCGGCCTGGAGCAGTACCACCTCATCACCGCTGAAAAGGAGCTTCTCGGAAAAACACTTCGCGGCAGTATCAAAGTCCTCAATGACGTGCTCGCACTGAGCAATCCCACCGCCTTCGGACACGCCTCGCGCGTTCGGGAGCTCGTCGGCCGGCTTTGCAAGGAGCTGAAGGTCAAGCGCGTCTGGGAGTATGAGATTGCCGCCATGCTGTCCCAGATCGGCTGTGTCACCATTCCGCCCGATACGCTGGATAAGGCCTACAACGGCAAGAAGCTCGCGCCGGACGAAGCCGAAATGTTTGCCTCCCATCCGGAGGTGGGGCGGGAGCTGGTCGCGAACATTCCCCGAATGGAAGGAGTCGCCAAGATCATCGCCTACCAGCAGAAGGGGTTTGATGGCACCGGATTCCCCGTAGACGATGTGGCGGGAAAGGACATTCCCCAGGGCGCGCGCATCCTCAAGATCGCGCTGGACTTCGAAGCGGCCAAGTGGCGCGGGCTTGGGGAACTTGACGCCATGGCCGATCTGAGCAAACACGCCGATGAGTACGATCCAAAGGTGTTGTCCGCGTTCGAATCAACCGTTGGTATCGGCAGCCAACTCGAGCGGCAGGAAATCACGGTAAGAGAACTCGTTGCCGGCATGTATCTGGCCGAGGCAGTGAGAACAACCGGCGGCGCGGTCGTAGTGGCTAAAGGCCAGGAGGTCACGCCGTCACTGTGCCACCGGGTTAAGAATTTCGCGCGGCGCAGCGACATCGCAGAACCCATATGCGTGTTCGTCCGCCAGGAGAATCCCATTGGGGCGCCGAGCTGAGCGCCCTCATAGGAGCCTACACATGAGCCACACCGTCCTGCTCGTCGACGATGAGCCCAATGTCCTGAAAGCCTTAACGCGCGTCTTGCGCAAGGAAGCCTATCGAATCCTCACCGCCGATTCCGCGGAACAAGCCGCGGAACGGCTCCAGGACCAATACGTCGACCTGATCGTCTCCGACGAGGAAATGCCCGGCATGTCCGGGACGGAGTTCCTCGCTCGTGTCGCCGAGCAATACCCCGATACCGTGCGCATCGTGCTGACCGGGCACCCGACGTTACCGGCCGCGCTGCGCGCCATCAACCAGGGCAAGGTGTACCAATTCTTGACGAAACCGTGCAACGAAATCGACCTGGCCATCACCATCCGCCGCGCCTTGCAGCAGAAAGACCTGCTTGCCAAGAGCCGGGATCTGCTCGAAGTGACGCAGCGTCAATCCGTACTCATCGACGAGGCCAGAATGGTCCGACGACTGCGCAGCGCCACGCACAAGGATCGGTCGAAAGCCATCGCCAAAGGCGATCAGCCCATGGATCCTTGGGAGCTGCTCGAGGAAATGAATGAGGCCGTTCGCGTGGGCAAGGCCCTGCTCAAAGACGTCGCCAACGAACCCGACGCTCAGCCGCATCAACTGCTGGATCAACCCTAACTGCCGACGCGGCCGGCATCAGTCTGCCGTTCGCGAAAGACCAAGCCGGAATCCCGCGCCCGCATCACGAGCCGAGAGGGACCGCTGCCGCCCAACTATCTTCCGGGCACCGGCACCATGGCGCGTTAGTTGATGGTCGCGCCGCCTTTGATGGTCTTGACGTTGCCAAGCCCGATGTCCGTCACGACCGCCGCGGACACGTTCAACCCGAAGTAGCCGTGCGACAGCACGGCCACCCATCCGGCCGCGCCCGCACCCGGGTCGGGATCGGAAGGCGCGGCTTTCACGTGGACGGTATCCAGATCATTCAGCGGATTAACGGGAAAGGGTGGGCGAAGGTACGGGCCATAGATGTAGGGGTAGCCGTAGGTGGCGCTGGGATCGCCTTGGGCGTTGCTGTACATCATCAGTTGATTCACAAAGGCGGAATTGTCCGGATTCGTCGTACCCGGAGCATAGCCGGGATAGGAGCCGTGCTCGGCGTAGTAGGCGTCGATGGCCATACGGACGTTGGCCAAAGACGCACTCACTGCATTGCGCGTGGAGTCTTCGGCCACGTTGGAAAACCGTGGTGCGGCAATCGCGGCCAGCACGCCAATGATGGCGACTACCAGCACCAGCTCTACCAGCGAGAATGCGTTCGACTGCGAATGACAGCGGCAGCGGCTCATCGTTCACCTCGGCGGTGGGGCCGATTGTCCCGGCACCAACGCTGCGTGGTCCCCTAGTGTAGTGACTCAAGTTGATGGCCTCTTATCCGAACCCCGACCGTAAGGGAGGGGCGGTGGTCGCCTGGGTTAAGCCGCTTCCTGACGGGCGCGGTTCGGATCAGGATATGCCTCCGCAATTCTGAATCATCCCACTAGAGCCTACGATACGCGCCCCACCCGTCGTATCGCGCAAGAAGAAACCGCGAGACCGCACCAAGCGATCGCGCGGTCCCCAATGTCAACTTCGATCAGCACCAGCGGCGTGCTGGCTCCAAGCCCGGCGAAACCCGGGCGTTTGGCAGGGGTGACGCATGCGTTCAAGACAGTCTAGTAGGCGTTGTACGCCACGCCGGCTTCGTCCTTCTCGGTCGCGCCGCAGTTCGCGATGATCTCGCCCGTGTCCGTGCTGTAGACCCAGCCCTCGGTGCCCAAGCCGCCGGTTGGCGTGCCGGTGACGAGCTTGAGGTTGGCGTCGCCCTTGGTCGCACAGACGGGCAGCGCCGGGATGCCGCCGCGCAGGTAGGGTCCGTAAATGTGAACGCCGGCCGTCGTGCCGACTGTGCCAGCTGCATCGGTTTTCTTGATCAGCTTATCGACCACCTCAACCTGCGTGAGACCGCCGGGGAAGGCTCCGTTGTGCTCTGCGGCATACATGTCGATGGCGTTGCGTATTCCCGCCAGGCTGCCGCGAAGGGATGAGTCACCGGCACCTTTGGCTCCGCGGCTGATGCGCGGAACCGCAATCGCGGCGATGACACCGATGATCACCACAACGATCACCAACTCAACAAGACTGAACGCGTGCTTTCTCTTTGTCAGGTTCGACATTACCGATGTCCTTTTGTTCTTGGTTAGAGATCGAGCCGTGCATCACCGGCAGCCAAGTCGCTGCGTGGCTCCCTGCACTGATATCGTCACTGCTTCATTAGTGCTTTAGTTCCCACCGCCCTGCAATTCGTAGGAGAATCGCAGCACGGCTTGACCGTCGAAGCAGTCGAATACGGCGTCTCGCTCCACGATTTCCGTGAGACGACATCCCCCCATAGACTCTCCAATACGAATCCACGTTCCGTCAATGATGACCAGCCGTGTTTCTTGTGTCACGATCATCCCATCCAACCGATAGCGGCTCGCGAACGTGGTCCGATCAAGCCGGTCAGAGGTCGACGATTCCGATAACGTCGCCGATGCCATGCCTGTGCCGGCCTGTTGGCCACCCTCCGAGCCACGAAACGGAGGCGGCACAAACACATCCACCGCCAGCGATGGCGTCGCGTATTTTTGAACACCGAATGGAAAACGTAGGGTCGGAATAATCGTTTCCTCGCGCTCGTGACTCGTAGGGCCCTGCGCCGATTGATCCATCGCGGCGTCCGAAGCGCCCGCCGCCGACCGGGGATCGATCGCATCGCCCGATAAGAAAAGCTGGTCGACCGCCAGTGCCGCAACACACAACAACAAGACGGCGCCATAGGTTTTTTTCCGGGCGGTTACCATCAGCGCTGGTCTTCCTGCTCATCGGAATTTTCGGGCACGTGTGCAAAGAGGCTGAACGTGAGCCTGGCCGTGTGCTCGCCGGCCCGCTTGGCGCCCCGGTCAAGACTGCTTCGAATGCTCAGGTAGCTGATGTCGGCCCAGTACGGCGCTTGCTCAACGGCGTGTAGGAATGCCACCAGGTCGCTCGCTCGCCCGCTGACGCTGTACGAACAGCGCTGCTCCAGCAAGGCCGGGTAGGCCACAGGATTGAGCGGATGATGCTGCACAACCCGGATGTGGTTTTGCTCCGCAAGCCTCGAGATGGCCTGCAGATACACTTCGACCGGCGTGGATTGGGGCAATCCGGAGCGTTCCAGGATCGCCTGCGTCGCGGCAATCTCCGCCCGGTGTCGCCGGCATGACGACGTCAGTCGGCCCACGTCCAGCGAAGACTGTTCGAGCGATGCCTGAAGGCGAGGAATCGTATCGGACACTCGATGAGCCTGAGCCGATGCCAGGGAGTACGTTGCCAATGCGCACAGCGAGACGACGGCAACGCCGACCAGATCTATGATTAAGACGCCTCGCCTGAGTTGACCGGCACGCATGTTCACCGTTTACCACCTGCAGATGAGTTCGAAACGAAAATAGGAGCCGTCCAAGACCGGCTCTCGTCGCGATCGAACCAGCGCCACCTCGCGAAACATATGTTCCGCCTTCAGCGCAGCGATGTACGACACGGGGTCGCGGGCCTGAGGCGCGTAGCCGTGGATCATCAATGCCGTGGGGGCATCAATCACGACGGCTTGGGGCTCGTCCGATTTCTCTGCATCCACCGGCGCACTGCGGCGAACCGCGCCGCGCGGCGCCTCCGGGTCCGTTTCCACAGAGGTAAGCCACGCTCCCTGCGGCAAATGCGACGCGATCATGGCAATCATTCCCGACCAGGCGCGTTTCGCGTGCAACGCCTCTGCTTGATCAACCTGGCTGCGCAGCAGCTTCGATGTCGACGTCAGCTCACGAAGTTCCGCTCGGGCTCGCGCAAACTCGCTCTGCAGACGCGCCTGCTCCGCCTGAAGCTCATCGGCGCGCGCCCGGCTGACCCAATCCGTGCCCGTCACCAAGGCGAGCGCAGCAACCGCACAGGCCGAGGCCACCATCCAACGCACCAGGTGTTGCCGCCGGATGCGCGCGATCTGATCTTTCTCGGGGATGAGGTTCACGCGGATCATGCTATTCCTCCATCGCCAAACCGATCGCCAGCGCGTAGACTTCCAGCGAGCTGGCCGCACTGTGTGGGAATCCAAGTCGGCAATCCGGCCCGCCCAGATAAGTCGAGGCCGGACGAACGGGAATGCCCAACTCGTCCGATAAGAAATCCGGAAGATGGCGCAGTGCCGCGCCTCCGCCCACGACCATCAGATCGGCTGGTCGCCGCCTGGCGTAGCAGCTCAATGCGTATTCGTAAGAGCGTTTGATCTCCGCGGTGATGGGGATGAGCTCGTTCCGCAAAACACCAAACAGCATAGCGCCCAGGCCGTTCCGCTCGTCGGCCGGCGCCGCCCCGGACGTTCGGTCGCTGGGAGGAAGGATGCCGTGGCTACATTTGTGCACCTCGGCCGCCTTGGCGCTGATGCCCAGATTCTCCGCGATCTGCCGAGTCCAGCTTTGCCCCCCCCCACCGGCACAACGCACCAGAATGGGAACCGACCCGAGACAGAGCACCAACCGCGTTTGGCGATAGCCGACGTCCAGGATTCCCCAAATCGTGTTGTCGTCGAAGCCGCAAAGTAGATTGCCGAAACGACACAGCGCCGTCGCCGAGGTATCCACGGTGACACAATCAAGGTGCGCCGATCGGCACGCCCGCATGACGTCCTCAAGCAGACCGCTGGGCGTGGCGCAGCTCACCAGGTTCGGCGCCGACATGCTGGTCGGTGGAAGTCGCCAATACGCTGCGCTGTCCAGATGAGCGGCGTCCGGGATCAAACGCTGCATTTCGCCGCGAACGATGGCCGAAACATCCTCCGCAACTGCCACCAAGACATTTTCGGGCAGTTCGAGCGTATGGAATTCGACATCGGGCGGGCTTATCACGACGGACACCTGTTTACCCTGAAACTCGGCGCGAGCGACACACGCCTCGATCCAGCGTCCCCACTTCGCCGCGAGGCCGACATCCGTCTGCTCCGGCACATCCGCCGGATCGCGCGACGCGGCGCGCGCTTCGACCCGGCTCGAATGGATCGTGCTCCATTGCTGTCCGCGGTGTTGAAGTTGCACGGCGCGCACACCGGTACACCCCACATCCAGTGCGATGGCGCTGCGTCGGGTTCGTGTCAGAGTATCCATCAGCATGGTGTATTTCCTTGCCCGTCAACGCATTGCCGCGGTCATGTCGAACAGCGGAAGAAAGAGCGAGATGGCCACGCCGCCCACGACGAAGCCCATCCCGATTAGAATCGCGGGCTCCAGTAGACGCATCGTCGTGTTGATCAATTCGCTGTTGGTTTCATCGAGAATGTCGGCACAGTAGGACAAGGCGGATCCGAGATTGCCGCTCTGCTCGCCGGTGCGCACGGCCTGGCAGATGTAGGGTTGTATCAAGCCCGACGCCTCGAAGGCGGAACTCGGTTCGCCGCCGGACGTGACGGCGTCCTCAAGCCGATCGAACAAGTCCTGAAAGCGGTTGTTGCGCGTCGCGTTGCGTGTGAGCTCCAGCGTATCAAGAAAACTGACGCGTGCGCCCAGCAGCGTCCCCATGGTCCGAAACACCTGCCCCTGGATGAGCCGCGATCGAAGCGGGCCGAACACCGGAATGGCGAGCTGGATGTTGCTTAGCCACTGCCGACCCCGGTCGCTAGAGACGATCGCCGCCACGCCACCGCCCAACACGGCGATGCCGGCCAACAAAAAGGGCCATGACTCGCGCAGGAACACCCCCAGGCCGAGCAGGAGCTTGGTCGGTGTCGGCGTGTCCACGCCGAGTTGCACGAACATCTGGTTGAATCGAGGCAGCACGAAGAACAGCAGGATCATCAGAATCGTTGACGACATCACGACGAGCAAGGCCGGGTAGGTCAGGGCGCCGATGATCTTGTTGCGAATGGCGCGCCGCTGCTGCACGATGCTCGACAGCCGCTCGAACATCTCCGCCAGCGTGCCGCTCGCCTCACCCGCGGCGATGATCGCGCAGAACACGGGATCGAAGATGCGCGGGAACTGTCGGAGCGCATCGGTCAGCGGCGTTCCTTCTTCCAGGTCCGCCGTGAGTCTCTCGAGCACCTCCGCATGCTGGGATTTGGTCATCTGCTTGCGGATGGAAGCAATCGCCGGGACCAGCGTGCTCCCCGAGTTCATGAGCATCGCCATCTGCCGCGTAAACAGGGCCAAGGTTTTGACGGGAAACGACACGTGATGTAACGCCTTGGTCCGCGTGGCGCGTGCCGTGGTTGCCGCCTTCTTGGCTTGTTCGATTTCGGTAACGAACAACCCACGCCCACGGAGCATTTCCCGTGCCTCGGCGACGTTGCCGGCCTCGATGGAATCCTGCGTCTTTTGCCCTGCCTGGTTGACGGCTTGGTAGGTCAGAATCATGCGCCCGCCTCCACCCCGCGTCCGGTGGGATCACCCACTTCCAACGACTCCGACCGCGTGACCCGCAAGACTTCCTCCAGGGTCGATTCCCCCTGCTCAACGAGGTCCAGCGCCTTCTCACGCAACGTGCGCCACCCGATCTGTGCCAGATACTCGCGTATTTGCCCTTCGGATACGTCATCCTGGATCATCCGTTTCAGTTCGGCGTCCAGCAGCATCACTTCGTAAATGCCCACGCGCCCGGAGAAGCCCGTGTTCGCGCATTGCCGGCAGCCCTCGCCTTTTTGAAACAGCTCATTGGTGCGGTGGCTCCAGCCGACGCGTTCCAACAACGCGGCCGGAGGGTAGTAGGATGTCTTGCACGACGAACAAATCTTGCGGGCCAGACGCTGAGCCACGAACCCCAGCACCGATGACGCAATCAGAAACGGCTCGATCCCCATGTCCGCCAGCCGCATCACGCCGCCCGGGCAATCGTTCGTGTGAAGCGTGGCGAGTACGAGGTGGCCGGTTAGTGCCGCCTGAATGGCAACGCGAGCCGTCTCCTCGTCGCGAATCTCTCCGACCATGATGACGTCGGGATCCTGCCGCAGGATGGAGCGCAACGCCCGCACAAACGAAAGCCCCACGGATTCGTTGACCTGGATCTGGTTGATCAACGGCAACTGGTATTCGACCGGGTCTTCAATGGTGACGATGTTCATCGCCTCGCTGCGCAAGAGATCCAATGCGGAATAGAGTGTCGTTGTCTTGCCGCTTCCCGTCGGTCCCGTCACCAACATCAGCCCATACGGACTGTTGACCATGGCCTCGATCGCGACCCGGTCCTGGCCGCGCACGCCCAAATCGCCCAGCTCAAAGCTGATGTTGGACTTGTCCAGAATTCGCAGCACGATCTTTTCGCCGAGCACGGTCGGCATGGAGGAAACGCGCAGGTCGATCTCGCGCCCGTCCGCAACGATGTGGACGCGCCCTTCCTGCGGCAAACGCTTTTCCGCGATATCCATCCGCCCGATGACCTTCACACGCGATACGATGGCCGCGTGCATGCCCTTGGGCGGCTTGAGCATCTCCCGCAGACGCCCGTCGATGCGGTACCGGATGTGCGTCGCATCGCGGTCGGGCTCGATGTGAATATCGCTGGCCCCCGCGCGCAGCGCCGTCAGTATCGCCAGGTTGACCAGATTGACGATCGGGCTGCCCTCGATCATCTGATCGAGATCAGTTACAGGCCCTTCATCGACCGCCTCCACCTCGGAAATGTGGATGTCGCTCTCTTCCATCGACGCCAGGAACGAATCGACGTTGACTTCCTTGGCGAGGTACTTGTTTTGAAACTCCTCGAGGTTCTCCTCCAGCACCAAAACGGGGCGGATCAAGCAGCCGGTCAGGTCGGCCAGGCGATCCTGCAGGGGCAGCGACTTGGGTTCGACCATGGCTACGGTCAACTCGTCGCGAACCTTAAAGAGCGGCAGCACGCGCATCCGTTGCGCTTCCTCCTTCGGAATCAACTTGGCCACCTTCGGATCGATCAAACCATGACGCAACAAACATCCCTTGACGTTAAGACGTGTAGAGAGCGCCTGGACGAGCGCCGTGGAAGAAAGAGCCCCGATGTCGACCAGGGATCGGCCGATGCGCACTCCGGTCGTGGATTGCCGCGCAAGCCCTTCGGCCAGTTGTTCGGGCGTGATCACCCCGTCCCGGACGAGTTGATCTCCCAAACGGACTGCACTTTCGATCGTAAGCTTGGCCACTGGCTCGTCTCTTTGGTTCGGTCGCACCTTGCCGGACGCGACGTTGCATCCTGTGTCACTGCCGGCTACATGAAGCTCTTGGCGGCGTCCCGAACATCCTCAAAGAAGCGAAACCGCCGCGACAACCCCGTCAGTTCCAGAATCTCACGACAGGTGGGCGAAACATTGGCCAACTTCAAGCCGGAAGCCCGGTTGGCCAGTTCGTCCGCCGCCGCCCACAGACCCTCCAGCGCGGCGCTGTCCATGTAGGGCACGTCGGCCAACGACACCACGATTCTCGGACTCGGGCAATCGATCAACTCGGTGAGTTCCTTGCAGAATACCTCCGCGTCTTCGTCCACCAGCGCGCCGTACGGCGACAGGACTTGCACAGTGCCGATCGCCTGATGATCGATCTTCACGCCGGCGCTCCCGAGGTGGCTTCATCCTGTGCCAGATCGCTCGCCAAAACGCTTTGGCTCGCCCGCGCGCGATGGCATTGCTGCAGGGCACCGGCCAGCAACGTTCTGAGATCAGGCGTGTCCACACCGCTTCCCACGAGACCGCAGCGAACCTGCACCGCCACCCCCCACCGACTTTCGTCGCTGCAGACGCGCTCCATCCGCTCCAACAACTGGCGCACGATCAATCCAGCCAGATCGGAATCCACCCGCCTCAGGAGAATAACGAAACGCTCTGAATCGAACCGACCAATGCGATCATCCATGCGGACTTTTCTGCGCAGTTCATCCGCGCACGCCCCCACAATCTCCTCCGCAATCTCCCACTGGCCGACGTCGGACAGACGTCGCAACCCCTCCAGCGCGAACACGGCCACCGCGACCGGCTCGCCGTCCGAGTAGGATTCCTTCAGCGCCACCTCGGCATCCACCAGAAAAGCGCGCCGCACACTGAGGCCCGAAACCGGATCATCCAGCGTGGCCGCGCGGTTGTCACACGATGCCTGGAGCATGCACCAACACTGCGACGCGATCGCCTCCATGCACCTCAGCAGATCGCGGCTGGCCTGGGGCGGCGTTTCCAACTGACCGACCGCCACGATGCCCAATCGCCGGTTGCCTTGCCTGATGGGAAAGCACCACTGAAGACGACCGGCTTCGTTCTGACCGAGCTGGTCGAGGAACTCACGCTCGATCGAATCTCCGGAGACATAGGCCCGTCCCGTCGTGGCCACATACCCGACAATCCCCTTGCGTGCCGACAATTCAACATCGTCCGACCAGGATTCCACAGGCTGCAACGGCACCAAATGGTTCATCTTGGGCACCAGCCGGTAGGGGCGAACATGCGTGGCCTGACAGCAACTGTGCAGCGTCGAACGGAGCCATTCATCGAAGCCCGGCCAGGGGTTGGCTTGATGTCCGTTTTGCCCTAGCCACTCGTTGAATTGCTTGATGGTCGTGGCGATAACGCGGAGCGATTCGTCCGGCTTGGCAGCGATATTCGGCGCCGTCGGCACCGATGCGGCCGTGGCCCCCCGCGACGGCGACGTCTCACCGCGATCGACCGTCTCACCGGCCCAACCGGCGACGGTGATGATCGCCAGCGCCCCGGCCAGACACATCGCCGTTTCCAGTGAGTTCGTCCAGAGGGCGCCGCCGACCGACGCTTGAACGAACGCCATCCAAAAGCTCGCGCAGATCAGCCCGAGAACGAAGCCGCGCCCGTGCCCCAACAAACGTCCGCCCAGTCCTGCGCCAAGCAGAATGGGAAACCATGGTAAAAGAAAGGTCATCGACATGACGTTATCCTGCCTCGCCTGGAGCAGCATCCTCCCAAACATGTGTAAAGGTGTTGGCTTGATCGAGCAGACGCTCCCATGTCAGCGATCCGTCGTTCAACACCGCGCGAAGCATGCGATCGAACGTAGCCTGCAAGTTCGGATCGAGTGTCGTGCCCGATTCATCGCTCATGATCGCCAGCGCTTTAGTCCAATCGAACGCCCTGCGGTAGGTCCGGGTGGACGTCAGCGCATCAAACACGTCGGCAATCTGAATGACGCGGGCCTGCAAGGGGATGGCCACGCCTTTCAATCCCTTCGGATACCCCTTGCCGTCGAAATGCTCATGGTGGTACAGCACCCCGTCCAGCGCGCCGGCCAAGTGGGGAACCCCCTTGACCACCTCGTAGCTGCGCACCGGGTGCTCCTTCATGTGCTCGAATTCTTCCTCGGTGAGCGCTCCGTCTTTTTTTAGGACGTCGTCTCGGATGCCGATCTTGCCTACATCATGCAGCAGGGCGCTCCACTGAAGCATGCGATGATCGCGCCCGGCCACGCCGATCTCGCTGCCCAGCATCGTGGCGAAATAGGCCACGCGCGTGGAGTGGCCCGCGGTATACTTGTCTTTCTGATCCACGGCATTGACCAGCGAACGCACCATGGAGACCGACATGGTTCGAAGTTCGCGGAGAAGCCGGTAGTTGCGAATCAAATCGCCGCAAAAGTGCGACAGCGATTCGATCACCGACATGTCGCTCGCCCGAAGCGCGCGAACCTCCGCAGGCCGCGCGATCACGATCACGCCAACCACAACGTCGCCGGCGATCACCGGCGACACCAGAAGCTCCACGAGCCCCGATTCCGCGCCGTCTATCCGATGGACTGCGGCGCATCTTCGTTCACACGCCTGCTGCATCAGATCGGCCATCTGCGACACATCAACCGATCGTCCGAGCACTCCACGAGCGTCCCGGCCCGATCCGGTGTACAAACCGACGTGGTACCCGGCCAGGCTTCTCTCCAGGTTCCCATGAAGCACCCGGAGCACAGCGTGCTCATCCTTAAGGCGGGGGAGTTCTTTCGTAACACTGAAGACGATTCCGAGTTGTTCGTACACGCCGAGCAACTCGTCCGCCAGCCCGTCCTGGTCGGCGCGCAACGCGCGCCATCCTCGCTCCACCCCGTCGAGGTGATCGAGCAGTTCGGAGCTCCCGTCGCCACGCGTGATGCCCTCACGAAGGTCCGACAGACTCCGTTGGAACAGGGAGTCCACCGGCGATGCCTGGTGGGACGTGGGCACGGGCTGGTTCGAGGTCGCGGTCATCGGTTGCCTAACGGGTCGCTGCCCCCAAGAGCCGTTCGATCTCGGCGACGAGCTGAGACGGAACAAAAGGTTTCGGAAACAATCGCGCGTTCAGTGAAGCGATCGATTCGACAATCTCTTCCTGGTCACACCGCGAACTCAAGAGGATGTACGGAATCACCGCATCGATCTCCGTCCGGACAAAACGAAGCAGCTCAAGACCACCCATCACGGGCATGTTGATGTCGGAGATCACCATGTCGACCGGTTGCTCGCGAAGAATAGCCTGAGCATCGGCCCCGTTGACGGCTTGAACCACGTCATACCCGTGACGCGTGATCCAGAGAGACGTGACCCTCAGGATATGTGCATCATCTTCGACGACAAGAATCTTACCCATGGCGTTGTTCCTTTGACGCGCCCGCCGGAGAGGTTTCCCGCGTCGTCTTGTGGGGCAGTTTCAGCATGAACGTCGACCCTTCGCCCTTGGCACTGAGCAATTCAATATCGCCTCCGTGGCGGCGTGCGATGGCGCGCGCCGTATACAATCCAATCCCTGTACCGGTTTCCGTCTGGACCGCCTCATCCTCGGCTCGATAGAACTTCTCAAAGACGCGCGGCTGATCCTCCGGCGAAATCCCAACGCCGTTGTCCTTTACGGTGATGACCACGCCGTCGCTGTTCACCTGACACCCCACGTAGACGTTGCCGTCGGCCGGCGTGTACTTGATCGCATTGCCCAGCAAATTGTTGACGACCACAGCCAGATTATCGCGATCCG
>JBHHUB010000058.1:0-20412 GCA_046753625.1 Phycisphaerae bacterium | reverse complement strand
CGGGGTGGATGCGGGCCAACCCTGTGCGATCAACTCCCAATGCCATGTGCGCTGCAACAAGATCGTCAGCGGCCAGTTCTATTTGGATTACGATCAGTCCAAACTGGAATTCCAGTCCGTTTCGCCGACAGCGTCGTTCCCGGATGCGCTTCTCTTCGCCCATGACCCCATCGTCGGAACCATCGACTATTTTGCTGGTGTTAACCTCGGGGACGCTGGAACCTCCGCGGACGGCACCAGCATGGCCGCCATCACCTTCAAGGCGATCGCCGCGTGCGACCCCGACGCGGTCGTGAACTTCCGCACGCACAGCCCGCCGTCCGGCGTCGCGGACACGGCCGGGATGGCGGTCCCAGGGGTCGTGGTTGAGAACATGACCCCGGTTCGCATCGATGGACTGGCGCCGGACTTCGGGATCACGTGTCCGATCGACCGCACCGTCAGCGCGGATGCCGGGGCCACGTCGGCTGTGGTTGCATGGCCGCAGCCGACGGCGATCGACGCGTGCGACGGCACGAGAGCGGTCAGTTGTGTCACGGAAGCGGGCCAGTGCGTGACGTCCCTCACCGCGTGCGTTACCGCGTCGGATTGTCCGGCCGTCGAAGCGTGCCTGCCGCTATCGGCCCCGCAACCGACAGCCGCAGATGGAGGCACATTCCCGATCGGCACAACGCGCGTCACCTGCAGCGCCACGGATGTCTGCGGCAACGGTCTGGACGCCGGTGAGCCGTGTGTTTTCAACGTAACCGTCGTGCCAGCGAGCCTGCTGGTCGTGGATGTTGCGCTGGACGGCACGGATGGCAACATGGTGCGCTGTATCACGTTCGAACTCTCGAACTGCAGTGACCTGACGCAACCGGTTGAGACTGTAGAAGCTCAGATGGCGTTTGCGACCACAATGCCCGGGGTCCCGCCGGCGCGGGTGACGGGGTTTCCGTTGTCCGTTCCCACGGGGGTTTATACCTGCGTCACTGCGCGGGACCGGCTTCATAGCGTGCGCGGTAGGGCGATGGTCACGGGAAATGGTGTGACTTTTTCGGCCAGCTTCGACCCCGCCACCGGTGGCATTGCGCTTCGCGGAGGCGACTTCAACGATGATACATTCGTGGATATTGTGGATTTCGCTATTCTGAATTCGCAATTCAATACGCAGGTCCCGGCCAATACGAACTGCTTGGGCTTGCCCGCGAGTGCTCCCACGCCTGCACAATGGAACGCGGACCTTAGCGGCAACGGCATCGTGGGCATCGAGGACTTCTCGATTTTGAGCTTCAACTTTGCTCAATTGGACGTCGCCCCCTGTTGCACAATGACGGCAGGAGTCGGCGGCGACGGGGCATCAGGCCCGATCATGCGGATTTCGGTGGCCGAGCTCGAAGCTCAGGGTTGGCACGAGCTCACGGGGGCCGATCGGAACGGCGATGGTTGGGTGGACATGCTGGACGTGGCAGCCTTCGCTGCGGGCGATGTACCGTCGGGTGACCCTCCGGTGGCTCCGTCGCTGAAGTCGTTCCGCCATGGCCGCAGGAAGCGATAGCCGACGCTCAACTTCGTCAAACGCCCGCCCGCCCGCGCCGGCCTGCCGGCGCGGGCGCGGGGCGAACTCGCCGGGGGCATCCCTACGGCCGGCTTGCGATTGCCGCTGCCAGGGGATTGACGAAGTTGGGAACCACCTTTTCCGTAGCGGTTTCGTCGGCATGGTCGAACAGCGTGGCCAGCGCTTGATCGAGCGATACGGGCTCAGTTACGCCCCAATACTTGCGCAGCGTCAAGAATATGCTGATCGGCTCACCGTCGAACGCCTCGTTGCGCACCTCGTAGGATGTCGTCCGTGATTTCACTTCCAGATAGGCCTGAAGATCGCAGTCGGCGTTCAGCGCAATGCCGAAGTAGGGTTGGGCATCGATGACCTTGGTGTTGTCGCCGGTGTCCAGGAATCCGCCGCGGAGCTGATCGCTGAAGAACGTCTCGGCAACGAGTTGATCGTGGTTGCCGCGGTATTCCAGGTCGAACGCGTACAAGAGCTCGAGATGTTCGAAATCGATATCGCTGAGCGTGAGGTGGCAAGGAGCCTGGGTAAAGATCAGCTCGCCGAAACGCCGCACTTCATCGAGATCCGCCGGCGAGTAGATGCCGAAACGCAGGCTGTTCTGATCAAGCCGTACCCAACGCCGTCGGTTGCGTTCATCGGGCTCTTCTTCGAGAACTAGGCAGCGATCATCCCGGCGCCGGAGCTTCGTCAGCGTGGGGTATGATCTCCGAAGGCGATCGAAGAAGTGGAGTACCGTCTCGCGTTGAAGACCAAGCTCCATCTTGAGGAAAAGCCGACAGTTGACGTAAAACTCATCACATACCGCGCTAAGCCCGCTTTCCATTCTGAACCTCACCTTTGATCTCGGGATTCCTGACTTACACGATTTCGGTCGCTGCGCCGTTTCGCCGGTCCATTATGACGTTTCCTCCAAGGTTTTTCAATTCGGCGCATGCGCGGTGTAATCACAACCTGTGATTTGTTGATGCAAGTACTGGGGTGTCGGCGCGTCTTCGATGCAGGACTCCGAATCAAATCGCTTGCCAACACGAGCGACAAGGCCGACGATGCACGCTCGACGTTTCGTTTCGGCGGGCTGCCCAACGTGGCGGCGTCACGCGCGGCGGCGGATGGGCTCGAATCGGGCGACGGCCAATGAGATCGCGGAGCCGCGTTCGTAATTCCAGGGGAATAGAGTCACGGCGCGGAGGCATGTTGATGGCTGAGATTAGATCGGGCACGACCGGGGAGCGAATGCTTCGCAACGCCGCATTGACCTTATTGGTCGCCGCGTACGGCGTCTACTCCCTTTACGATGGATACATTGCGTACCCGGTGCAAAACATCAAGGCCGTCTTTACGGATCGGCTCGGAATCGGGGAGCCGGATCCCTTGCCCCTTTGCCGAAATGAACCCACCGCAGGGCGCATCCATACCATCAAGCCCGGCATGAGTTTGGAAGACGCATCGCGGGTGCTCGGTGGCGCGGGGTGGGAACGCGAGGGCGTGTCTTACTTCTTCGGTCGGGGCGGATTCATTCAGTTGCGCCACGGCGGCCACCGCGTGCAGGAAGCTCTGTGGACCCCGGGACCGGTGCATAGCCCTACGGACATAGCGCTGCAAATCTGGATGGGGTGGTTTTTTTCGGCGGCCGGAGGGCTTCTGATCGTTCGGCTCCTATGCATCTTACGCACGAAGGCCGTGGTCAACGACGACGGATTGATTTTGGGTACGCGTCCATTGATCCGGTTTACCGATATGACGGCCCTCTCAAAGGGTAAGCACGATGAAGTCGTCGTGCTTCACTACAACGACGGGCCGCGGTCCAGATCGGTATCGCTGGACAGCTACGTTCTCAAGGAACAACCGCGCATCATCGCGGCGATATGCGACGAGACGGGCCTGCCCCATCCGAATCAAAGGGAGGATGCGGGGCCGGCCGCCCAGTAGAAACCGGCGCGGAGGTTCGATGGGGGGGCGTCATGCCGGCTGGGTTTGGCGGAGCCGTCACGCGTGCCCCGAGGCCGCGTACCAGGCAAGGATGTCTGCGGCGATTTGTTCGGGCGTGTTCCCGGTCGTCTCGATCTCGACGTCGGCAACACGCCGGTAGACGTCGGACCGGCGGGCCAAGAGCGTTTGGATTTCGTCGAGTCCCGTTTCTTCGGTGAGGGGCGGTCGGTTCGGGGCCGATTGCGCATCGCGTTGAATGCGGTCCCAAAGAACATTGGCGGGCGCCGTCAGCCAGACGAACAGGCCGATCTTGGCAAGTGCTCGCACATTCTCCTCATCAAGCACCGCACCGCCGCCCACGGAAATAACGGTAGGCGGCGCGGCGCAGATACTCCGGATCGCCTGATGCTCCAGATTTCGAAAGGATGTTTCGCCTTGTCGGGCGAAGATCTCGGTAATCGAGCGACCGGCCGATTCCGCGATCATCTCATCCACATCGGCGAACGGCTCGGTCCATGATCCTCCGAATGCGAAGGTATCGCCAAACGGCTTGAGGCGGGACGATGGACGATGAGTCATCAACTCCGCCAGAACGCGGCCCACGCACGTTTTGCCCGAGCCGCGCATGCCGATCAAGACGATCGCACGCCTGCGATGTCTTGATGGTCCGGCACAATTCATGTCGGCCGAATCGCCCATCATGCCTCCGTCTTCCCCGCCGGCTCTTGCGATAGGCACTGCGTCACAGCGTGCCGCGCGTGGGCGAGGTTCGGCGTCTGCCCGGTCCACAGCTCGAACTGTGCTGCCGCTTGGCGCACGAACATTTCCAGGCCACCAAGCGTCGCGACGCCACGCGATCGGGCATCTAGGAGCAGCTTGGTTTCCAGCGGATTGTAGATCAGGTCGAAGACAAGGCGTTGGCGCTTAAGTCCGGCGAGGGGCATGGGGGAGGCGTCTTGCCGGGGTGACATGCCTATGGGCGTTGCGTTGACCAGCAGGTCGCACGTGGTTTGCGCTCGCTCGGTCCACGGTTTCGGCGCTGCGTCGAAGGCCTTGGCGACCTGATGCGTTTTTTCCGGTGCGCGTCCGTACACGGTGGTGCGGCAACCGCACGCCTGCAATCCGGCCAAGACCGCCCGAGCGGCTCCGCCACAGCCCAGGACGGCTGCGGACAGCCCGGCCAAATCGCGACGATCACACGCCAGGGATCCGCACAACGCGTCGATCGCGGCATAGCTATCGGTGTTGTGCGCGGTCCAGGTTTCGTCCTTGACTACGAGTGTATTGGCCGCTCCAATGGATCGCGCGACGCCGTCCGCGCCGGAGGCGGCGTATGCCAACACCGCCTCCTTGTGGGGAATGGTTACGCTGAATCCTCCAATGTCCAGCCAGGGACGCCGGCGGCATCCATCGAGAAATCGCTTCAAACACCCCGTCGCCTGCGACACAGTCAGTGTCAAATAGACGGCATTGACTCCGTGCAGCTCGAACCAATCGTTGAACAGTTGCGGGCCCATGGAATGGGCCACCGGGTCGCCGAGCACTCCGAACACGGCCGTTTCCGCGTTGATCCGGTTCCAACGATAGATCGCCATCATCCGCGCGAGGCTTATCTGTCCCGGAGCTGTTGGGCCATCGGGATCCAACGTAGCGTACGTTCCGAAGGCGCCGAATTTTCCCGCGAGCACGCGTGTCCATGCGCCTGCCTCGTCCATGGCAACCGCGATCAACGGAGTCTTTGCGGCGTGCATCGCGTCTAATGCGGCAAACGTGTCGGTGATGTCTTGGCTCGAGTAGGCGATCTTCGGGATCATTGGCGGAAAGAGCCTGGTCATCGCGCCGCCAAGCGCGGGCACATCGGGCGGGCCGCCATCGAACGCATGATGAGACAGGATGCCCACGCGGGCATCTTGGTTCGATACGCCGGTTCTCCCGAGAATGGACTCGCGCAGGTCTGAGGACGTACGGAAATCGGCGTATTCGAAATCGATCACAGCGCCGGATCGGCCCCGCGCCTGCTTCAGGCGCTTCGCGCGCTCCGGGGGATCGTCCGCACAGGATCCGCCCTCCGCGACGCTGCGGCAGGTCAGGATCCACGTGCGCTGATCGTGCGATTCCAGATAGGCCGCGATTGCGCCGGGATCGCCGTGGAATTCATCGATTCGAAGCTCCACGCAATCGGCGCCGCCGCGCCACGCCGCCGCCGCCTGTTGCCGGAGTTCCTCCATCGATTTCGCTCGAACCGATGCAATCAACCAGGTCATAACGTGCTTTCTCTGCCCCCAGCGGGATGCAGACCTCTTCGGCTGACGGCTAGTAGCTTCTCCTGCCGGGCCGTTACAAAAAACGCCCGGAATATCAACCGCCAAGCCCATAATACCCATTTGTGGGCGAACCGCCGATAGATGGGTTGCGCGGCGGCAATTGCCGCGGGGCCAGGGATTGTTTACCCTTCAAGCGGCCCGATCGACCGGTTCCAACAGAATTCGCTCCGGGCGGTCGCGACGACCGCCCGGAGCGCGCATACGATGAAAACGCTTTTGTTGCTCAATCGATTTCGATGGTACCAGCGCTGGCCGCTGAAGGCGGCCGTGTTCGGGCTGACCGTCCTGGCCGTTTGCTTTCCGCATCCGGGGGTCTTGGTCCGTCATATCCGACATTGGCAGGATCCCAACGCCCTGATCGATGCCGATTCACCTGCGCTGGCGCCTCTCATTGCCGAGTTGGAGCCGAAGATGGCGGCTCCGATGGAGCCGGCCCAGGCGCTCAAGACCGTGGAGCAATTCGTTTACAAAAAGATACCGTACGAGTGGGATTGGAACACGTGGGGGACGGCCGACTACATGCCCACGGTCGAAGAAGCCATCTCTATGGGCCGAGAGGACTGCGACGGTAGGGCGGTGGTGGCCGCTTCCTTGCTGACGCGGTTTGGGTTTGAGTCGCAAATCGTGACGGATTTCTCTCATTGCTGGGTCAAAACGGATCGGGGGGACACCATGGCCCCCGGCAGCCCCAACGCCATCGTGGGGGAACATGGCGGGCTCCGGGTAAACTACGCGGCGCTCGCCGAGCTGCCGCGGGCGCTGGCGTACGGCATCGCGGTGTTTCCATTCGGACGCGAGATGATCATTGTGCTGGTGGGGTGGTATTTGATGTTGCGCAGCCGGGGCGGGAAGGTGTGTGGGCTGTGTGCGCTGGTGTTTATGGTGAACGGACTGTTGCTGTTGCGGGCTGGGGGGCGGGAGTATTTGCACCCCTCATGGCTGCTGCAGTGGGCCGGATTGGCCAATTTCGGATTGGGCGGATTGGCCTTGGCCGTTTTTGGGGCGATCAACGCCCGGCGCTGGGCGCCTGCGGATGTGATTGTCTAGGCGGTGTCGTGCGCATGAGGCTCTGGGGCTGTAAGGAGTTGTGGCTCAGACAGTTGATTACTTGGCGTCGCACGGCAGCGATGTAGGTTATGGTTGGGGTAAGTCGGGCCTGACCGCGTTGTTGGAGGATTGGATTTCATGAAACGTTTTTTTCCTGGTATGGCTACCTGTGCATTGCTGTTTACTCTGGGTGGGTCGAGCGCGTTTGCGCAGTTGGACGCGCTGCGGGCCTTGGCGGGCGGAGGCAACACGACGCCGCCCCCCAAGAAAATTGCGCACATTACGCTGCGGGGGCCGCTGACCGAAAGCCCGATTGCGATTCCACCGCTTTTCGCCAGCGAGGCGCCGCTCTCTCTCAAGGAGTTGCTTCATCGCCTCGACGACGCGCGCACCGACGATTCCGTTGTCGCGCTGGTGCTCGATGTGGACGGTGCGGCGTTGGGGTTTGCCCAATTGGAGGAAGTGCACGCGGCGTTGCATCGGCTCGCGGCCGCGGATAAGGAAATCTACGTCCATGCCGACACACTCACGACGGGAACCTACGCGTTGGCAACCGCGGCGACGCACATCAGCCTGGTTCCTACCGGCGATCTCTGGCTTCGCGGTCTCTACGGGGAAACCCCCTACCTGCGCGGGGCGTTGGAGAAACTGGGCGTGGTGCCGGATTTCGAGCACTGCGGCGACTTCAAGACCGGTGCGGAGTCCATTACGCGCACCGGCCCGTCGGAAGCCTCCAAGGAGATGACCGACTGGCTGTTGGATAGCTTGTACGATTCGCTGGTCAAGCTGATCGCCCGGTCACGCGGCTTTTCGCCGGATCAGGTTCGCAAGCTGATCGATCGCGGGCTCTATTCCGCCGAGGATGCGCTGGCCGCCAAACTGATCGATTCCGTGAAGTACCGTCAGGATTTCGCGGCTGACCTCAAGGAGCGGTATGGCGACGAGGTGCAAATCGTGCATGACTACGGTGGCGAGGACGCCGACGACGTGCCGGGCAATATGTTTGCCGCATTTGAAATGCTCATGGAGCTCTTCAACCCGTCACCCAAGGAATTCACGAAGCCGACCATTGCGATAGTTTATGTTGAAGGCGCCATCCAAACCGGTGAGGCGGAGGTGTCGCCGTTTGGATCAAGCAGCGGCGCATTCAGCACGACGATTCGCAAGGCGCTCGATCGCGCTGCCGAGGAGGACATGGTTAAGGCGGTGGTGCTTCGCGTGGACTCGCCCGGCGGTTCCGCATTGGCGTCGGAGATTATCTTGGATGCCTCGCGCCGGGTTGCGGCCAAAAAGCCGCTGATCGTTTCCATGGGCAACGTGGCCGCCAGCGGAGGCTACTACGTCACCTGCGAGGCCGACACCGTGTTTGCCGACAAGCATACGATTACGGCCTCGATCGGCGTGCTCGGTGGAAAACTGGTCACAACCGGTTTCTGGGAGAAACTGGGGATCCACTGGCATGCGAACAAGCGGGGGGCGATGGCGGGCTTGCTCAGCACCGCCGCCCCGTTCACCGATGAGGAACGCCAGCGCATTCGCCACTACATGGAGCGCGTGTACGGCGTGTTCAAGGATCACGTGGTTCAGGCGCGGGGCGACAAGCTCGACAAGCCGATCGACCAGTTGGCCAGCGGGCGGGTATTCACAGGCTTCCAAGCCTTGGAACATGGGCTGGTCGACGAAATCGGCGGCCTACGAGACGCCATCAAGTTTGCGGCACGCAAGTCGCATCAAGACGATTTTGAGCTTCGGGTGCTGCCCGACCCGCCGGGGATTTTCGACATGTTCGGAGGCGGACCTACCGGTGACCGCCGGCTCCAAGTAGCGCTCGCGATGCACATTCCCGCCTTGGCCACGACCCCGGTATTTCAGGCGATGCTGCCCGTGCTGGCCCAAACCGATCCACAACGCCTTGGTGCGGTTCTGCGGCAGCTCCAGAAGATCGAGATGCTCCACCGCGAAAACGTGCTGATGGTCATGCCGGACGAACTGCTCATCCGGTAGGGACGGAAGCTGCAGGCAAGAATACGCCGTAGCGGCTTGCGGGCGACACCGCTGCCCGGAGGCACCTGGTGCTGCCGGTAAACGAAGGAATAGCGCCGGGGCCGGTGAGTCGGTCTCTATGGGGCGTCGTCGATCGCGCGAATCGCCTTGCCGTCGATTTCGAGGTTGACGATGCTCGCGTCGGAAAGCACCGATTCTGCGTTGAAAAAGATGCGCACGGAGGCATCCCCGTTGACGAATTTGCCCTCGTAGTTCAGGTAGAGCCATCCGGTTTTCGTCGGGCCACCGGGATCGTTTTGGTCCGGTTTCATGGAAACGAGCTTACCGTGGGCCTCCCGAGCGCCGGCGACCCAGGCCGCAAGGTCGCTGACGGATACCTGGTCTTTGAAATCGTCCGATGCGAGTTTCCGCAGCTTCGCCGCCGCCGCGGCCGGGTCCGCCTCGTTCAGGGCGGCAGGAATCTGGCCCACAATGTGCGCCATGCGGGAATACGCATAGATTCCCAGCCCCATGTACGCCCCAACCACGCCGGTTAATAGCGATATTGGGATGGCTGCGATGGCCAATCCGCGTCCACGACGTGTTCCGCCGCCTGTCATGACGATGCCCACAATGCCCAAAATCAGTCCGATCAGGGAACCGACAATGGTGCAGCCGCAAAAGCTCGCACCGAAGCCGACGACCGCAGCTTTGCTCCACGGGGCGGCTTGGGGAATGGCGTCCGCAGCGGGACCGTCGCCATACGGGTTTGGCGTTTGAAGGTCTGACATAGTACATCCGAGGCCTTTGACGTTATCGGCCGCACTATAGAATTCGAGTGTCGGGTGGTCAATGCGGTACTGCGATCCGGAGGCCCCTGAGAAGGGCGAGCTATCAGGTGGCGGGCGCTTTTCAGAGCACCGGGGGCAAGACCTCGTTAGTTCTACACAAATCGACGAGGTCCGCGCCACGATGCTGGGAAGTGGACTGGGCTCCGATGACGTGCGGCCATGCAGGGCGTTTGCCAGCATCAACAGGCCGGTCCAGGGCTCAGTGGACAGACTTGTGTAGAAGAGCCAGGGGGCAAGCCCGGTGACATCCTACCGTGGGCGTCCCGCGGATCGCCGATATACCTGATTGGGCATGGACAGTTTGGATGTGGCGCATGCCACTCGGGAGATTGGCGGTCCCAGGGGCCGCAGGCTGGCGCCAGCGGCTCTGAGTTGGCGTGTGCATCCCGGCGGAATGGGCATGGACCACGGAACTCCGAGGCTTGCGGGGCGCTGGTTGACGGGACACAACCGCCTGGCTTACTATTCATACACGCGCGGAAGAGTAGGCCGGTGTGGCTGCGACAGCGCCCTGCCGTCTTGATCGGTCGCGGTTTTAGGTATCGCGCGGCCCGCGCTGGCGCGGGGTGTTGGGGCTGACCAGGCCGGTTTCCAGCGTATAGCATGCCGGTGGCCAGTCGTAGGCTTGGCTACGCCAGGTCGCTCTTGGCGGCTTGGGCGTGCGTTTTTCATCGGAGGACGCCCCCGTGACGGGGCAACGCAATCAGCGGCAGGGAAAGCCGCGAGGCTTGTTCCGGCCGGCTTTCTTCGGGAATACCGGCGGGAAACGCTCGGTTGACACCATGGATGGGCATAGCCGGCCCGCCTACCTTGGACAGGCTTTTTAGCCTTTGGGAGCCATACGTATGAAACCTGCCTTCCTCAAAGCTGGTATAGGTTGTTCCATATTGGCGCTATTGGCCGCTGCGACGTTGGGTGTTTGGTCCTGTGGGACGGCTCAGACGCCCGTTTTTGTGCGCGGACCGGGCATAAGCGGCGATGTACCTCCGGAGATGACCATCCTCGTTCCGGCGGAGAACCTCACCCGTGGACAGGGAGAGTTTTTCAGAATCCGCTGGACGGATCGTGACCCCGATTCGAATGCGAAAATCAGTTTCGCACTGGTGAACACGGCGGCTAGTGCCAATAACGCGCGGACCACGCTTGTTGAGGGGATCGACGAGAACGACACGACCGGACCCGATTCGGTGAGCATCGGTACGTCGCTGGTGCCGGTCGGCAACTACAACCTCCTGGGCACCATCGACGATGGAGTCAACACGCCGGCGGAAGTCTTCGCGATGACCAACGACGCCGTGCCGCAGCGCGTGATCCTTACGATCGTGGGCCCGGGCGAGGGAAGTCCTACGGTTCCTCCTGCCATAACGGTGATCGAGCCTGCGTTTAACCGCAGCGTTACCCAGGACGACGATCTGCTCGTCGTGGTTCAGCCTACCGAGTTGGATCCCGATGTTACCAAGCCTTACGACCCAGACAGCGACGTGACGATTTTCATCCTGCTGGATCTCGACCAGGACCCCAACAACGACGATCCCGCCACCCCGGACCCCAGCAAGATTATCCTGCTTGATACTCGGGATGTGGTCGCCAACGCCTTCAACGCGGAGACGTTCGCAAGACAGATCGACTTATCGCAAATCCCACCGCGTCCGGGCGGACAGCCTTACTTTGTTCGTGCGACGATCGATGACGGTACGAATCCTCGCGTTCATCAATACGCCGTCGGAACCATCAGCGTGGTGCAGTTGGCCGCGGGAGAGGTCGACCTCTTCGGTGTTGGCAAGGATGTGTCGGGAGCCCGGGTTACCGGGTTCGGACCCGGTGCGAATCTTGGCTCGGCGATTACGTCCATCGGCGACTTTGACGCCGACGGTGTGGATGACTTTGTCATCGTGGCGCGCTTCGGCAATCCTCGCAACGCCGGTCTGGTGGGCGAAGCTTATTTGATCTACGGACCGGACCAAACTCGCTTTGGCGGGGACATCGCGGCGAACTCAATCGGCGAGGCGGTTCCCGGCGTAATCATGGAGGCGCCACCGGTCAGGTCGGACCCGCGCATGACCGACAGGCTCCTTTGCATCATTCCCGAACCCTCGAAGAGCCAGGGAATTACGGACATCAGTTCGATCCGCGACATCAGTGGCGATGGGCGGCCAGAGATCATGGTGGGCATGAGTTTCGTCCACGGCGCTTTCGATGGCATGGACTACGACCCTGGAGATCAGCCTATTGGCGGCGGAGGCCCGGACGACACGACCGCAGTCGAGGTGGCCATACGCCAAGGGCAGGTGACCGTGCAGGAGGGCAACGGCGCCGTTAATGTTACGTCGACGTCCTACCGCGGCGTCATAGACGGCACGATCGATGCTGCCAACCCGTCGGCGACGCTGAACGAGGCCGATTCTCTTGCGTGGCAAGACGACGCCCCTGGGCAACGCAAATGGAGCCTGATCAAATTCCAGGGGGTTCTTGACGAACTTCCAGACACGCTCTTTGGACTCAATTCGTTCATCGACGTATCGACGGTCACGGCCACGCTGGAGTTGCGTGTCTTCAAGGTCGGCGGGCAAGGCGATGTTTTTCAGGCAGTAACGGATTTCACCGGCCAAACCCGCTACGACAACTTCGCCAATGGCGGCGCCGGTGGAGACCCCCAAATCGATGTGGATTACATTCGCGTGGGCTTTACGGGAGAGGGCAAGCTGGGGACCGTGGATGGCACCACGCCGGAAACGGCGACGGTCGATGTGACGCTTGTGGTTCAGTCCTTGATCAACGGAGAGCTTCTCTCGCAAGACGAGGAGCTGCGGTTCATCATCGTTCACGATGGCGAACCGGGCGGTGAAGCCGGGGCGAGGACGAGTGAATTCGCATTGGAGACGGAGCGGCCGGTTCTGCGTATCAACTACGACCGGGTGAATCTCACCGGAGCCCGAGGCTGCTACCCTGACCTCTTGGTCAACAACCTTTCCGACGATATTTCCGATGATGCCCTGGACGAGCAGTACTACGCCGGTGGTATGGTTACCATCATCGACAGCAGCAACCGCGACAACCGGCCGCGCCTGGGAGAGGCTCCCGACCGGTTGGAAAACACGGTCATCACCCTGGAGCTCGTAGGGCAACAGAACAGGACCCTTGATACGCGGGGAATCAATGAGGCGACCGGCGGTATCTTCGCGCGAGCCGACGACTATATACAGACCGGGCGCATCGCCGGCGCGCGGATCATTGCCGGGCCGTTTGATTGCGTCAACCATGAGCAGTTGAACCAACCGCCCAGGACGGGCTTGTTCGGCGAAAAGGTTTCGTCGATCGGTGACTTGAACAACGACGGGCTGGATGAAATCATCATTTCGGCTCCACAGAACGAACGGTACATTGCCGATTTGGGGTCCTCTTTCGGGCCGCAGAGTAGTCACCTCGCATCTTCCGTCTACCGAGGCAGCATCGCCGTCGTTCCGGGAGCCAACTACAACGCGCAACAATGGCGCGAACTGACCGACGCCGACGATTCCAATTCGATCATCCCGCGCTTGGACCAGCAGCAGGATGCTCCTTTCGGCATCTGCCGACCGGCCGGCGGACGAACATTGCTTTCACCGCCGGACTCGTTTGAGGTGTTCGCGGAGAAAGTCGATGACATGCTGGGTGGGGCCGAGTCCGCCGGGGATTTCAACCAGGACGGGCTGGACGATATTCTGTGCGGCGCGCCGCTCAATGATCGCTCGACCAGCATCGTAGATTCCGGGGCGGTCTACATTCTCTACGGCCGAAACGTGCTGGGCGATTTCAGGCTTGCCAACGCGGATGATCCGCTGCGGCGGTCCCCGATGCTGCGAATCCGCGGCGAACAACCGGGCGATCAAATAGGCTGGCGGCAATCCAAGGGGTTGGATGTCAACGGTGACCGGATCGACGACGTGTTCATCTCATCGCCGCGGGCCGACTTCGGCGGCGTGACCCGGTCGACCTGCGTGGGCGATTTCAATAACGACGGCGTGATCAACGAAACGGACCTGAGCAGGACGACGTTCAACAACTGTCAGAGCGATCATCCCGACGGCGTATTCAGCGATGAAGCGTGCAAGGTGTTCGATTACGACAACGATGGAGATATAGGCGACGACGATCGCGAGCTGTTCTTGTCGTGCGTTGCCGAAGGGAATTCGGATTGCTGCGCCAACCTCGTGGACAACGGGTTTGTGGGCGTGATCTTTGGTGGCGTTTCGATTGATGGAGATCGTACGATTTCCCAAATCGGCACGCCGGATCTTCCGGGTGTGCGGTTCTTCGGGGCCGGCGCCGGGCACCGCGCCGGAGTTGATGTCAGCTCGGCTGGAGATTTCAACCAGGACGGATTCGGCGATATTCTTATCGCTGTGCCAGGTGAGACGCGGTTGGATCGGGCGGGGAGGCCGCGGTTGGGCGTGGTCTATCTCGTGTTCGGGGGTACCCACCTGGCGAACACGGAATGGAGTCTGGATCAGGTAGGTTCGGCCGATCTTCCGGGAATCGTCTTTCTGAGTCCTTATGAGAAAGGGCGTCCCAATGAGGCTGCGCCGGAAGTGGTCTCCTTTATCGGGGACATCAATCGCGACGGGTTTGGCGATATTTGCATCGGCAACCCCAAGGCTGATTTCATCGACTTGAACTTCCCGCAAGGTCCCGACGCGACCGACGCGACCCTCGGGCGTCGGCGCGACGCCGGCGATGCCTACATCATCTACGGCAACAACTTTGGGGCCAACCGCGGCGGAGGCGCGTAGCCGTCCGGTCTGGACCGGCCGCGTTGGCACGGAGCGGTCGAACCGGGCACTGCTGAGAGTCGTAATACTATTGGGCGGGAGGATGCGCTTCCAATGCGCATCCTCGTGCTCTATAAGGCAATGCTGAGGCGAGTGGTTTGCCCGATGCGACGGCCGCCATGTATCTCTAACGACTTACCCAGGAACGGTTTATGGCGCATTCCCATCTGCACGACGTAGAAGCGGAAACCTCCAAGGCCACTTGGCTGCTCATCGGTACCTTGATGGGCGGCATGTTGGTCATCAGTTCGTTCTTGGTCAACGTGCCGGTTATTGCGCGCACCTTGTTCCAATACGATGTCGCGTCGGGGGGCCAGACGCCCTACGCGCAGGCCCTTGCGCTGGCCGGAGCCGCCTTGCTCGGCGGGCCGCTCGTGTGGCATGCCATCCAGGGGTTGCTTTCCGGCCACACGCACATGGACGAACTCGTCGCCCTGGCCGTGCTGGCCGCCATCGCGTTAGGTGAGTACCAGGAAGCCGGGATCATCGCGTTCTTCATGGTGCTCTCGAACCTGATCGAAACGCGAACGGCGCTCGGCGCCCGCGCGTCGATCGAGTCGCTACTCCGCTTGACTCCAGACAAGGCGCACCGCCTGTTGCCGGATGGGACCGAGGAATTGGTCGACGCCAAGTTGCTCAGCACCGGCGAGACCATTCGGGTTCGTCCGGGGGACAACATTCCCGCCGACGGTGAGGTGATGTCCGGTGAATCCACGGTCAATCAGGCGAACATCACCGGCGAATCCCTTCCGGTGGATAAACGCGTCGGAGACGAGGTGTTCAGCGGCACGACCAACCTTACCGGCATGCTCGATCTGCGCGTCAACAAAGCAGGATCGGATACGACGCTCGGGCGGGTCCAACAGCTCATTCTCGATGCCGAGGGGACGCGGACTCCGCTGATGCGTCTCATCGACAAGTATGCCGGCTGGTATACGCCGACGGTGTGCATGCTCGCGGCCGTTGTGTGGTTTTTCTCACAGGACAAGGGCGAGGGCGTACAGAAGGCCATCACCATGCTCATCATCGCCTGCCCGTGTGCGCTGGTTTTGGCGACGCCGACGGCCATGGTCGCCGCACTGAGCTGCGCGGCACGACTCGGGATTCTGATCAAGAACGTCGTTCAGTTGGAATACGCACGAACACTTACGGCGGTTGTCTTCGACAAGACGGGTACGCTCACCACCGGCGAACTCTCCGTGACCCAACTCAAACCCGCGCCCGGAGTCGAAGGAGCGGATCTACTTCATGCCGCGGCTTCCGCAGAGCAAATGAGCAAGCACCCCGTGGCGTTGGCATTGGTTCAGGTGGCCCAGCAGGCCAAAGTGAATTTGACGCATCCCGCCTCGTTTTCCGAGGTGGCCGGGCGCGGTTGCTCCGCCAAGATCGGGGAGGCGGACATCATGGTGGGGCGAAGTTCTTGGCTGACCGACCAGGGCGCCGACATGACCTTGATGCAGAATACCGATTTTGCTGAGCCGGAAGGCGTCAGCTTGCTCTACGTTGCGCGCGACAAGAAGTGTCTCGGCTGGGTCGGACTTGAAGATCGGACCCGCAAGGAGGCGCGTGCGGCTATTGACGAGCTGCGCGAGCTGAACATCAAGAACATCTCCATGGTCACGGGCGACAAACGCTCCGTGGCGCATCGGGTTGGAGCGGAAATGGGCTGTACGGAAGTTCACTCCGAAGTCCTACCGGAAGAAAAACTTCACATGGTTGATGAACTCAAACAGCGCGGCCATCGCGTGGCCGTCGTCGGCGACGGTGTCAATGACGCGCCCATGCTGGCAGCGAGTGACTTGGGGATTGCCATGGGGGCTGCAGGAAGTGACGTCGCGATCAACTCGGCGTCGATCGCCCTGATGAACAACGACCTGAGCCGCCTGCCATTTTTGATTCGCCTGTCCAAGTCGACGACGCGCGTGGTTTATCAAAACATACTTTTCGGTGTTGTGTTCATTGTCGGCATGATGGCGCTCGCGATGACGGGATGGTTGAGCCCCGTGCTTGCGGCCGTTAGCCACACGCTGGCCACCGCCATCGTCATCTTCAACAGCGCCCGTCTGGTCCGCTTCGGCGAGGAGCACGGCGACGTAACCGATGGCTACGTGACGCCCATCCCTGCCGTGGCTACGGCCTGAGCGCCTTGGCCAAGCCCGTCCACCGCTGCAGACGCCGACGCTGACGGGCGCTCCTTGCCTTGGCGCCCGATACCGCTGCCGCGGATGGTCGGCGCGGGCTGTGTTTGCCGCCGGCGGCGGGGCGCATGGGGAGTCGCTGTTGGAACGGGTCGACGGAAGATCGACTCGGGGCAAGCGGATCGCGTATACTGCATGACGTGCCCTGGGGGCGAGCGCCGCGGCGTAGGTTCAGCCACATGACCAAGAAGAAGAATCGGAAAGACCCCAAGCCGGAACTGGTGGAGGCGGAGAAGCAGATCGAGGCCATCAAGGGCGAGATCGCCCAGGCTATGATCGTGCGGAACTCTCTGCCGAAATCCGCGACGGATGAGGAGAAGGCCGCGGCCGTGGCGCGCGTTGAGCAGTTGCAGGCGCGGCATCATGAAGCGGTGCAGCGGGCGTTGGCGATCAAGCGCGACGAGACGGCCAGGTTGGAACGGGAACACAAAGAGAAGAAGCTGCGCCACAAGCGGCTCGCGGCGTTACGCCAGCCTGCTGCTCATGCGGAACCTCACGAAGAACAATCGGCCATGCAACGTCGCGCGTCCATCGGGCCGGCGCTTGACCGCGATGCTGAGGAGGCGCAGATGGACGCCGCCAACGAGGAGGACGTGTTGCTGGAACGGCGGCTACTGGAAGAGGCGGAGGAGCTGGAAAGTGCCGAGGAGCTGGCACATCAGAGAGCGCTGGCGGAGAAGAAGCGCAAGAAGGAGGCTGCCGCAGTAACGCGGGAATCCAGGAGACGCCAGAAGCAGCAGGCGCAAGAGCGAGCCGAGGTCGAGCGACTCAAGGCGGAAAAGCAGGAACGCGCCAAGATGCGCCAGCAGGCGGCCTTGCAGCGAGCGGAAGAGGCGAAGGCGAAGAAGCGGCAGCAAGCCCAAGCGCGTGAAGCGCGTCGGCGGGCTGAGCAGGTCGATCGCTCGCCGCGCTGGTTCAGCGAGGTGCTGCGCATCGTGACGAGGTTGTTCAAGAGATACCGGTAGCCATCCGCACGGAATCCAGAAGGCATGGTGATGGCACCTGCCGTTTGTCCGAGATCGCGAGGCGAGGCGAGGATGCCTGGCGGCAGGACGGGCCCGGTTTGCTTGCAAACGCCTGCACGGCCGTAAGCGCTCGGTGGTCCTTGCAATTGCCGGTAAGTTCGCTCCTGGGCGTGTAGCCGAGGCAAGTGTCCGTAAACCGTGCGAGGCCGCGCCACAGCACCATGTTGCCCGGTGGAGAGCCGTTGGCGCGTGCCATGTGCCCGCCTGGTTTGGCGACAGATTGGAAGTGGTGCGTGATCGGCCTGGTCTTCGAGCGACGTGATGTTCGTGCGAGGTGATCGAGGAGTTGGAGTTCTGTTTCGGTGAATGCCAGATGGGCCGAGGGGTTGGGGTTTGCACGGTTCATCATGCACTTGCGAAAGTGCCCGAACCAAAACTCGACCACAGATTCTGCTGAGGCGGCCGCATTAAGGGGGGGGGGTACAATACGATGAGCTGGAACACAGTACGCTAGAGCTGATGACGGTCAGGTGTATCGCCGTACGGCGCCTAACACGCGAAGCGCCTGGGCGCCGCGCCGGCGTCGAACGCGCGATTCAGGATCGACGCGCCGTCGTGTCCCAAGTCAAACTCCGTGCTATGAGTCTTGCGTGGTTTCGTTGAAAAGGCGACCGCCGGGTTGGTGGTACTTCGAAATGTCGGCCAGGGCTCGCCATGCCGCCTCCGCTCGATCAATGAGCCCCATGTTCTGGAGGGCCAGTGCGAGGTTGGCCACGTAGTCCTTCTTGAATGGATCTTGTCGCGCGGCGCGATCGAAGTGTTCCAGCGCCCGGCTGAACTGGCCCCGGTCTGCGAAGACCAGCCCGAGTTCGTAATGAAGTTCGAGCGAACTCGGGTCGACGACCAGCCCTCGTTGGAGCGCTTCGATCGCGGCCTCGCCTTGTCCGGCCTCGCGTAGGGCCAGGCCGAGCTTGGTCAGCGCCTTGGCGTAATTGCCGTTGATGGCGATCGCTTGCTGGAATGAGTCGATCGCGCCGGGCAGGTCGCCAGCGTGCCGCAAGAGCAGGCCAAGCCGATAATGCAAGTCCGCGTGGCCCCCGTGTTCCTGGAGTGCGCGGCGCAGGTTGGCGATCTGGGTGTCGATCATGTCGCCGATGTCACCATCGGGCGGCCCGGCGGGGTGCGCGGCCACGGAAGATGCTCCGAGGTAGCGATCTCGCTGCTGGGCTGCGGATACTTTCAGTTGGAGGCAGGCGGTCTCGCCGAAGAGGATCGTGCTGTTGGGTTCGACGCCGGCGGCCATCGCGAAGCTGGCCTTGGCGTCATCGGTCTTGCCCAAGGCCTGCTGGGCGACCCCCATGCCGACGTAGGCGCTGAGCAGGCGGTCGTTGAGCTCCACGGCTTTGCCGAACGACTCGGCGGCTTTGGCGAACGCGCCGAGCCGCAACCGGGCCGTCCCCAGTTGAATCGTAGCCTCGAGGGACTCCGGGTGAATCTGCGTGGCGCGCTGATACGCCTGGGCCGATTCCTTGAGGCGGCCCATCCGCCAATAGACATCGCCGAGGCGCACGTGCAACGCGGCACATTCGGGATCACTTTGAATCAAAGAGCCGAGCCGCTGAACCGCCTTATCGAAAGCGCCCTCTTCAACGTGCGCGATGACCACCGCATCCGGCGCGTCCCAGTTCTCCGGGTCGATCGTCAGGGCGTATTGATACCGGTGCATCGCCTCTTCAAAACGATCCGCGCGCACCAGCAGGTTGGCCAGAGCCAGCGACGTGCCCATGTTCCCGGGATCACAGAAGCACATGTGTTCGTAATGAACGATTGCCGCATCCGTTTCGTCGCGTGTCAGATGGATGGCCGCCAGGCGTTCATGCGCATTGCGCAGTTGCGGGGTTACGGCCAGCGCCTGCTGGTAGGCGTCGATCGCCTCGTCCGCCTCACCGAGTTTCTCGTAACAAAAGCCCAACGCGAACCAGCTCGCCGCGTCCGTGGGCGTGTGTTCGACGAGCCGGCGAAGCGTCTCCGCCGCGTTGCACACAAGCCCGAGCTCATCAAGCACGCAAGCGAGGCCGATCCGCGACGTGCGATCGTCGGGGTTGATGGAGAGCGCGCGATCGAACGAGGATCGCGCCGCACCCAGACGCCTTTGTGCCAGCAACCGGACACCAAGGTCACGGTGTTCTGCGAGGCCGGCATCGGACCGGGCCGCCCGCGTCTGCAGGGTCTCGGTGGGCACTTCGGAGTCGTTGGCGAGCACCGGCCGGTAGGCGGAAGCCAATTCACTCAACAGTCCGCGCCCAAGGATTTCCAGCAATGTGGTCATCGATGACTCGATTCGCGTCAGCAGAGCAGGTCGGCCAGCGCTTTTTGGGCCGGCGCAAATCCGTGGTTGAGGCTTAGCGCACGCTGGTAGGCGCGCCGGGCTAGCTTCAATCGCCCTTGATCTCGATACAGATTGCCGAGAAGGTAATGCACGTCGGCATAATCGGCGCCGCACGCGACGGCCTGCTCGAGCCGGATGGTCGCGTCGTCGCGCCGATCGGTTTGGCAATACAGCTTGGCCAGATCGATCAGCGCACGCGTGTATTGCGGATTCAGCCGCACCGCCGCCTCACTCGCGGAAATGGCGTCATTCGGTCGACCGAGCTTCGCCAGGACTTGGCCGCAGTGGTAATGCAACTCCGCATGTTCCGGCTGGCGTTCCAGCGCGTGCTCCGGACTTCTCCGGACTCCCTGTTGACGGATTGGT
>JBHHUB010000057.1:0-20437 GCA_046753625.1 Phycisphaerae bacterium | reverse complement strand
TCTCTCGCTCCCTTGAGCAGAGCTTCCAGTCCGCGGGGCTGCGAAAATGGCTCTTGTAGTGCACGCGGTCGATGTGAATCGTCAACCTGCGCTGATCGAGCCTCAGCAGCGACCGGGCCATGGGCAACTCATCGCGAAGGGCCGAGAGCACCTGAAGAAACGGCTCCACACTCGGTCGTTGCAACAGGGCTTCGGTAAACGTCACGGGCACGCCGAGGGACGCGATGTGCTGAATCAATCCGCTGGCCAGCTCGCGTCTCATCGCGCGGCGCAATTGCTTGCCCCGCGGCAATATCGCAAGCAGTTCATCGCAACGTGCCAACGGGCTGATCGGCGCGGCCGCGTCGTGCTGCTCCCGCTCAATCCGCTCACGCACGACGGGCACGGCATGAGCCACCAGAAACAACTCGCGCAACGAAAGATCGGAAAGCGTGCCCTCCGCAGGAATGCCGAGTTGGGCCATGCGTCCTTCGATCAGGTGCAACGCCTCGGGCGTTTGCACCAGCGCGAGCGCCTTGATCAGCAGTTCTTCGCGATGCATCTCCGGCCGATCGGCGATGAGCGATTGAAGTTGCTCTTTTTTTGCGCGGACCAGCGCGATCAGATCGATCGGTTGCGCATCGGCGGGGCGCCTCGGGCGACCGCGGACGCGCCGGAGCATCGCGGCCAGCGGGGCTCGAACAACCACACCGAGCTGCGGCATGTCTTTGGTCCCCGCCAGCACTCCCGCCAACGCGCTGAACCGCGTTCCGTTGAAAAAGTCCGGATGCGGGGCCGTGCGAATCGCCAGGCGATCGGCGACCGCGATGCCGATGTCGTCTCTGCGCTGGCGAATCCGAATCCACGTGCACTCGCGGGAGGTATCCTCGCAAAGGTAGCGATCGTCCACCAGTCGCGGCGCCCCGCAAGGTCCATGGGACATTTGCTTGGCACAACCTCTCGGACAAATCAGCGCGTCGGGACTGAGGTCACATTGATCGCACCCCCGACAACCGAAAACGGGAACCTTCGGCCATTCCAAAACCTTCAGCCCCGCGCGAACCCATGCCAACTGTGCCGCCGCTCCGGCAACGCGTCGCCACCATCCACTGCCCGATGATCGAGCACGCGCGATCAGGCCGTCCAGGAATTGCTCCATCGCGGGGATCTGCGCCAGCACGCGCTGACGCCCGGACCCTGAAAGCTTGGTCAGTCGCGGCGGCGTGCCGCGATCGACGGGCAGCAGCGGCGTTTCCTTGAGCAGTTCCAGATGGGGCTCGAAAGACGCCACGCAGCCAAGATAGAATCCGCGCACGCCGGCGATGTGGCGGATTCGATGCAACAACGTGCGGGTAAGGCGCGCGCCTTCCTGTTTGTGCCGCTGCTTGATCCACGCCGGTGGGTGACCGGCCGACTGTCCCGTCGTTTCGATCCGTTGCTGGGCGGCGCGCAGGGTTTCGACGAGCTCAGCGGGAACGCGCATGCCCGGCACCTCAGCGATGATCTCCAATTGCCGGCTGGACGTGACCGGAATGACCTCCGCGAGCACGTGCACCATGTCCAGCACGCCGAGCGAATGAAGGCGATCCATCCAGGCCGAAAAAGCGTCGACATCGTAGATCGCCTGGGTCATGATCACCCGCGCGCCCGCCAGGGCTTTTTGCAGCATCTTGAGCCCATCGGGATCGGCGTCGATGTTGGGATGCCCCGCCGCGGCGATCAGAAACTCGTCGGGTAAATCCCCTTGGAGCACCATCTCCTGAGCGAGCGCGCACATGCCCACCGAATCCATCGGAAACACGGCCCGCTTGCCGGCTTCGACGGGCAAATCGCCGGTCAGCAACAACGCATTGAGCACGCCGAGTTCGGAAAAATGAATCAAGCGGCTGCGGATCTGGTCCGGAAAACGATTCCGCGCAACCATATTGACGATGAGCCGGGCCGGATCGACGCCGAGCCCCGCCAGCAATTCCGCGGCGACGGCGTTGTCGAGTGTGTCGCGACCGCGGGCCGCGTCGTCCAATGCGATCAGGTCCACCCGCCCGGAGCCCGACAGATCGGCGTAGGCTTGCAGCTTGGTCGCCAGCGCGCGCTCGCGCGGCGACAAATCGCTTCGGAAAACGTCAAGCTGCCGGAGGTATTGACCCAGCAACGTCAGTTTGGGCAACGCCATGGCGTCCGCGAGATACCGCTGCCGCAACTCCTGATAACCGACCTTGTCCGACGCGGTCAGATGAAGCTCGAGGACCACGGGCATCTTGCCGTGCGCCATGAGCGACTTAAGGGGATTGTTGATGGCCTTGGGTACGGGCGACTTCTTGCGACCGGGCGACGAGGTGGGTTGATTGGAGTTGGTCGACATGAGGCCAGCCTGACGCCATCACGGGTTGCATCCCGGCTACTTGGAAATCCTATCGAGTGCTTGGCGAAACAGCTTGATGTGCTCCGCCGTCGTTCCGCAACAGCCGCCGACCACCGAGGCCCCGGCATCCACCAGCGCCGAAACACCGGCCGCCATTTTTTCGGGCGTTTCGTCGTAGACGATCTGACCCCGATCCAAACGCGGCTGCCCGGCGTTGGGCAACACCATGATCGGTCGGTCCGATTGGCCGCGGTATTCGGCAACAAGCTGAATGTAGTCCTCCATGCTCAAGCCCGTCCCGCAGTTGCAGCCCAGCACGTCGACAGCGAGCCGCACCATGAACTCGACGGCGTCTTTCACACTCACGCCGGTCATCGTTCGAAACCCGCCGTCCGCGACGCGGTCGAAGGTAACCGAGGCGATTACCGGCGTCGTCTTGCGGCAACGACGAATCGCGCGCACGGCCGTTTCGATTTCCTCGAGAGCGGTCATCGTCTCGATGATGATCGCGTCGACCCCACCATCAAGCAGGCCCGTCACCTGCACGCAGAAGCCGCGCTCCAACTCCGCGCGGTTCGTGGTTCCCAGCGGCTCCAAGAAACCGCCGAACGGCCCGATGTCGCCGAGCACGTACCCGCTGTCGCCGATGCAATCCCGGGCGATTCTCGCCGCAGCAAGATTGATGTCATAGGCTTGCTCGGCCAATCCGTGCCGCGCCAGCGCGGCCGGAGAGCCCTGAAAACTGTTGGTAATCAGCAGGTCGGCCCGCGCTGCAACGTAGCCCCGCTGAATCTCCGCAACGACCTCCGGCTTGCTCAGGCACCATTGATCGCCGGACGCGCCGACGGGCAGCCCCGCCTCGACGAGTCGGGTCCCCATGGCCCCATCCGCAAGCAGCACCCGCTTGCCCACTGCATCCAGAAAAGGTTCTCGCATAGCCGTCTTTCTCAAAACCGCCTGCCATGGGGCGGACTCGTGCTGGGTCACCCTTCATAAAACCGGCACGCCCATCCCCGCCCCCCTACGAATGACAATGAACGAGCGCTGTTCCGCCGTCCGCCCGGTAGGGTCGCGGGCCGCGTCTGCCGCATGCCTCAACGTATTCTCACCGCCGGGACGGTAACCGGCAACAACGATCTTTCGTACTTGTCGAGGCGACGCTACCATGATCGGACTGAGCCTCAGAGATGAAGCCCCTTGCGCCTGCGCAGGAGCCACGTACCAGAAACTGAAACCAGAAAGGACCGAAATGAACATCGCGGCGAAAATGACCACCGACAAAGGCGACATCCACATCGAGTTTTATCCGGACCAGACGCCCCTCACGGTTCTGAACTTCGTAAACCTCGCCCGGCGGGGCTACTACGACGACATCAGCTTCCACCGCGTAATCAGCGACTTCATGATCCAGGGGGGCGACCCGACCGGAACGGGATCCGGCGGTCCCGGGTATCAGTTCGCCGACGAATTCGATGCGAGCCTCAAACACGATACGGCCGGTGTCTTGTCCATGGCCAACGCCGGACCGGGTACCAACGGCAGCCAGTTCTTCATTACACACGGCCCGACGCCGCACTTGGACGGCAAGCACAGCGTGTTCGGCAAAGTGACGAAGGGCCAGGACGTGGTCGATGCGATCGCCCAGGGGGACAAAATCAAGAGCGTTGAAATCGAAGGTGATGCAGACGCCCTGATGGAAGCCAACCGCGGTCAGGTCGACGCATGGAACAAAGTCCTCGACGCGCGTTGACCCAAATCCACCAGAACACCGCTTGGCGAATGACCGATCGCCCGGTCAGCGTAGCGGGCCGCACGTTGACCGGGGCGCTAGTGGGGCGCTACGCTGCGCGTACCCGCCGGCTTCCGGGCCTCGCCTCGTGGCCTGCGGCTACATGCGATAATGGGTATGCGCAACCCGATGAGCCCAATACCCATAACCAACGCAACTTGTATCGTAGGTTTAGGGCGATGTCTCGGCCGCACCCTCATGTCCAGCCCCTTCCTCCAGATTCCGCCGACGGGCTCGTCCCCGTAGCGTCTCCGGTCAATCCGGTTGGGGTAAGCAAAGTTCCGATAGCGCGCCCGGCCAAGTTTCCCACGATCGCACCGGGCAACGGCGGGGATACCTACATCACCACCACCACCACCCAACCCATTACGGATCGCCTGGCCGTCGCCTCCGCCGTGTGCGGCCTGAGCGGATTCATTCCGGTGGTCTCACAAGTGGCTGCGATTGTGCTGGGGGTTATGAGTCTTGGGCGGATCAAACGCGCCCGGAGGCATGGCGTACTGGTTCCCGGACGTGGGTGGGCTACGACGGGCATTGTTGGCGGCGTCGTCTCGCTGGCGGGCTGGATCGCGATGGGTGGTTTTCTGGCATTGGTCGGCAGCAGCTTGTCGCAATCAACGGACGCACTGGACACCCTGAGCGCGTTAACTCAGCAATCGCTTTAGAGCCATCTCAATTCCCTTGGAGCCATTCGCGTCCTCCTGCGGGGGCTTGCATCCCCCCCGGTGGAACCTCTCCAACAGAGCGACCACCGCCCAATCCATGCACGCCCAAGATGTGGTAGCGCACCGTCCCCCCACCTCTGTACGCGGCGCCCCCAAGCGCGCCGGACGCCCGGTCATGGATTCGGACGCCCGGCGCTTCCCGGAGAGGAATTCGGGGGATAGTCGAAAGTCGAAGGTCGAAAGTCGAAGGTCACAGGTCAATAGCCCCTTTGCTCCGCGCCGGCCGCTCGCGGCGTCGCTTCCTTCTGAGTTCCTCCACCGCCTGCTGGTAGAGGGGCGACTGCTTGGCAAGGACATAGAGTGCGTTTGAAGCACTGCTGTAATCCTGGCCAGCCAGATACTCACAAACGTCGATGAGTTCGGCGTACAAGCCGCCGCGCGTCACCCGATCAATCATCAAGGAATGCCTCATACCTGATTCATTATACCATCGATCCACGCATAGTCAAGAGTTTTCATGGATTTCCATGTTTCCGCCCCGCCTTGATTTTCCATGGGTGTTGGGCCGAAATACAGGGTATGAAACCCAAACGAGGCGGCGCCAACTACAAGAAAGCGGGATTCAGCGTCGATCTGGCACCGGAGACGATTGCCGAGTTCTCCGCATTCGTCGAGAAGCGCGGCTTGGCCAAGTACCGGGCGGTCGAGGCTGGCCTGCGCGCGGTCATGTTGATGCCCGCGGAACTGCGTGACCTGTTGATGGAGGGGAATCGGGAAGCGGTGGCCGAGTACTACCGCAAGGCCGGCGAGAATGCCGGCAAGGCGTTGGCCCTCGCAGCGCTACAAGCCGATGCAGCTCCCGCAAGACAGACTCCTTCTCGGCATCGAAAAGCCGGCGGAAGTCGCGGATGAGATCATGCTCTTGATCGGTCAGCGGTACGAATCGAACGACCATGCGCCCCCTCCTTATGGGACGAAAAGCGATCGAGGCGTCATGCCTCATAGTACAGTGTACGATTGAGAATCCGAGAAGCCAATTCCGGACCTTGAATACGACGGCATTATTGGGACGTTGATGCGTTCGTTTCAGCCGCCAAGGCCGTGGCATTGTTCATTCTTGAAGAGTCCGGCCCCGCGTTTGGCAGCGGTTGCGTTGTTCGCGTTGCGGTTGTCAAGCGATAGCCGGAAGGCCGCCCGGACTGACGTCCACGGCTCAGGGTCATGGATGATTCGAGGGTTCTCGTGGAATCCCACAGCGTTCGGAGCCGCTGGGCGGAAAGCGAGAAGGCGCTACGGGGTCGATTCATCGACTATGCAATACAGGAATCGCTCACCGCGAAGAAACAGCTCATGGTCCACCATCGCGGGGGATGCGGAGAAGGAATCATCGAGATGATTGAGCGCGATGAGCCGAAATGTGCCGCCGCTGATGACGGCCGTGTTGCCGTTGCGGCTAACGACGTATACGCGATCGGCCGCGGCGGCGATCGAGGCGTAGACATTCGCGATGCCCTGAAGCCGCTCGGGACCGAACAGGTTCGCGCCCGTCTTGGCCTGGACACACGTCAAGAAACCCTGGTAATGCTTCAGAAAATAGAGCTTGTCACCATACAGCAGCGGTGAGGGAACATACGGCGTGTGGCGATGACGCGACCAGACGACGGCATCGGTGTTGGTGATGTCGCCGTGGGCGCCGGCCAACCGGATGGCGAGCATCTCCCGGGTTTCGTAGCTGTTGGTCACGTAGACGATGCCGTCCGCCGCCACAGGCGAGGCAACGACGTTGCCCGAGAGGCCACCGCATTCCCAGACAACCCGGCCCGTCAGCAAATCGTACGCCCGTACGCGGCGCGTGGCGGCGACGATCACCTGCGGCCGGCCGTCGAGATCGACCACCAACGGCGTCGACCAGGATGTTCCTTCATCCCGCTGCACACGCCACCGTTGCTTCCCGGTACGTTTGTCGATAGCGATGACAAACGATTGACCCTCGTGATCAAAGTTAACCACAATCGTATCGCCGTGCAAAGCCGGCGAGCTGCCTTCGCCGTGTCCGTGCTTCGTGTGCATGGTGCCGACGTCCGTCTGCCAGATCAATGCACCCTCGAAGTCCAGGCAGTACAGGCCGTGCGATCCGAAATAGGCGAAGACATGCGTGCCATCGGTGACGGGTGAATTGGACGCCCAGGTGCCGCTTTCATGCGTGCTCTCGTGGGGTCGTTGCTTGCGAACGGTTTTTTGCCAGAGCACGCGGCCATCGCGTCGGTTGACCGCCAGTACGACAAACGCCTGGCGGCGCGCCGGGGGCACGTTGTTGTGCGCGCCGTGGGCTTCGCCGTGGTCCCCAGGCAGCGCGTCGCCGAACGGGATGGCCGTGGTCAGGAAGATTCGATCGCCCCAGACGATCGGCGAGGAATGGCCCAGGCCCGGAATCGGCGTTTTCCAGCGTATGTTGTTGGTTTCAGACCAGGCAATGGGTGGATGGCCGTGCGGCGCGACACCGGTGCCAAGCGGTCCGCGAAACTGCGGCCACTGATCAAGGACGGACGCACCGTTGTCCGCGGCGGGCGCGATCGTCGATGCAGGCGCCCATGCCAGAAAACAAATGGCAACTTTGAACATGGGCGGATTGTAGCGGTTCGGGGACGCTTGGACAGTCCTACCCCCTGTTTGGTGAGGGATTGCGTTTGAAGACCGAAGGCCAGAGGTCGAAAACCGACGGCCACGGCGTGGGACGGCTCCCGGAGGCAGTGCGGGCTTAGCGCCGGCGGCTTGTTATCAAGGTTGCCGACCGGGTAATGGCCCGTTCAGAGGTAGCGCATGCGTGACGCGACGGTCAGGCGGAGCCGGCCTTGGCAAGGGTCTGATTGATTTTCTCGCTGAGGGACTCGACGCTGAAGGGTTTGACGATGTAGTTGTTGACCCCTGCTTTGACGGCGTCCAGAACGCGCGATTTTTCCGCCTCGGTCGTACACATCATCATGGGAACGGTCTTGTTGATCTCGCGAATCTTGCGCACCAGCGTGATGCCGTCCATGTTGGGCATGTTCCAATCGACAAGCATGAGATCGGGAACGGTCTCGTTGAAGATCTTAAGCGCTTGGACGCCGTCCTCCGCCTCAAGAATGTCCGTGTACCCGAGTTGCTTGAGCACGTTTTTCTGAATACTGCGAATCGTTCGCGAATCATCTACAAGGAGGATTTTCACGCTTGGGCTCCCGCTGTTTGAGGCTGCGCCGGCTGCGGCGTCACCTTGGACACGACCATTCCCACGTGGACGCTGAACGCGCCCGCTTCCGTGCTGCACGGAAGGAGTAGCCGCTTTACATTCCTGGACGTCGGAAAGCGGTGATGCTGACCAATAACGACGCTGGGCAGGGAGATGTCCACCGAAATCCCGTCAAACTTGGCCTTGGCGCCACCGGCTACCATGTTGGCCAATTCTCCAAGCGCATCCGCGAAGTCGGGATGATCCGGATTGATTTCCGTTTTGGCAAAGGCCGTAGCGACCTTGGAAGCCGTCTCGAAATCGAATTCGATGATGACGCTGCCCGCGGCGTCGCCGGAGAAACCGATAACGGCGGATACGTCGCCGTTGGTATCTTCTCCGAGGTTCGGCTTACCGACCTGGACCTTCAAATCGCACATGGTTTCAAAGGTGTTGCAGATGGATTGCACAAACGCGTTCAAGAACCCTACATCCATTACATCTTCTCCCTGGTCCGCCCCATCGATTGCTCTGCCTGAACGCGTACCCACCACGAATCGGCGGCGTATGATGATCCGTGAATGTATCGACTGTTTCACCGATTCACTGAAGAACCCGCCGACGCGGTGCGGGGGCCGTCCTTCCGTTCCACTTCCGAATACCTGAACCGGCACAACGCTCCGTTGGAGGATCCGGTTTGAACTCAAGCAGTTCGTGGGGCGTTCCGATGGGAATCAGAACGAATCCACGCAATGTCATGGTCTGGAGACGGGTACACGACTGTGCCGATCGACACCAGGCGTGTGGCCATCAGCCCGGACGTCATTGCTGTGTCCGCAAACGGGGATTCGCGGAGCCATCGCCTTGTCGACCGAACCGGCTGAATCACAAGAGGCGTTGCTATCCGCTCAGCGCACCTCAGGTCGGATTCAATTGGTTGGATTCCGTCTTGCCGACGAAGACTACTGCGTGAACATCATGCATGTTCAAGAGGTGGTCTTGATCGGTCAGATTACGGAAATGCCGCAGGTGCCGGACCACGTTGTCGGACTGATCAACCTCCGCGGTAATGTCATTCCGGTCCTGGATCTGCGTATCCGGTTGAATCTGACCGCCGCCCCGCCCACGGAGCACACCCGGATCGTGGTGATCAACGTGGGCGCGCAGACGGTCGGTGTCATCGTCGATGCGGTCAAGGAGGTGCTCTCCATTGAAGCGGATCAGATCCAACCGGCCCCAGCAGGGCTGTGCGGGTCGGGTGAGCGGTATATCAGCGGGGTCGTCAAGCTTGAATCTCGACTCCTGGTCCTCCTCAACCTAGGTGAGCTTGTGAGGCAGGACACGACGGTGGGCGAGTCGCTGGACCCGGTTGCGGCGTCCTAATTTTGTCGGTGCGGCACAGGCCGCTGAAGGAACATCGCGGGAGGTTCGCGAATACATGCCGATCACACTTGTGAAACTCAGCCCGAACGAGTTCGCCGACATGACCGAGCTGGTGTACAACCGTACCGGGATTTTCCTACCGGAAAGCAAGCTGAACCTGCTGAGCAACCGGCTGCGCCGGCGCCTCCGCCAGTTGAATCTGGAAAGCTTTCGCCAATACTATGAGCTTCTGTTGAGCGAAGCAGGCTGCAAGAAAGAGCTTCCCTTTTTCCTCTCCGCCGTGACGACCAACGAAACGTATTTTTTTCGCAACGACGCGCTCTGGGACTATCTGCGGAAAACATGGATTCCCGAGCGGCGTCGCCATGCGGCCGCCACCCAAAAGAAAAGCATGCGCATATGGAGTGCCGCCAGCAGCAGTGGTGAAGAAGCCTATACCGCCGCGATTTGCCTGCGCGAAACGCTCCAAGACTTCAGCACCTGGCAGATCACGATCGTCGGCACGGACATCAGCCAGAAAATGCTCGACCACGCTCGGGCGGGCATCTACAACGATTACGCCGTATCCAAGACGCCCGCCGGTACGCTGCAGCGCTGGTTCAAGAAGGCGGACGACGGATACCGCCTCAAAGATGAAATCAAGAGGCTCGTTCGCTTTCAATTCCACAATCTGCGCGACGCGCTGCCCGAGGAGCCGTTCGATTTGGTGTTCTTGCGCAATGTGCTGATGTACTTCGATGAACCCATGAAGCAAACAGTGCTGGGCCGGGTCACCGACGCCACCCAACCCGGCGGCTATGTGTTTATAGGAGATGTCGATCCGGTACGCAGTACACCGGCCTTGCGGGACACCCTGGACCTCGAGTTCCTCGGGCCGAACCTCTACCGCAAACCATCATCGGCGCACAGCCCTGCGTGTGGGGGAGAGGTGGCGTAACCCCCATGGCGAGCTCGATTGAAATCACACCGGAACTCATGGCCGGATTCCTCGACGAAGCTCCGGAATACCTGGAAATACTCGACGCGGGTCTCATGGAGTTTGAATCCGCCGTCGGCGATGGCATGGTTTCGCTCGACTGCAACGAAGACCGACAGCGCATGAACGAAATGTTTCGAGCAGCGCACAGCCTTAAGGGCTTGGCGGCCGCGTTCGGCTTCGACAAACTCAAAGAGCTGACACACCAGATGGAAACGCTGTTTGATCAAGTACGGATGGGCCACAAGTGCCTGACCTCGGACAATGTGGAAATGCTCTTTCAGGTTTTCGACCGACTCAAAGCGCTGGTTCACGAGCTGTCGGACCCGGACGTCGCCCCTGTGGAGATCGAAGATGTCGTGGCAGCGCTCGACGGCGTTCTTCAAGGCACCGATGAAAAACGTGAAACGTCGGCGCCCACCAACCTCGATCCGCGGCCTGTTGAAACACCTCAATGCCAAGAAACGATCGGAGCCGGCGTCTTTGATGATCCCGAGCTCACGGCCTTGTTCTACGAAAGCACCACCGAAGCCATCGAAGAGCTGAACCAGGGATTGCTCCAGCTCGAAGATGCCCCAGCGGACACCGAGTTGCTCAACCGGATCTTCCGCTGCGCGCACAACATCAAAGGCGCATCGGGCGCGGCCGGACTGATCGGGATGAACCGAATCACCCACTGCATGGAGACCGTTTTCGATCGGCTGCGCAACGGCCAACTGGCGCTCGACGACGCGCTGATGAGCGCGATGTTTGGAACCGTGGATCGCCTTCGCCAGGTGATCGATGCCTTGAAATCCGGAACGCTTGCAGATGTAGGGGCCGATGAGTTGGTGGACCAGTTTGCGCCGTGGATCAGCCGGCCTCCCCAACCTGCGAGCCACCCGGGCATCGCCGGAACAACGAAGCCGGCCGAGGCCCATCCTGCCGATCCAAAACGTGAGATGCCGGGCGAAGCGGAATCGCCGGGCGACGGCACGATGAACGTGACCATCACGTTTGCCAAGGGCTTCGACGAAGCCCCCATTCAGGCGTACCTCATGCACAACAAGCTGATGGACGTCGGAACGGTGGTTCACTCGGACCCCGACATCGCGTCACTGACCGGCGATTCGACGGTCTCCCGTCTGGTCTTCACGGTTGAGGCTCCATTGGCGCCGGCCAGGCTTGAAGAGATTCTCTCCAACTACGGCGCGGAGCGCGTCGTGGTAACCGGCATCGGCGCAGCGGCGTCGGCCGGCAGCGCGCCGCCGACCACCAATCCACCGGCGGCAGCGGATGTCCCCAACGGCGAACAACCTGATATCGAGGCGACACCGGCATCCGGCGGCAGCAGCGTTCCCGCCGAGCCGGTCAAGCCGCATCCTGTCGGTCGCGGCTTGGAACCCGCCCGCACCGACGGCACGGCGCCACCCGACGCGCGACCGAAGACCGCCACGGGCAAGCGCCCGCGTGAGAAAGATCGTAGCGCGAACCGGGGAAAACCGGATGCATTCGTAGTCAAGACCGGTGAAACGCTGCGTGTGGATCAAGAGCGGCTGGACCAGCTTATGAATCTCGGCGGAGAACTGGTCATCAACAAAGCCCGGTTCGTACAAATCCACGGTCGTTTTCGGGACGTGTTCGACGGCAAGAATCACGGATACCTCGTCGAAGGCATCGGCGACCGATTGGAGCACCTGCGCAGCCGGGTTGCAGAACTTCAAGCGCAATTCGGCCACCACCATCTCATCGGTGATTTGGATGCGGAGCTGGTCGAGTTGACGGAAAGCTTCGCTCCCATTCGCTCGGTGGTCCAGCGCGTGCACGACGCCCGGCTCGCCATGCACGATTTCGATGAAGCGTTGCATGGGCTGGACCGCGTTTCGGGTGGATTGCAGAAGGGCATCATGGGCACGCGAATGATCCCGGTCGGCCCGCTCTTCACGCGGTTTCGCCGCGTAGTCCGGGACATATCAAAGTCGTGCGGCAAGAAAGTCGAACTCGTGCTCAAGGGTGAGCAGACCGAGCTGGACAAACGCATGATCGACGAGCTGAGCGACCCGCTCACCCACATGGTGCGCAATTCCGTGGACCATGGTATCGAGCTGCCCGAGGTCCGACAGCGGGTGGGCAAGAACCCCACGGGCACGCTTACGCTGGAGGCTTGCCACCGCGGCAACAGCATTTGCATCGAGGTCTCCGACGACGGCGCCGGCGTGAACATCGAGCGTGTCAAGACCAAAATCCTTGAAAAAGAAATGGCCAACGAGGCGCAGCTTGAGAAGATGTCCGACAGTGAGGTCGTACAGTACATCCTGAAACCGGGCTTCTCGACCGCCCGGCAAGTCACCGATCTTTCGGGCCGCGGCATGGGGATGGATATTGTCCTCGCCAAGCTGGAACAACTCAACGGCACCATCGAAATCGATTCCCGCCCCGGCGAGGGCAGCAAGATCACCATCAAGCTGCCCTTGACGCTCGCGATTCTTACCGCCATGGTCATGCGGATCGGCGCCGGCGTCTACGCGGTCCCGCTCGAGGCGGTCGCAGAAATCATTACCGTCAAGAAGAGGGACATCCAACACATCCAGCGGCGCCAGGTCGTACGCGTTCGAGACCGTGTCGTCCCGATCGCCTACTTCGAGGACATTTTCAATACGAAGTCCGAGTCCCTACGCACGGCTTCAAGTGATAGCGAGGAACTTACGCTGGTCATCATAGGCTTTGATCGCGACCAGTTTGGGCTTGTGGTCGATGAACTCCTCGGGCAAGAAGACGTCGTGATCAAATCGATCGCGGAAAACTACCAAAATGTGCGTGGGTTTGCCGGCGCGTCGATTCGCGGTGACGGAACGGTCTCGCTGATTCTCGACGTTCCGGCGATGGTGGAGATGGGCGGCACCACCGCACCGGCGCGCTCGGCTCCGATGGCATCGGAACTCGTGGAGGCCTGATATGGCGTCGAAACCGTTGACAATCGACCTGTCTCAAGCGATGAGAACCGTCGCGGTGAACGGCGCGTACAACGCCTCGCGGGCGTTGTCCAAGTGGCTGCGGCGAGGCGTGCGCCTGAACTGCGAAGGTTTCCACCACGTCGCCATCGCCGATGTAGCCGCCACGGTTTGCCCAGGCGACGAGCCCGTAGCCGCCATACACATGCCCCTCGCCGGAGACGTCGAAGGAAATCTCCTACTCGTATTCCCGCTCAACGTCGGCCTGCGTCTGGCCGACATCATGCTGCAAATGCCCGTGGGCACGTCGACGGACTTCGGCGAGCTCGAGGAATCGGGTCTTTGCGAGACGGGCAACATCGTCGGCAGCGCCTATGCCAACAGCCTGGCCAAATGGCTGAAGCTGAAGATTGCGCCGGGCGTGCCATCGTTTGGTTCCGACCTGGCGTGTGCGATTTTGGATCCGCTCCTGATGAACCAGGCGCTGCACCATGACGAGATACTCGTCTGCAAGACGGAGTTTCTCCTCGATGGTGAAAAGCTGGAGTGGAGCCTGCTGCTGCTCCCCACGCACGACGCCCTGCACCTTATGGAAAAGCAGTGCCGGCTGGAAAACATGCGGCACGAAGCGTTGCAGACCATCGCCGTCAACGGGGCGTTCAACGCCTCCCGGGCCATGTCGAAGTGGCTTCGGCGCGGCGTGAAGATTGCGACCGATGGATTCGTTCAGGTGCCGCTCGACGCCGTTGCCGGGCAATTCAACGATGACGATCCCATCGTCGCGTTGCTCTCCGATTTGCGGCAGCAAATGCACGGGCACGCCCTGCTCGCGATGACCCAGGACAACGCCCACAAACTCGTCGACCTGCTCACAGAACAACCGCTTGCAACCACGACCGCCATCGGCGAGCTGGAGCAATCATGCCTGGAGGAAACCGGAAACATCATTTCCGGCGCGTTCGTCAATAGCTGGGCGACCTGGTTGGATGTCATGATCGAACCATCGGTGCCCCATTTCGTCTGCGACCTGCCTGGCGCCGTCATCGAGAGCGTATTGACGGAACAAGCGCTGGTCGGAGACGAAGTCTTCATGGCGCGTACGGATTTCCTGGTGGGAGAACATGCCCTGGAGTGGTTGTTTCTGCTCCTGCCGGCGCCGTCGTCGATTCGACTGATTGAGATGTCTTGTAGTTAGCAAGGATCCAACGATGCAAACCGTGCAAACCGCATCCAAAACCAGGGGAACCGGCGATGCCAACGGCGCCACCGTGCATTCGATCGGGATCGCAGCCGTCAAGGTTGTCAAGAAGCCCGAGCGTATTCGGACTGTTTTGGGATCGTGCATCGGTGTAGCCGTCTACGACAGCGTAGCCGGCATCGGGGGCATGGCCCATGTCATCTTGCCCGACTCAACCGAAGGAAGCGGTGACCCGGGAAAGTTCGCGGACACGGCCGTGGACATGCTGATCGAGAAGCTCATCGAAGCGGGCTCGGTTCACAAGCGCCTCGCCGCCAAGATCGTGGGAGGGGCCCAAATGTTCGGGAACAAAGTCTGTTCCGGTCTGGGCCAACGCAACGCTGAGGCGGTCAAGGCACGACTGAATCATCACACCGTGCAGCTCGTGGCCAGCGCCGTCGGCGGCGGCAAAGGAAGAAAGATGCAGCTCGATCCCGCCACGGGTGAGGTTCATGTAGCGATCATCGGGCAGGAGCTAGAGGTTCTGTAGACGAGCGGAATCGATCCGCTGGAAGGAGAATGTTGTGGGTACGCGAGTCCTGGTAGTCGATGACGCAAAATTCATGCGACACATGATCAAGAATCTCCTCGGCGAACTCGGTTTCGAGGTTATCGGCGAGGCCGCCAACGGCGATGAAGCCTGCCAGCTGTACCGCGAGCTTGCGCCGGACATCGTGACGATGGACGTCGTTATGCCCGACGTGGACGGCTTGGCTGCGCTGAAGCGCATCCGGGAATCCGACGCCGACGCCAAAGTCGTCATGATCTCCGCGATCGATCAGCGCGAACCGCTCATGGAGGCCATGAAAGCCGGCGCCGCCGACTACATCGTCAAACCGTTTGAGAAAGACCGCGTCCAGGAAGCCATGCAGCGGGTCATGGCCGGATAGCCGCGAAGCGGCGGCCCCTCGGCCTCAGTCGCTGTTGATCGGTGCTCCGGTGACCGACCATTCGATCGGCTTGGGCAGATCCAGACCCGCCCATTGCTCCATGATCCGCTTCTTGTCGCCGACCAACACGAGCAATGCATGATCCAGCGGCACGGCATCGTACGCGATTCGATTCAGATCCGATTCACCGATTCTCGAAATGATCGCCAATTCCTCGCCCAGATCCGAAAAAGGCCGATTGTTGCGCACCAACGTGCCGGCCGTTGATAGAATCCCACCTAGCCCCGCGAACGAGCGAATCATCCGCATGCGCTGCGAAGATCGAGCTTTACGCGCCTCCTCAGGCGCAATGTTGCCTCCACGAATCCCTTCAAACTCTTTAAGAAACTCCGCGATGGACGCGCCGGTGACATCCGTGCGCACGCTCGACGAGGCCGTGAAATAGCCCACGTCCGGCTGCATGGCGTAACTGCTCCGCGCGCCGTAGGTGTATCCGTGATCCTCCCGAAGATTCTTGTTGAGCCGGCTGGTAAAGCTGCCTCCCAGAATCGTGTTGAACAGTTGGAACACCGGCCGATTCCGGTCGGCATAACGCGGACCGGGCATCGTGAAGCGCACCACGGTCTGCACGGCGCCGGGGCGGTCGACAACGGCCACGCGCAGCGCCTGGTTCGCGGGCTCCGGGAATTCAGGCGGCGTCAGCGCCGCGGCCGACGACGGCGCCCAGTGGCCGAAGGCCCGTTCCAGTTGCTCCTTCGCCCGGGCTACAGACAGATCACCAGCCAGAAGAATGACCGAATCGGTAGGCCGGTAAAGCTGTTGGTGGAATCGCCGAATGTCATCGAGGGTGATCGCCGCGGCGGAATCGAGCGTGCCGCCGACGGGCCGGCCGTACGGATGACGGTCCCCGAAGTAGCCGCGCATGGCCACAACGCGCGCTACGCTCGTCGGCCGGTCCTGCGCGCGCTTGAGCCCCTCGAGGTGGAGGCGATGGACGCGTTCCCATTCTTTGTCATCCAGGCGCGGGCGCAGCACCGCATCGGCGCACAGTTCCAGGCTTTGCGCGAATTTCCGCTGGAGGGACGACAGGGTAACGATGGTGGAATCCAGGCTGGAGAAGGCGAAGAAACGCGCCCCGAGCGAATCCAGCGCATCGGCGAATGCCATCGCATCCTTGCCCCCCGCGCCCTCGTCGAGCATATTGGCCGTCAGCGAAGCCAGACCCGCTTTGCCGGCGGGGTCGCACGCAGCCCCTTTGGGGATCACAATGCGCATTTCGACCAGCGGCAATTCGTGCCGCACCCAATGATACACTTGGATTCCGTTGGACAGCTTGAACGATTCCGGCAAGGGTGGTTCGAACGGACCGGCCGCCGCCGCCACCGGATGATGATCCCGCGGATTGTCTTCCGGAACTTTCAGCTCTGGAATGACCCGCAAAATCAACCGGGCATTCGGCGTCAACACGCGGGCCGCCCAGTTGCGCACATCCGCCACGGTGGCGTCGCGGTAGCGCTGCAAGTCCTGCTTGAACGAGTTGGGCTCACCGTAGTAAAACTGATACGCGTTGAGTTGGTCGGCCTTGCCGAGCAGCGATTGGAGCTGCGAGACCATGCCGTACTCTATCTTGGATTTCTGCCGCTCCAACTCCTCGGCGGTCGGTCCTTGCGCGACGAACCTCGCCAACTCCTCGTCAATGGCTTGCTCCACGACATCCAAAGATACGCCGGGCTGTGCCGTCACCTCGACATAGAAAAGTGATCCCAGAAGCATCGACGCCTGATACGCGCTGACGTCCACGGCAAGCTTATCCTTGTAAACCAGCCGCTGATAGAGCCGGCTCGAAATACCGTCGGATAGAATCGCGGCCGTCAAGTCCATCTCTCCGTCGCCGGGAGCGAATCGCTTGGGGCTGTGGTAGACCATCGTGGTTCGCGCGAATTGAACCTGGTCGGTCATGGTCAGCCGCTTCACCTCGCTGAGCCGCACCGGAGCGGCGGTCGGATGAACCACGTCCGACCCGCGCGGCAGCGATCCGAACAGGTTTTGGATCAGCGGTTTGATTTTCTGCGGATCGAAATCACCGGCGACGACCATGCTCGCGTTGCTCGGAACGTAATAGGTCGCGAAGAAGTTCTTCACATCCTCGACCGTAGCCGCCTGCAAGTCCTCGTGTGAGCCGATGACCGTGTTGTGGTAGGGATGCCCCTTGGGAAACATCAGCCCATGGACGCGCAAATCAGCGCGGCCGTACGGGCGGTTTTCTGAAGTCTGGCGGCGCTCGTTGCGCACGACGTCCCGCTGTTTGTCGAGCTTCTCCTGCGTCATGGCGTCGCCGAGGTGCTCAAGCCGGTCGGCCTCGAGCCACAGAAGCGTGGGCAACAATTCCGACGGGCCCATCTCATAATAATTCGTGCGGTCCTCGCTGGTCGAGGCGTTGTTGAACCCGCCGCCCGCTTCCATCGTGTTGTCGAAGTCGAGTCCCGGCACGCGGTGCGTCCCCATGAACATCAGGTGCTCGAAAAGATGGGCAAACCCCGATCGACCCTCCGGCTCGTCCTTCGAAGCAACGTAATACCAAAGATTGACGCATGCCGCGGGTACGTTGTGGTCCTCGTGCAGAATCACGGTCAACCCGTTGTCGAGTTGGTATTTCTCATACGCCACGTTTTGCGCAGCGGAACTGCGACACAACGACATCAGCAACACGGCGGCAATCGCGTAACGACTCATGATTGGGGTACCTCTCACCGATTGTACTCTTGGTCCGCTTCAACCCGGCGATCCCTGGCGGCCCGGCCAGCGCCCGGCATGTACAGGGTAGCAATACGGCGACGGACGTAAACGGCCGGGCAAAGCGTTCTTGTCGGGATTCGTCCGTGTTGCGGGGCCCGCAGCCATCGGCCGTCGACCTGATACGGCAGGACGCGGCCTGGAAACCGGCACTACGGCCGAGACCCAGTTGCCGCACAGGTTGTTGGAGCACGCTTTCAACGCGCCATGACAGCCGCCGACCCGCTCAAGCACTTCAGAGTTGCCTCACCGACCGCGCTGCCGGTGTGCTTGACCAGATTCGTCTTTCGGTGTTGCGTTTTCCGCCCAACGGCCGATAACTGAACACCAGACGGCAGGAACAGCAAGAGCTACGGATTTCCAAAAAATGAGGCGGGGCCGAGGCTCCGGATGAAACAGGTTCACTTTCGCAAGCCGCTTACCGCTCGGATCACGCCAACATGTTCGACCCCATACACATCATCAGCATTGTGGTATGCGTTCTTCTGATCGTCGGCGTGCTCAATCGCCGCAGAAAGTCAGTCCACATTCCGCTCATGGCCACCGCCATTGCCATCGATCTGGCCATGGTGCTCTATATCGAGCTGACGCGCGGCGCGGTCCATGCCGCCCGGGAGCGGATGGGACTGCTGATGATCGTGCACATCATCATCAGCGTTGGCGTCCTGGTGCTCTACGGCATCCATGTATGGACGGGGATCAAGAAGGCCCGAGGCGGCAGCAGCCCCACGCACGGCCGCATCATGTACGCGACCATCACCCTGCGCATCCTCAACCTGATCACGAGCATCATGGTCATGGGCATCGATGCAAAAACGACGCCGTAGGCATCAGGCGGCGCCAGCACGCACGCGCGACCTCGGACCGAATGCCAGGCGCGTTACGGCTTGGCGACCCGTTGCACGGCGAGCAAATCCTTAGTTGCCCGCTCGACCGAAAGCTCAAACTGCTCATGCGCTACGATCCCCACGCCCAAATCGCCCAGAACCCGCTCATACTGATCGCGCGGGCGCGGTCGGCAATGCGGCGTCACGTCGGGCGGCGGGTCCGCCAGCCAGTCCAGAACGATCAACACGCCGCCCCGCCCGAGATGCTCTACCAACCTGGCCAGCGACACACGCCAGCGAGCGTCGTCCACCACATGCAGTAACACGTCGACAACAACGATCACATCAAACCGGTGCAGCAGATTCAACGTATCCAACGCGCTGACATGGAATCCCGCCCCAGGCGCGGCCGCCTTGGCTTGCTCGATGGCGGTTGCGGAGAAATCAACGCCCGTCACGTCAAAGCCGAGCTGGAGGTACGTCGGCGTCAATAGCCCGATGCCGCAACCCGCGTCCAGAAGCGTTTTGCCCTGGGGGTTGGCCACGAACCGGTTGATCATGGCGACGATGCGATCGCGCTTCACGTGGTACTGCGCACTGTTCTGCTCGTCGCTCAGTGCAGCATGCCCCACGGATTTCAGGCTGCCGCGATGGGTCCGATGCCGCCGCTCCCAATATTCCTCAAGCGCAAACGATTCCGCTGCGGACCCCACGAAGAGTTTTCGTATAGATTGTGCTACGGACACGCTGTAGTCCTCCCCCGGCCGGGTACCTCGATTCAGAGAGTTGCCTCTACGCATTCCTTCGCTACCCGACTCGGCCATCGGGGAACGCCGGTAGCGTAGTTATCGGAATAAAACGTGGGCAACTTCGGAAACAAACCCGAATGATGGCGGTTCGTGTTGTGCGCACCGCGCGCGTTGATTTGGGGGTTGGCGGCGCCGCAAGCCGCCGGCTGCCGGGATTCAGCGCCGGCGGGCGCCGTGCGGTGTCGCACCGCCGCCGCGCGAGCGGGCGGGCTTGCTCCGCCGAACCGATTTTCTGGTGGTCTTTTCTTGGGCCGATTTCCCTGCCGACTTCTTCCGCGTGACGCGTTGGGGTTTGGTGAGCGGATCTTGCAGCCCCAGGCCGAGTTTTCGCTGCGGCACCGAAACGGACGCGATGACGACGCTCAGCCGATCACCGACAACCACTCTGCAACCCGAGCGTTCCCCCACAACGCAGCCGCCTCCCGCGTCGAGTTCCCACCAATCGTCGCCAAGCTGATCGAACGGCAGCAAGCCGTCCACCAACCACCGATCGAGTTGAACAAACACGCCGACGTTGGCCACGCCCGTGACCATCCCTTCGAACGGCCGCCCGAGCTGTTGGTCCAGCAATCGAAGCACTTGAACCAAC
>JBHHUB010000056.1:0-20648 GCA_046753625.1 Phycisphaerae bacterium | reverse complement strand
TGAGTCCGTCACCTTGGTCGGCGTAGAAGCGGCCGGCGAGAACGGATCGCCGAATCGCCACGCCGCAACGCTCAGCTTCGGCGCACCGGGCGTGCTCCACGGCATGCACACCTACGTCCTTCAGGACGCGGACGGCCAAACCCTCCCCGTGCATTCCGTCTCAGCGGGGCTGGACTATCCCGGCGTCGGGCCGGAGCACTCATTCTGGAAAGAGCAAGGACGCGCGCGCTACGAAGCGGTTTCCGACGACGAGGCGCTCGAAGCGTTTCAACTACTCAGCAAGACCGAAGGAATCATTCCGGCCCTTGAAAGCGCCCATGCCGTCGCATACGTTGTCCGCGAAGCGGAGCATCTTCCCCCGGATGAGCCGATCGTGGTAAATCTGTCCGGACGGGGCGACAAAGATGTTCAGGAAGCGGCGCGACTGCTGGGCCGTACGCCGGGGGCTATCGTTCCTTGAACGTCCGCTCGACAAACCCGGTATCCACCTTGCCTTCTACAAAATCCGGATGCATCAAGACGCGGCGAAGAAAGGGAATGGTGGTTTTGATGGGTTCGATCGTCAGTTCCTTAAGACATCTTTGCATACAGGCGATGGCTTCCGGTCGCGTGGGCTGATGCACGATCACTTTGGCGATCAGCGAATCGTAATACGGCGAAACCCGACTGCCCTCATGCAAATGCGTGTCCACCCGAACGCCGAACCCACCGGGCAGGCGCATTTTCGTGATCGGCCCCGCGCAAGGCCGAAAGTCTTCGCTGGGATCTTCGGCGTTGATCCGACACTCAATGGCATGGCCGCCGAGCTTGACCTGCTTTTGAGCAAACCCGAGCGGTTCGCCGGCGGCCGCCAGGATTTGCGCTTTGATCAGATCGATCCCCGAAACCATCTCGCTGACCGGGTGTTCGACCTGAATGCGTGCGTTGACCTCGATAAAATAAAATCGCCCCTTTTCGTCGACGATAAACTCAACGGTTCCTGCGCTGCTGTACCCGGCGACCTTGGCGAGCTTGACCGCCGCGGCACACAGATCGCGGCGGGTTTTGGATTCGATAGCCGGAGACGGCGATTCTTCGATTAGCTTCTGATAGCGTCGCTGCGTCGAGCAATCCCGCTCACCGATGTGCACCACATGCCCCTGCTGGTCGGCAAGCAACTGGACCTCCACGTGCCGTGGGTTGTGAATGAATTTTTCCAGGTAGACGCCTTCGTTGTTGAAGGCGGCTTTGGCCTCCTGCCGCGCTTGTTTGATGGCCTGGGCCACTCCGCCGGGCGACTGGACGATGCGCATGCCGCGCCCACCGCCTCCGGAGGACGCTTTCAGAATGACGGGGAACCCGATGGTTTGCGCAAGCTTTTCGACGTCGGCCTCGTCGTCCAGCAAGCCTTCCGTCCCAGGCACAACGGGCACTTTGGCCTTCTTGGCGATAGCCCGCGCCGTGTTCTTATCGCCAAGGAGGCGCATGGCCTCGGCACTGGGACCGATGAACTCGATCTTGCTGGCCCGCACCTTTTCGGCAAACTGGGCGTTTTCCGCAAGGAACCCATAACCGGGATGGATCGCGTCGGTTCCGGTGATCTCGGCGGCGGCGATGATCCGGTCGCTCTTGAGGTAGCTTTCCAACGGAGCGCTGGATCCGATGCACAGCGCGCGATCCGCAAGTTCCAAGTAATCGGCGCCGCGATCCTCCTCTGAGAAAACGCAAACCGTCTCGCAATGGAGTTCGCGGCACGCGCGCAACACACGCAACGCGATCTCACCTCGATTGGCGACAAGTATTCGTCGAAACATCGAACCCGAACTCACGATCTAAAGCGCGTCAAGGCACGGACCTCGGCATCAAACGAAGGACGATCGCCGCGAAGCGACGGCGGATCAAAACGGGCGAACCTTGAACAGCGCCTGGCCGAATTCCACCGCATCCGCGTTCTTGACGAGAATGCGCTCGATGCGTCCGGCGATCTCCGACTTGATTTCGTTAAAGACCTTCATGGCCTCCAGGATGCACACGACCGACCCGACCTGAACCTCGCTGCCGACCGCGACGAAGGGCGGCGATTCCGGGTCAGACGCGGAATAGAAGGTCCCCACCATCGGCGAGGCTATGTCTACGAAATCCTCCTCGGACTCTTCGACCGATGGTGTCGCGGTAACGACATCGGTTTCACCGATAGGAGCGGAAGGTGCCGCTTGTATGGCCGGCGCGATGAGATTCCCCGCCAGCGGCGCCATATTCGCCGCGGCATTGGGCCGGCGCAGATTGACTTCCCGATCGCCGTCGCGCAACGAAACTTCCACCAAGTCGTTCGCCACCATCATCTCGATCAGTTGTTTTATTTTATCGACCTCGAGCACGTTCGTCGCTCCAACGTTTTCATGCATCCAACAGCCGGCCCACCGCAGGAATCCGGCGCACGCATCTACCGCAGCCCGGCCTTGATGAGCGACCCAGCGGCGGTCTTCTCGAGCCGGCTGAGCACGCGACGGCCTCGCTCGGTCACCAGCACGTCATCCTCGATGCGCACGCCGCCGACGCCGGGCAAATAGACACCCGGCTCAACCGTCACCAGACATCCAGCTTCCAATCCGGCACGCGATTGCCACGAAACCCGAGGCGACTCATGTACGTCAAGCCCCAAACCATGGCCCAGTGCGTGGTTGAACTCCCGCACGTAACCCGCCTCGCGGATGGACAACCGGGCCGCGGCATCCACGTCGCACAAGCGCGCCCCGCTGCGCACCGCGGCGATCGCCTTGAGCTGCGCGGCCAGCACAATCTCGTAGATCTCGCCTATTCTGGGGGGGATGCTACCGACGAACACCATACGGGTCAAATCGCTGCAATACCCGTCGATGCGTGCACCCCAGTCGAACAGAATAGCACTACCCCTCTTGACCTTGCGCCGGCCGGGATGGGCGTGCGGTAAGGCAGCATGGGGGCCTTCCGCCACAATGGTCGGAAACGCCGGATTGGCCGAGCCCCGACATTTCATCTCGTATTCCAAGCGAGCGGCCAGCGCCAATTCCGTATCGCCGATCCGAATCGTCTCGCGCATCGCCAGAAAAGACGCCTCCGCAACGCGAATCGCTTGGCGCATGCTCTTGAGCTCATCGGAATCCTTGATGCGGCGCAGCCCGGGCAGGATCGGCGGCAAATGCTCGAACTTCGCGCCTCCCCGCTTGGGTCCAAACGCCCCCAACGAGGCCACGGAAACATGGTCCGCCTGAATCCCCACTCGCTTGAGACCGAGTTGCACAATCACCGAGGCGATTTCCTCATCGAGCGTGCCCTTGCGCATCCAACGCGTCACCCACGGGCACTCGCGATGAATCGCTTCGTCAAACCGCCCGTCGCTGATCAGGTGGATCTGCCGCGGCACCACCAGAAGGGCGGAATCCTCCCCCGTGAACCCGGTCAAATAGCGGTAGTCGGTGGGGTTGGTGATCAAAGCGGCCGCAAGCCGCTTTTTCTTGAGTTCCTTGCGGAATCGGGCGATTCGGTTCTTCCGCACGGCGGGCATCGCTTTCCGGTTTGTCTTCGCCATCATGCGAATATCTTGAAGCGAAGGCGGGGTTCTGTCAAAACGACCAAACATGGCACGAGCGGATTGGAGCTATCCGCTATCAGCCGTGAGCCATAGGATATGAGCAAGGCGCAACGCTCTTGGCGATTGGCTGCCGCAACTGCGTGGGTCGGGAAGTCCGCAAGTCCCTTGCCTGACGGGCGCGATTCGCAGGGGGCACGATGGCGCGGGCAAGGATGGCCGACGTCTACGCGGCGCAAGGCTTGGTGTTGGTGGCGTGCTTGTGCGTAAACTCAATAACGGCCAGTGTCATGTCATCGTTGGCCTCAGCGCCGCCGAGGAAGTTGTGTACCGACGCCACCAATCCCCGCAACAGGGCCTCCGCGCCGCACGGGGCCAGCGATCGGACCAACCGTTCGACTCGATCATCGCCGAATAGTGAGGTTGAATCCAGATGAGCTTCCGAAACGCCGTCGGTGAAAATGACCATGATATCCCCGGCTTGGGCGTCACAGTGTACGGTATCGGGAAGGTAGTCCGCCTCTTCCATCGCGCCCAAGGGAAGGGCGCCGCCACCGATGCGATCCACACAACCGGTGGCAGCGCTGAAGAGTAGGGGCGCGGGCATCCCGGCCACGGCCACGGCCACGGCCACGGATGCCATAGTTTTGTCATTCGCTTCGGGGCATTCGAACCGAACGCTCACGGCCGCACAGAAACGATCGCCCTCAAACATGCGGTACAAACGCCCGTTGAGATGCTCCAGCCAAGGCTGCTCGTTTCGTTGCGTCTCATCCATGTCGCTCAGCTCTTTGAGCACATCGTTTCGAGCCGGCACGGCTTCCGGGCCATGGCCCGAGACATCGGCCACCGTCAATCCAACGTGGCGACCCGGCGTCTGACGCAGCTCCACGAAATCGCCGCCCGCACCGCCAAGACAGTTGACGTAGGAATGCACCCGCACGGAGCCGGCCTCCACGGTCCGCCAGTGGCCGTCCCGTGTTGCCGTCGTTGCTTTGTCCGCGCCTTGCATGACCATTTTGCCGTCTCCGAATCGTATCTATAGGACGTATAAGCATGAAGCGTGCCAATATGACACAGAAACCAAGGAATCCGCTCGCAGGTCCGAGAAACGTCGATTGCATGCTCTGACCGGTACTGTCGTGCTCCATTCGGACGCCAGGGCAAGACATGGATGCCCCCCTCGAACGATCGGATTTCGTGCGGATTCGCCCATATCTGGGGAAATGCCCCCCTGAACCTGATCCGCCCCCTCCGTTGACGCCTGGGGGGTGAGACCCTACGTTTACCGCGATTGTCTCGTGGGAATGCGGAATAGGCCGCCGAAGGAATCCCCGATGATGCCGTGTACGCGGGCACAAATTGGCAACGTAACGATCGCGGAGGACGCCCCGCTCGCCCTGCTGGCGGGTCCGTGCGTCATCGAATCGCGAGACCACAGCCTGCGGCTGGCCGAGTCCATCGCCGGAATCTGTACGCGGCATCAGGTACCCCTGGTGTTCAAAGCCAGTTTCGACAAGGCCAATCGGTCAAGTATCAACAGCTTCCGCGGTCCCGGGCTCGAAGAGGGGCTATCCACGCTCGCCGCGGTTCACAAGGAACTGGGACTTCCGGTGGTTTCGGACATCCACACGCCGGATCAGGCCGGTCCAGCCGGGGAAGTGCTCGATTGCCTTCAGATTCCGGCTTTTCTCTGCCGCCAGACGGACTTGCTGGCCGCCGCGGCTCGGACAGGCCGATGCGTCAACGTCAAGAAAGGTCAGTTTCTATCCCCGGAGGAGATGGGCAACGTCGCGGTCAAGCTCACCGAATCCGGCTGCAGCAATTTCCTCTTCACCGAGCGAGGTACGTTTTTCGGCTACAACCGGCTCGTCAACGACATGACCGCGCTGATCCAGATGAAAGCCTTCGCACCGGTGGTCTTCGACGCGACGCACAGTTGCCAGCTTCCCGGCGGCGCGGGCACGCACAGTGGCGGCCAACGGGAATTCGCCGGCAGGCTTGCGGCCGCGGCCGTAGCGATCGGAACCAACGCGCTGTTCATGGAGGTTCACGACGATCCGCCCAATGCCAAGAGCGACGCGGCGACGGTCTTTCCGCTGGAGCAACTCGACGCACTGCTCGACCGGCTTAGGAGGATTCGAGGGGCTGTGCAGGAGACATCGTAGTGCTGCATGAAGCTTGTCTTGAGAGGTTGGATCGTCTGTAGCCCAGCCGCCCTCGGCTGGGCGGTGCCGGACACGGGGGAGGGCGGCTGTGCCACATCGGTGCGCCGATCAAATGACCACGGACAAGGCCCGACGAGAGCGGTCCCATCTTTCGTGTACCGGTTGTTGGGCCACCCGCCACGGGCGTGCGGGCTGAAGCCCGCGGCTCAGGACAACTGTTGGATCGAAGGATTTCCGGTGCCAGTACAGAAACAGGTGAGACTACACCAGGCAGCGCCCGTCTTTGTGCGCATGCTTACGTTTTTCGAAATGGTCCATCCTCAGCCGATTCCGTGGTGTATAATTCAGCCGAGTTGTTACGGCGGGGTTTCGTCTTGGGAGCCAACGTCATGAAACGTCACCCTCGCATCCGGAAATGGCTGCTGGTCCTCACGATGGGGAGTATGCTTCCTGCGTTTCTCCTTCGATGCGACAAGGCGGCGCTGAACTTCCAGCGCGGCCTGTTGCAAGGTCTGGGAGAGGACGTGGGCGACTTCATCCTCCAGCAGGATCTGTTCGCCACCAACGGCGAAATCTGACCCGTTCTCGTCAGATCAGCGCGACATCCAGGCCTGCAACGCCGGTGCCGGGTTCCATGGGGGATCGTTTGCGCCCATGGTTGCGTTGCAGAACCGGCTGCGGCCACCCTTCAGAGCACTTGGCGCAAGCCTGGTGACATCCCGGCATCTGGAGCAAACCTGGTGACATCTCGGTACCCGGCGCCAGCCCGTAACATCCCACCGCGGTTGGTCCTCGGATCGCCGATCTCCCGATCGACAGGGAACGCTTGAAAGTATGCTGCCCCAATCGCAAGATCGGCCATCTCAGGGTCCGCGGGCTTGCGCCCGCGGCTCTGAATCGGTACCCCATCCGCCCCCGGACGTGCAGCACCCCCGCGCCGACCAACCATCGTGGCGTGGCTTGCATATCCCCAAACATCCCCGAAGATGTCACGACCACGCGGGACCGGGCCGGGAAGGCGGCCACGGATGTCGCCGCGAACTCGAGCTGCGATGAGCCGGGCTGGTAAGGGTCTGGGGTAGCCATGAGCGTATGTGAGAACATCCTTGCCGGGAGATCATGACGCAACGCATGCCGGCGCGGCAGCTTCCCGCTCGCCCGGCGAAACCGCTTGCGTCGCTCCGGCCGTGAGTCATAACAAGAATCGACAACCCGCGTTTGCCCTGACCATGATTCTGCTTCTGGCGGGGTTGCTCCGGCTGCCTTGGCTGGCCGACGCCCCGCCCGGGCTTCATCCGGACGAAGCCGCCAGTACGTGGAACGCGTACTGCCTTCTTAGGACGGGCATGGATCAGGTCGGCGTTTCGTGGCCGATGTTCTACAGCCGCGGCTTGGGCGCCAACCGCAGTACGCTCTACTACTACCTGACCATGCCCTTCCAGGCCGTCGGCGGACTTGGCGTTTGGACCGCCCGGCTTCCCGTTGCGACGGCCGGCATCGGGGCGGTGCTTGCGCTCTACTGGGTCGCGTCGGCACTGTTCGGCCGGTGGATCGGGCTGATGGCGGCCTTGCTCTTGGCGCTGAACCCCTGGGCGATCACCCTCTCGCGCATCGGGCACGACGCCTGCGTGGCCCCGCTGCTGACGGCCGCCGCCTTGGGCTCCATGCTGTGGGCGTCGCTTCCGATCGCGGGCCCGGGCGACGGTCTCGCGCGCGCCATTCGGTGCGGGCTGTCTGGCCTCCTTTGCGCGGTTGCCTGCTACGGCTATCCGTCGATTCGCATCTTCATCCCGGTGATGTTGATCGTTTTGCTCGTCGCCAACCGGAGGGCCTGGCGCGACCTGTTCCAGGATAGCGCGCGGCGCCGGGCGTGTGCGGTCTTCGTTGTCGCATTCATGGCACTGTTCGGACCGCTGGCCATCAAGCACCTGATTGATCCAGCCATCGCCAAGCGATCGGCGTCGATCTGGATCACGAACGATGCCCCGTCTCTGCGGGCCGCGGCTTGGGCGATTCTATCGCGCTACGCCGCCCACTTCAGCCCGGATTTCCTCTTCCTGCACGGCGATGCGAATGTCGGACGGGGCGTCCCGGGCATCGGCCCGTTCCACTGGTATGCATTGCCGCTGCTGGCGTTGGGATTCATCCGATGCGCGTCGCGTTGCGTGGCATCGCCCAGCCACCGCGCGGCGTTGATGCTCGTCTTACTCTATCCGATCAGCGACTTGCTCTTCAGCGCACCAGGACCTCATGCGTTTCGCAGCGCCACGGGGTTGATCGGGCTGGTCTTGGTCTGCGCGATCGGGGCGCAATCCGCGATAGCGTGGGTACGTACGAAAAACGCGGGCGTCGCTCGCCTTGCATTCGGCCTGCTTTTGCTGACCATGGGCGCATCTACGGCCGCCCATGCCGCGTACTACATGACCAAGGCCCGGCACTTGCCGGAGGTACGCCGGGAATTCCACGCCGATCTCGTCGAGGCGGGCGCGTGGCTCAAGCCGCGGTGGGATCAATATGAAGCGATCTTTTGCACGAACAAGGGCATGAACATGCCCTACATCGTGATGCTGGTGGCCACGGATTACGACCCCGCGCGGTGGTTCCGCGAGCCGCGAAGCGTACACAATCCCGGCGAGTGGGATCTCTACACGCGATTCGGGAAGTTCTACACGATGTACCATCCGGTGTTCTTCGCCCCGGCCATCGAGGCGTTGCAATCCAACAGCCGACCGGATCGCGTGTTGTTCATCCTGCGGCCCGGCGAGGTCACCGACACACGGAAGATCGTCCACGAAATCCGCGATTCCATGGGACGGCCGACGCTGGTGTTGATCGAAGACGTGCTTTGAGGTGCGGCGCGGGGCACAGCGGCCCTCCGCCGTGTCCAGCAAGAACCCAGCCGAGGGCGGCTGGGCTACTCATGATTGAGCCAACTCCACAGAACAAGCATAGGACAGGTCTAATGCTTGAAGTGCCGCGTACCCGTGAAGATCATGGCGACATCGCGCTCGTTGCAAGTCGAGATGGAATCGTCGTCGCGTTTGGAGCCGCCGGGTTGGATGATGGCCCGCACGCCGGCGTTGGTGAGGATTTCCGGTCCATCGGAAAAGGGGAAGAACGCGTCCGAAGCCGCTACCGCGCCGGCTAATCGATCTCCGTGCCCGTTTTCCTTGGCCAGCCAGGTCGCAATCCGACAACTCATCACGCGGGACATCTGCCCGGCACCGTTGCCGATGAGCATGTTGTCCCGGCAAATCGTGATCGCGTTGCTCTTCGTGTGCTTGCAAACCAGCCACGCCAACCGCAAATCAGCCCATTCGGCATCGGTAGGCGCGCGCCGCGTTACCACCTCCCATTGATCCTCGTTGAGGCCAAGCAAGTCGCGAGACTGCGAAAGTATGCCGCCGACAATGGTCTTGTCTTCTCGATCGTGATCATCTGGTGCCGCCAACATGTCACCTAATTCGAGCAAGCGGACGCGCCGGCCCCACGGTTTTGCCGAACTGATGACCTCCACGGCCCCCTCAGCGAACGCGGGAGCCATCCACACCTCGGCGAAAAACCCACCCGCGCCGGCCTGCTTGCCGAGCCGATCATAAGTGTGCATGACAAGGTCGGCGAAGTCGTTGGTAACTTCGAACGAGCAGGCAAGAATGCCCCCCATGGCCGCGTTGGGATCGCCAAGGTAGGCCCGACGGTAGGCCTCCGCGGGATCATCCGCCACACCGACCCCGCAGGCGTTGGTATGCTTGATGAAGGTGCAGACGGCGCGGCCTTCGGCCCGGTTGGCCCTGGTCAATTCCTTGCAGACTTCCAACGCGGCCGCGGCGTCCGTGTAGTTGTTGTACGATAGTCCGACTTCGGATTCACCAACGACCGCAGCCTTGCCGAGACTCGCTTCGCCGCAATCGTCCGCGGGCACGGTGGTGAAAAAGGCGTTTTGATGCGGATTCTCGCCGTAGCGAAGCGCAACGTCCGCGAATTCATGGGGACCGACCTGTTCCGCCAGCCAATCGGCCACGGTTTCGTCGTACGCCTCCGTCAATCCAAACGCCGCGCAGGCGGACATGGCGTGACAGGCGGCCAACTGCTCGGCGCCTGAAGGATGACCAAGCACATCGAGGACGTCGTCATAGAAGGACACATCGGGCACCACCAACACATGTTTGTGATTCTTGGCCGCGGCCCGGATCAGGCATGGCCCGCCGATGTCGATCATTTCAATGGCCTTCTCGAACGCACAATCGGGGTCCCTGGTCGTTTCCGCAAACGGATAGAGATTCACCACGACCATGTCGATGGGCTTGATCCCCTGCTGCTCCAACTGACGCATGTGCTCGGGATTGTCGCGATCGGCCAGGATGGCGGCGTGAATCTTGGGATGAAGCGTTTTGACGCGCCCATCCATCATCTCCGGAAAGCCCGTGACCTCCTCGACCAGCGTCACCGGAACCTTGTTTTCCTTCAGCAGCCGGGCCGTGCCGCCGGTGGAAATGATCTCGACGCCGAATTCGCTGGACAATGCGCGAGCGAATTGAACGATGCCCCGCTTGTCGTAAACGCTGATGAGTGCTCGTTGGATGTTCAGGGAGGCCATCGTTTTGCTCGGTAATGAGGAAGGGAAAGCTGTCAGCCGTCAGTAAGCCGTACTATTGTCGTCGTGCTGAGTTTCGAGGCCGTAAGGCCCGGAGCGCCTCGTTGTATCCATGGCGTGATTACCGATGAACACGGCCGCCCCAAGTCCGGCTGAACGCTGACCGCTAACCCCGTCTAGTTCTTGTCACGCCGACTGCGCAGGATATCCACATCCGAATCGTCGGCACGCGGCGGGGATGCGGAAGGCGACGCCGAAGATTCGCCCCGATTCGCCGCCGTCGGAGGCAATCTCAACCTGTCACGAGCGGCCTCCGCCTTCGCACCGGTCAGGTAGCCCGAACCAGACGGCCTGAGGGAAACGACCCGCCCGTCCGCATAGGCGAGATAGATCGCATCGTCGTACCGATTCTCCGCCGCGGTAACCGCCTCACCGGCATCAAACTCGGCCAAAATCGTTCCGGACTGATTATCCACGAGTACCAAGCGGCCATCAGACATCTGCGCGGCCACCCGACCGGGAAGCTCGGCCAGAAACGCCTTGCCGCTCTTGAGGTTCCAAAGCTTTTGACCGGAAGCCGCATCGACGCAAAACAGGCCGTTGAGATCACAATGCTGATAGATGCGCGAGCTCGTCGCCACCGGCCCCTCCGCCAGCGGGCCGGGAAACCGAACGCGCCAGACTAACTGCCCACTGCGACCATCCAGCTTGTAGAGCGATCCGCCCATCCCGGCCACGTACACGCCGCTGCCATTGACGGCGGGGTCACCGAAAACGCCGCCGCCAGCACGAAATCGCCAGCGGAACGACTTGTCGATCGCCGAACAAGCGATCACCAAGCCCGATTGGGCTGCAAACAAAATGTCTTGCTGACCGAATAGGAGCGGCGCGGCCGTTACCGGAGAACCCACGGCGATCTGCCAGCGTTCGAGCACCTCTTGGCCACCGTTTCCCAGCAGCTTGAGCGATCGAACACGCCCATCCAACCCACCCGCGAAAACCGATCGCCCTGCGGCGGCGAGCCGGCCCCCAAGATTGAGCTCGTCGACGGCGTGAAAGAGCCGGTCGCCCGAATAGCGATCCAGCACAAAAAAACCTTCTCCGGCCAGAATGCCGACCGGCCCATCGCCCCGACTCGTCCAGAAATGGATGGGCTTGCGAATAAGGCTGTCCGGGGCGGCAAGCTTTTCCGCCCAGCGGATCAGACCCACGTCCGCCTGCAACGAGTAAATGGAGCCGTTCCGGCTGATCACATAGACGGTGTCATCCACGCGATACACGGCATCCACTCGATCCTGTGGTACGAGCGGAACGGTCGCGGTCCAGAACTTCGTGAGCCCCGCCGCAGCCAGGCGCGCATCGCCTATGGGCGGCGCACCGGAGGTCGAAGGTGGCGCCATGACCGCCACAAGAATCAGCACCGTGCTTGTTCTACTTCGCATTCGCCCGCCGCCTCCGCCTGTAGACCATCGCCCAGACCCCATACCTATGCCGGAAAACGCTCCCAGCGTCCAACCGGATGGGGGTTTCTTCTCGCGACTCAGGTCCGCAACCCGAGTTGACGAGGGAAAGCCCGAGTATTTGACGACAAAACCGCTTGTACGTCAAGGAAATGGCCCAACGGGACTGAATCAGGGTGTGGCCAGCGATTGTGGCAAGGCGCATGACACGTCAGGTGGATGGCGCGCCGTTCGCCCTTTCCCGCAGCCTGACAGCCTGAAAGGTTGCACTATAGCAGCCTGACAGCCTGAAAGGCTGCACCATAGTAGCCGTGGGTCCGCTTCCGAGCGGACCCACGGTCACCGACACCGTACGCGCTACGACCCTGTAAGGGTCGGCTAAGCACCAAGCCGCGTATACATCACGGAAAAGACGACCCCTACGGGGTCGGGCGGCTTCACGGCAGCGCTACCCGGGGGCGGCGCTACGCTTGCCCCCGGCTACGATAGCGCAGGCCTTCGGCCTGCATTCACCACCGTCGGCCTGCATTCACCACCGTCGGTCTGCATCCACCGCCGCGAACCCGGTCATGCACGCATTGTGGTATGCCACGGGCAGGGCTGCTTCTACCGCCCCTCTTGCTCGGTTGCGGTGGCAGGAAACCACCCCATTCGTATGCGCGACCTACGATGCCACAACAAAATGGCCACACCCCGTACCCTGCCGGACGCTTCGTGACGGGCGCGGTACGGATTGATAGCCTTCCGGCTGGACGCGGGCGCCAGGCGGGCCAAACTCAGCGCAGTACAAAGGGGGGCGGAAGGGCGGCCTGGAGCTATTTGCCCCCAAGCAGCCTCCGCACCCCCTCTGTCCCCCCAAACCCATCTCCCCCCCCAAATCAATTCATCGATCACGCAGCGGCTCCCCCCCGGGTGCTGCCCGCCGATGTTCCCCTCCGGTCCACACACGTCATCCTTGGTTAACGTCCGAAAAGCGCGAGAGCTCGGGGGCCTGCAAACGGTAGGTCGAGGCCGTTCGCCCGGCCCCACAAGCCTCTCGCGCCATGCTGTTCCGCGATTTCGCCCGCAATTGTTCGTGGTGGAACGGGCGGGTCGCCACGAATCGTGGTATGATGATCGTGGCGAATGCGGAACAGCGCTTCTGTTCATCTGTAGAAACGCATCTTCCCCCCAGACGGGACAACCTTTTTAGCGGTTGTAGCGATTTTGTTGGGTTGGCATGGCTGACACCCGAAAACTCGACGCGCAAGAGCCGGATGCCCCGCTCCCGGCGATTTACGATGAATTGCATTCCCTGGCCGGTCGCTATCTGCGGCGGCAACGCCCGGGGCACACGCTTCAACCGACCGCCCTGGTGCATGAAGTCTATATGCGCCTGATTAAGGGGGATTACGACAAACGGATCGAAAAGCAGGATCTGCTGCGGCTGGCTGCCAAGGCGATGCGCAATGTCCTCGTCGATCACGCCCGTCGCAAGACTGCCCAAAAGCGAAGCAGCGGGGGTAAACGCGTCCCCTTGGATGCCGAGGCTGCGTTGTATGCGGAGCAGGCGTTGGATTTGATTGCATTGGATGACGCGCTCAAACGGCTGCAGGCGTTCGAGCCGCGCTGGAGCACGATTATCGAAATGCGGTTCTTCGGCGGTTGCAGCGAGGAGGAGATCGGTGTGATGCTGGGCGTTTCCTCGCGGACGATTCGTCGTCAATGGCGTATGGCTCGGGCGTGGTTGCGCCGTGAAATCGAAGGAGGACAAGAAGTTGAGGGGTAAGACGTGGGAGCAGGTCAAGGCCATCTTGGAGCAGTGTTTCGATGTCGACCCGTCGGAGCGAGCCGTCTTTCTCGATCGCGCCTGCGGTGGCAACGCTGAACTGCGCCGGCACGTCGAGGGGCTCCTGGATTCCGACGAGCGGACCACTCCCTTTCTCGATCCACCCTCCCGCGGTGCGGCTTTTGAGATTCTCGCGGACGTGCTCGACGCATCTCCCATGCCCACCGAAGTGGGACGCTATCGTTTGGTCCGCATGGTGGGGTCGGGAGGAATGGGGGCCGTCTATGCGGCGGTTCGCAGCGATGGGGAGTTCGATCGGGAGGTGGCCGTCAAAGTCATCAAGCCCGGCATGGCGACCGACGACATTCTGCGGCGGTTTCGGCAGGAGCGGCAGACGCTGGCGAACCTGGACCATCCGAACATCGCGAAGCTTCTCGATGGCGGTGCCGCGGCCAACGGGTCGCCGTACCTGGTCATGGAATTCATCGACGGCACGCCGATCCACCGCTATTGCGACGAACGCCACATTTCCATAGAGCAGCGATTGAAGATGTTTCTCGACGCGTGCTCGGCGGTTCAACACGCCCACCGCCACCTGATTGTGCATCGCGACTTGAAGCCGGGCAACATTCTTGTTACCCGTGACGGCGTCTGCAAACTCGTGGACTTCGGCATCTCCACGATCCTCTCGGGCGAGCAGGGTCAAAACCATGCCACTGTCACCGATGCCTCGCAAAGGATCATGACGCCTCAGTACGCCAGTCCGGAGCAAATCCAAGGCCAACGGATTACGACGTGCAGCGATGTCTACTCCCTGGGCGTGATTCTTTACGAACTGCTCACCGGACACCGGCCGTACCAGGTCAGTCGGCGCCACCGCGGCGCTATGGAACAAGTCATCTGCGAGGTCGATCCCGACCTGCCGAGCACGGTTGTTCGTCAGACACGCGAGATCGAGAACGGAGACGGTGCGGCGGTTCGGATCACGCCCGCGTCGGTGAGTTCGTTGCGCGGGACGCAGCCGGAAAAGTTGTACCGGCGTCTGAAAGGCGACCTGGACACGATCGTGCTGACGGCCATGCAAAAGAATCCGGATCGCCGGTACACCTCGGTCGAGCAATTCGCCGACGACATCAACCGGTACTTGGCGGGGCTGCCCATCCGCGCCCGGCGCGACACCGTTTCCTACCGGATCGGCAAGTTCGTTCAACGACACAAGGTCGGTGTGGCGGCGACGGTGTTGCTCATTCTATCCATCACCGCGGGTACGATCGGAACGTACGTGGGGCTGGTCCGCACGCAGTCGGCGCTGGCCCGGGCCGAGGCGCAGACGGAAAAAGCCACCGTCGAGCGGCGCAAGGCTGAGCGGGTGATCGTGTTCCTGCAACACATGCTGTCCGCCGCGGATCCGCTGCAAGAACGCAAGGACGTCACGGTTCGCGAATTGATCGATCAGACCGCCCGACGCATCGATACGGACCTGGCCAGCGAGCCGGAAATTCGAGCGGCCGTGCACCACACGCTCGGAATCACCTACGCCAGCCTCGGGAGTTTGCCCGTGGCCGAAGAGCACCTGCGCTCGGCCGTTCGCATTCGCGAGGAGGTGTTCGGACTCAATGACGCCCACACGGCATCTAGCTACAACGCCCTCGGTGGCATTCTTCACGAGCGGGGCGACAACGATGAGGCCCAGAAATATCTGCAGCGTGCCAAGAAGATTCTCACCGGACTCGGTCTTGAAGACCAGGTTGCGTCCGTCGGCGTCGATAGCAACCTCGGCAAGCTGTATCACGATCTTGGTGAGCTTCAGAAGGCGGAAGGCATCTTCAGCCGATTGCTCAAAGTTTGCGTCGACGGATTCGGCGAATCGCATCCCAACACGCTCAACGCGATGAACGACCTGGCTGCGGTCTATTCCGATTTGGGACGCCTTGACGACAGCGAGCGCTTTTACCGCGATCTTATCACGCGTAGCGAAAAGGAACTGGGGCCGGAAAGCCCCTGGACGCTGAGCTACAACAACAATCTCGCCGTGCTGCTGGTTCGGCTCGGTCGGTTCGAAGAAGCGGAGCCTATCTGCCGCACGACCTTGGAGATCAGTCGCCGCGTTCTCGGCGAGACGCATCCCCAGACGATGATTGCGATGAGCAACCTGGCGTCGACGCTGGATAACCTGGGCGAAACCGAAGAGGCTGAATCTCTGTACCAAAGCGTCCTTGCCAGGCGTATGGCCGTCTTGGGCGAGACGCATCCGGAGACCATTACGGTTCAGTCCAACCTCGGCCTGCTGTACCGTGGCCAGGGTCGCTACAGCGATGCGGAACCTTTGCTGGCTAAGGCGTTGGAACATTCGATCATCACGTTGGGCGAGAAACATTCCCAGACGCTCGATGCGATGAACAACCTGGCCTTGCTGTACACCGACATCGGAAAACTGGACAAGGCTGAGTTGCTTCTGGTCACCGCGGTTGATACGAGTACCGAACTGCTCGGCCCGGAAAACGAGGAAACGCTCGATTACCTGCACAATCTCGGGCTGCTCTACACCAAGCAGAACCGTTTCGACAAGGCTGAGGCGATTCAATTGAGGTTGCTGGCTTCCCAGACCGCCTCCTTGGGGGCGGAGCATCCGCGCGTCTTGGCCACGACGAGCAATCTGGCGATGCTCTATTTCAACCAAGGCCGGTTTGCCCAGGCCCGTGACCTCCTCCTGCCCGCGGTTGATGCTTATAGGAAAACCGTTGGGGAATCCGACCCCAACACACTGATTGCGATGAACAACCTGGCCCGCGCCCTGTCGGCGCTGGGCGCAACGCAAGAGGCGCTGGAGCTGTTCCAAAGTGTGGTAGACGGCGCCGCCGGGATTCTCCCCGAACAGCATTGGCTCCTGGCGGTGTTTCGCGGATACTACGGCGAGTGCCTCCTGACCAAGCCGGACTTGCCCGCCGCCGAGACCATGCTCCTCTCGGCTCACCAGGCGCTGGCCGCTTCACTGGGGGCCGATCACGAGCGGACCGTGCGCGTGGCCAATCATCTGGTGCAACTCTATGAGCAGTGGAAGAAGCCGGATCAAGCGGCGCAATGGCGCGATCGTGGCGATTTGCCGGACCCATAGCCGCCGTGAACAGCGGGTTTTCCGGCCGCTGTACAGGAGCGAGCCTGCTTCGACCTTTTCGATGCGATCATGCCAACTCTACCGTCAACCGCCCGAATAGGCGGTGATGATGATCACGCCCGCCAGGGCGACGATGGCGGCGGTGGCCTTTCGCTTCGTAAACGGTTCCTTAAGGATCAGCGTGGCGAAGACCAGCGCCAAGATGGTCGAGGTCTGATTCAGCACCGCCGCGACGCCCGCCTGCCCGTACTTGAACCCCGCCACCCAAAAGATCATCGCTAGGTAGGTACCCAACACCGACGCGGGGATACAGATTCTCCAAACGCGCGTGGGCCGAAAGACCGCAAAATACCGCGCGCGATCCGGCCGCACCGCCATCCACACGATCAGGATCAACGAGCCGCCGGCTAGGCGAAGTGTGGACGCGAGGATCAGCGGGGAATCCTCCAGCACGGGCTTGGCGACGACGATGCCGATGGCCATGAGCATGATGGCGGTTAAGCCGAGCGCCATGCCCCCAAGCACCTGTCCGCGCGTCCGCCCCATGGGCGGATTGTGCCCTGCGCACAGGAGCACCGCAAGCAGAATCAGGGCGCCCCCGATATACTGGTAGGCTGTGATCCGTTCGCCCAGGAAGAACCACGCCACTGCGACGACAGACGGGGCGTAGGCGCATTCCGCAATCGTGAGCAGGCCGACGCCAAGCAGATTCAGGCTATGAAACAAGAGCGTATCGGCAACCGCGATGCCCACGATGCCGCTTAAGATGAGGATGCACAGATCTCCTGGGGGAGCCGTGACCAGTACAGTCAGGTCCTCCCCGGCAAATACGAGCGTGGCCATCAGCAGCAGCAGGCCGACCGTATTCTTAAAGGCGTTGAGGGCAAGCGGATGCAGAGTCTCTCCGCTCCGCTTGAACAGAATCAGCGCCAGCGACCAGGTGAACGCTGCCGCCAGCGCTGAGATTTTTCCGACCCATGCGTCCGACATGACGCCCAATATAGCGACCGGCATGGCCAGGGATACCGAGGCCGCGCTGATCGGTTAAGATCCGTCGGTCCACCAAAATGGCGCGAGGCAGTTGCGCCTGATCGGCCAATGTATACTTCGATAGTGTTAAATTGGGTAAGATGGAGCGATTCTGCCGTGGTCGGTTGACGTTGGGAAACCTTCTCCGGCAGCGGCTTTTCTCTTGCTTGTCGTTTTCTGTGTTGCTATGCTCGGACTTGCGGCTTAGGCCGAGTCAGATTAGTCCTTCGGCCGACAAGTTGGTTGGCCCTGGTGCGCTTGATCATAAGTTCTCCGGCCGCCGGTTCCGGCGGCCGGGCGATCCGCGTTCGCTCACGCGTCGGTGCTCGACAATGAAGACTTCGAAAGAGCTTGCATTGTTTTCTTCTCGGTGCCCGCGTTTTGTGGCGGGCCACGAATCTGTACCAATTCTTTTGGTTTAGCAAGGGAGTGACAAGTCGATGAGGTTATGTGCGCAATTCGAGAAGTGTTGGAGGAGTTCTGGGTCTTTTGTTAGTGCCGTGGCCGTCGTGGCCCTGGCTTTCGGCGTGCCGGCCGCCCGGGCCCTATCGGGAGGCGATCAGCCTGCATGGCCCAAGGCGATTCCCGTTGGTTCGTCGCTTGAGAATGTGCCATCGGTTGATTTTGGAGATGGACAAGGCGAGCGGGTCAGCGTTCTCGTGCATTTTGACCCGTCGATCAACCGCGGAGCCGTGCAGCGCACGAACGTGCAGACGTTCAGCCAGCAGTTTGGCGCCTATCAGAAGTACGATTACAGCAAGGTTTTGCCCAATGTCGTGAACATTCGAGACCTTCCGCTGTCGCAGCTTCCGGCGTTGCGCCGTATGCCCGGCGTGGTTCGCGTCGAGCGCGATAAGATCGTCCACGCGTATATGGACGATAGCACGCCGCTGATTCGGGCGTTGCAAAGTCAGATCACGGGGGCGGGGCTCAACGCCAGCGGTGCCAATGTTCGTGTTTGCATCATCGACACGGGCATCGACTCTGACAACCAGATGTACGCCGCTCGTATTGACACGGCCGCCGGTCGCGATTTCGTCAACAACGACAACAACCCCGAGGATGACAACGGGCACGGCTCGCATGTCGCGGGTACCGCCGTGGGCGGAACGGGAATATCGCGGACGGTATGCGGCACGTCCAGGCCGTTTCAGGGGATAGCGCCCAATGCGACGTTGATTGGGGTCAAGGTTTTGGATGCGGCGGGAAGCGGGACATTTTCCAATGTGATCGCGGGTATCAATTACTGTGCGGATCAGACGGGCGCCGGAGGTCAGGCGGACATCATCAGCATGAGTTTGGGCGGCGGCCAATTCGCGGGCACGTGCGATTCGGACAGCGGCGCCGCGGCGGCCAACAACGCGGTCAATGCCGGCGTCGTCGTGGTCGCAGCGTCCGGCAATGACGGCTTCGCCAACGCGATGGGTACGCCGGCCTGTGGATCGCAGGTTATCTCGGTGGGCGCCACGTACGATGCGGATTTCCCGAATTGCGCCAACTCCTCTTCTTCGTTCAACTGGGGCATCTGCGTTGACAACAATCCCACGGTGGACAGCCTCGTATGCTTCAGCAACAAGAGCGATTTTCTTGATGTTGTGGCGCCGGGTTGCGATACGTTTTCAGCATCCAATGCGGCGGGCGGGACGAGCATCACCTCCAAGTGTGGAACCAGTATGGCAACGCCTCATGTCGCGGGCCTTGCCGCGCTGATTCTTAGCGCGGATCCGACCCTCACGCCGGCCGAGGTGCGGCAAATCATTCGCGACGGGGCGCTCGACTTGGGCGCTACCGGTTTTGACCGTTCGTTCGGGTTCGGTCGCATCGATGCCATCAATTCGCTGCAACTGGTCGGACCGGGCTGCGCGACCAACGCCGATTGCGACGACGGTGATCCCTGTACGACTGATGTTTGTTCGGCCGGTTCCTGTTCCTTCACGCCGATTTCCTGTCCTCCTGGGCAAACGTGCATTGGTGGAACCTGCCAGGGGCAAGGCGCATGTTGCACCGGCCAATCCTGCAGCATTGACAATCCGGCCGCCTGCGCGGCTTCGGGCGGCTTCTACATGGGCGACGGCACGGATTGCGGCAGCGGTACCGCCGGCAATCCGACGGTGTACCAGAATGCACCGGGTGCCACGATCCCCGACGGCGGCGGCGCGGGCAATCCCGCGACGGACACGATCAACGTGCCTGATTCGGTCGTCATCGGTGATATTGATGTCGACTTGGATATCAGCCATACGTGGGTGGGGGACTTGACGGTGACGGTGTCGCACCTGGGTACGACGGTCACCGTGATCGATCGGCCCGGTGTCCCCGCATCCAGTTTTGGATGCAGCAACGACAACTTCAGCGGAATCATTTTGGACGACGAGGGAACCGGCGGCGCGATCGAATCGCAATGCGCGACGAACCTGTCCTCGCCCCCGAACTACACGCCGGAGCAATCGCTGTCCGCCTTTGACGGGATGGATTCGGCCGGCGCATGGGTGATCACCGTGTACGATAGCGTGTCGGCCGATGGCGGCACGCTGAATTCCTGGTCGCTGCACATCGATAGCGTCGGCAACAATCCGTGCACGGGCGGGTGCCAGGCCGATGCAGACTGTGACGACGGAATCTTCTGCAACGGAGCCGAGGTTTGCTCGGCCGGGACGTGTGTCGCGGGCACCGCCGTGGATTGCAACGACGCCGTTGCCTGCACGACGGACTCGTGCAACGAGGCCACCAATTCCTGCGACAACACGCCGGACGACGCGGCCTGCGACAATGGCCTGTTTTGCGACGGCGCGGAAACCTGCAACGCGACGCTTGGGTGCCAGGCGGGGACCGCCGTAGATTGCAATGACGCCGTGGCCTGCACGACGGACTCGTGCAACGAAGCCACCAATTCCTGCGACAACACGCCAAGCGACGCGGCCTGTGACAACGGCCAGTTCTGCGACGGTGCGGAAACCTGCAACGCGA
>JBHHUB010000055.1:0-20684 GCA_046753625.1 Phycisphaerae bacterium | reverse complement strand
GGAAACTTGGCCCTGATCGTGGGATTCCTGCCGTGGAAGTACCAGATGGCGGTCAGCGCTGCTATCGCGGTGATGCCCAGCAAGGCACCGCTCGCGATGCGTGCGGCCCGTTGATTCAGGCAGTACGAAAGCCCCAGCGGCCACAGGGCGTGGACGGCTAGAAGGACGCTGGCACCGAGCGCGACGTCCGGAGCGTCCGACCAACGGCCGCTTGCGAAGGACCACAAAACGTAGAGGCCGAGCATCGCCTGCGACGCCGTTGTGGGTGAAATGTGCGCCTTGGCTTTGGCTCCGAGCCGCTTTTTGTCGGCGCCGACCGGGGCGCATCCATGGGAGGGTTCGATCGGCCCCGAGCTGTTGAGAGGCTGCGCCAACAGGGCGATCCCAAGCACGACACAGGCCAACGCGCCGCCCAAGCCGAGCAAGTAGACCTTGATGGCGCCCTGGTGGATCGTCGGGTGGGCGTAATTCATGCAGAGCAAACGCACTACGGCTCGCAGCGGTGATTGCGCATGCCATTCGATAGCGCCATCGACCAGACCGGGCGATTCAGCAGCGCTGAGCAGCATGTAGCCGCCCCCCACCGTGATGAAAAACAGCACCAGGGACGCCACGTGCAGCGGGCGAAGTTTTTGCAGGTTGGGGGGTGGATCGACTTCCATTACGGGCAGGCCTGGCTCACGGTTATGGTACGATCCGGGCGTGGCAAAGGTTTGGCCCATTTCGTCCAGCAGTCATTTGCTCCTGTCGTCGGTCTTGCTCGCGCTGCGCGTTCCTTGCCGGCAGCGCAGACGCGGCCATGATGGCCGCCAGCCGCCGTCGCGGCATGTTTGCGGCTAAGAGGCCGTGGTTGTGGTGTCCAGCGGTCATCGATCTCCGACGGACCAGGGGATGTCTTCGGTGCCCATTCGGCGATTGGCCAGCCGCGCCATGACGAACAGGCAATCGCTCAGGCGATTCAGGTAGACCGCAGGCTGCGGGCGTATCGATTCCGATTGTCCCAGCGAAACAAGTTCCCGCTCAGCCCGGCGGCACACCGTGCGGGCCAAGTGCAAAGCGGCCGCCGGGGCGGCGCCTCCGGGGAGGACGAACCATTTTACCGGGTCCAGCTCCCGCTCAATCCGATCGATGAGCTCTTCCATTGCGTCAATGCGATCCGAAGCCAGCGAGGGCACGGCTGGGTCCGCTTTCGGATTGGCCAGTTCCCCGCCGAGAACAAACAGATCCGATTGGATGGCGCGGAGCCATCCGATCAATTCCTCATCGTCGCACGCGGCGACGGCCACTCCGATGGCGGCGTTCGTCTCGTCAACCGCGCCGTACGCGACCACCCGCGGGCTGTCCTTGGCCACCCGAGCACCACCATAAAGGCCCGTCGTGCCGTCGTCGCCGGACTTGGTATAAATCTTCATAGGGCGTCCACAGCCAGTTCGGCCACTGGGCATCTTGCCATCGCGAGCCGCGCCAAGCTATCGCGAGTTCCTTCATGGTCATCGCACTCAGTGTACCGGGTCAATCGCGATCGCTCCACCCGCATCCCTGGCATGCCAAGTACTTCAATCCGCGACATGTCCGGCGGGCTGGTGCCCGCCGCATCAGAGCCGCCGGCACCAGCCGGCGGACCATGCGGGGACAGGATGTCACCGGGCTTGCGTCCGGCGCTCTGAAACGAGCTACCGCTATTGATCCGCCGGCAACGCGGGTATGTTGGATGGCGCCCCGGCGTCATTGTCGAGTTGTTGTTCCTGGAGATTCTCGATCTTGTCGAGTTGTCGCTCGAGCATGCGCGTTCGCGTCTCGGTGAGCGTCCTGTACTCCTTTCCGGCCGCTTCGATCTTTTCACCCATCTTCTCCGTAGCGCCTACGTATTTTGCCCACTGTTTCTTGAAGTCGGCCAGGAGCTTGAGGATTTCCCGCGACGATTCCTGGAGCCGGAAATTGTCCACACCCTGTCGGATGACCGCGAGAATCGCGTAGAGCGTCAATGGCGAACAGAGCACGACCTTATTGCGCAGCGCGTCGTCCAGGAGCGTGTTGTCGTTTTGGTGCATGAAGCCGTACACCTGCTCGTTGGGGATGAACACGAGCATGTAGTCGACCGTGCCGTCGGCCGGATTGATGTAGTCGCGGGTCGTGACCTCTTTGATTCTTGCGCGAACGTCTCGAAGAAACTGGTTCTTGGCGTCGTTGCGGGCGTCGTCGTCGCGGGCTTCCAGGGTCTTGATGTAATTGTCCAAAGGGAACTTCACGTCCATGTGCACGCATTGCTTGCCGGGTAGGGGGAACGTGAAATCGGGGATGGTGCCGCCTTCCAGGCGTCGTTGCTTGTAGTAGTTCACATTTTCAACGAAGCCCGCCAGCCGGAGGACGTCCTCGGCCATGCGCTCGCCCCATTGGCCGCGGCTCTTGGAGCTGGCCAGCGCCTCGCGCAATTGGCCGGTCGTAGCCTGGAGTTGATTGGTGGCGATGGTGGCTTTCTCGAGTTGCGCTTTGATCCCCCCGTGGGCTTCGGCCCGCTGTCGCTCGCTTTGCTGAAGGAGGGTGTTGAGGCTGGTGAGTTTCTTGTCGATCTCTTCGACCCGACCGTCGATCAGCTTCTTCTTGGCTTCCAGCGATTGTTCCGCCTGCTCGGTTTGATTCTGAAACCGGGTTTGCGCGAGTTTGAGAAAATCCTCGGTGTTGGCAGACAGAGCCTTGCGTGACAACTGTTCCACATGGGATTTGACCAGCTCCAGCCATATTTCGCGTTCCTGGCGCAACTGCTGCTGGGCTGCTGCCTCCTGTTCCTTGCTGCGGCGGTCCCGTCGCGCTTGATACCGGTTCAGCACGAAGGCGGTCGTGCCCGCGCCAACCATCATTCCAAGCAACGCAAACAGGGCTTCATTCATGAAATCAACTCCGACCAGGTTCCCGGCGTGTGATACCGGGTGATGTTCTGCGCCCTTGTTGTGGACGCGTTTCCACCGGGCCAGTATAGTAGATTGCCGTCGATCGGCCCAACACCCCAAGGCATCACCGCGGCCCTGACCCTTGCGGGGCACGCCGGCTTTCGAATCCGGTCGGTCCCCCTCCAAAAACGCCTCTCCCCGGTGTCGTCTTGTCTTGGTGGTATCCCTTCCGCGCCAAACGCCTACGCGGCTTACCCGTTCGTAGCCGGTGCGGTACAATGGCCTCCGATGGGTGATTTCGAGACCGAGTTCGTCGATTGGCTCGCCACGCAGCTCAGTGCCGCCGATTCCGTGATCCTCGGTATCGGTGACGACATGGCGTCGCTGGCGACCCGCCGTGATTCGATGCTCATGTCGTCGGACATGCTGTTGGAGGGTGTGCACTTTGATTTGGAGTACGACGCCCCGGCGCTGGTCGGGCGCAAGGTCGTGGCGTGCTGCGCCAGCGATTGTGCCGCGATGGCCGTACGGCCGACGGCGATGACGATTTCCGTGGCGTGGTCTCGGGAGCGGCCGATGGCGGTTCTCAAGCGCATCTTCGAAGGCGCGTTCGATGAGGCCAACCGGTTGGGCGTGCCCATCGTGGGCGGGGATACGACGTCCTGGGACCATCCCATCGCATTGGATGCGGTCGTCGTGGCCGAGCCGTACCCGGATGTTGCGCCGGTTCGGCGCGATCACGCCCAACCCGGCGATGCGCTTCTTGTGACGGGTCCGCTCGGTGGGAGTCGGGCGGGGCATCATTTGACCTTTGTGCCTCGAATCAGCGAAGCCAAGACCTTGGCCCAAGGTCTCGGCGCGTCGCTGCATGCCATGATGGATATCAGCGATGGTCTTTCGTTGGATCTTTGGCGCCTGTGCCAGGCGTCGGGTGTCGGCGCGGTTCTTGAGGAATCCCGATTGGGCAATGCGATCAGCGACGCGGCGCTCCGACTTGCGGAATCCACGGGACGCAGCCCGTTGGATCACGCCCTGAGCGACGGTGAAGATTTCGAGCTGCTGCTGGCCGTGGATGCGCACGCTGCACTGCCCAACGCCGTCGCGTTGATTCGCGTGGGGCGCGTCGTCGAGGAGGGATTTCATCTTGAGGCGGCGGATGGATCGCTCAAGACGATTCAGCCGACGGGGTACATCCATTGAACGCCGCATCCGAAAACCTCGCCATCGAAAGCGATGGGCCCGAGCGGACTCAAGCCATCGCGGAGCAACTTGGCGTGTTGCTCGAGTCGGGCGTCGTCATGGCGTTGGTGGGCCGGCTCGGAGCGGGCAAGACGCAGTTCGTAAAGGGTTTGGCTCGGGGGATCGGAGTCGAAGATGTCCGAAAGGTCACCAGCCCCACTTTTACACTGATTCACGAATACTCGGGCCATTGTCTGCTCTACCACATTGACGCGTACCGCTTGTCCGGCGCCGAGGAGCTGCTTGACTTGGGGTTTGCGGAGTTGCCCGCGGGTGGTGCGGTGGTGGTCGAGTGGGCCGATCGTGTGGCGGATGGGATGCCGCCCGACTGCCTCTGGATCGACATGCAGGTGACCGGCGCGACCGGCCGTTTATTGGATGCCCGCGCGACCGGCCCGTTTGCCCGGAGCTGTCTGGCTGCGTGGGCTTCGGCCGTTCGTTGACACACGCACAGAGGCCATTTATGTTCGCGGTGTACTCATGTTTCTTAGCGCGCGCCCTTCAGGCCGCAGGAAAGAACGGGGACCTGGAGGGGTCGCATCTTGCGTGTGGCGGTTGTTGGGCGATCGCCGGGAGGCCGCGCGGGCTAAAGCCCGCGGCTCAGGGTGGCAGCGGATCAGAGTTATGGCTGAATCCTAGCGTTTCCAAAGGAGCAGCACAGGTTGGCGCGAACAGACGGCAGAAAAGCCCGGCAGCTTCGGCCCGTTGAATTCTTTCGAGGCTACACCAAGCACGCACCGGGGTCCGTGCTGGTGCGCACCGGCGACACGGTGGTTCTTTGCACGGCCTGTTTTGAAGACGGCGTGCCGGCCTGGCGCGCGGGTCAGGAAAAAGGTTGGGTGACGGCCGAGTACGACATGCTCCCCGGCGCCACGAACACCCGACGAAGACGCAATCGCACCAAACTGGATGGGCGGACACAGGAGATTCAACGGCTCATCGGGCGATCGCTCCGGGCGGTTGTCGATATGGATCGGCTGGGTGAACATTCGATCTTGCTCGACTGCGATGTGCTGCAGGCGGATGGTGGGACGCGAACGGCCAGTGTGACGGGGGCCTACGTCGCGCTCTATGATTGCGTCCGCTGGGCCATGAAGGCAAAGTACATCGGCAGGAACCCGATTCGTCAGGCTGTGGCGGCCGTCAGCGTCGGACAGGTCGGCGGGCGCACGCTGCTGGATTTGGATTACTCGGAGGATTCCACGGCTCAGGTTGATATGAACGTGGTCATGACCGAGTCGGGGAAGTACATCGAAGTCCAGGGCACCGGAGAGGGCGCCACGTTTTCGCGCGGCGAACTCGACAAGCTGCTGCGGACGGCATCGCGCGGCATCAAGCAACTACTGGAGTTGCAGCGCAAGGCGCTGCGGCAAAGAAAACGATGAACCCATCCCGTACCGGTCGACGCTCAGGTACCACGCTGTGTGTGGCGACGGTTCTCCTGCTTGGTATGGCGACGCATTGCGCACCGCCCAAACGCAACGCGGCCGGGTTCTTGATCGCCGGGAGCGGATCGCTGTTCGGCCCGAAAGGCCAACCTTGGACCATCCTATGCCTCGAGTTGCGCGGGCCGGAGCGGCAAGCCAGAATGGAACAAATAGCCGCGACCTTGCGACGCAGCCGTGGCATCCGCGCAGAAGCGGTCGTTGTGACGGATGATCCCGACGATGTGTCGCGTTTGTATTACGGCGTGTACTACCGGCGGATTGATCCCGAGACGGGCAATCGGACATCGAGCCGACGTCTTCAGGATGATATGAAACTGATCAAGAGTCTGGGTACGCCCGCCGGAGTGCGTTATTTTCGATTGGCCCGGACGGTGCGCGTTCCCACGCCGGATGTTGGGAACCCCCAATGGCGGTTGGCCGGCATCGAGGCGGCATACAGCCTGCAAGTTGCGGTGTTCGAGCCGACCGACGATTTCTGGGACTTCAAACAGGCGGCCGTCGACTATTGCGCGATGTTGAGAAAACGAGGTTACGAGGCCTACTATCATCATGGAGAGGGGGCCAGCATGGTCACGGTGGGGCGGTTCGGTCCCGAAGCCGTCATCATTCCGGCGCGAGGCATCCCATATCAAAGCGCCGAGGTGACCGCCCTTCAACGCGATGAAACGCTGCGCTACAACCGCCTCAACGGAAAAATCTACCGCGCTCCCAGCGAAGACGGTACGCTTGTCCGCGTGAAGTCGCGTCTGGTGGAGGTTCCGACAAAGCGTGAGGTGGCCCCTTGGTAGCGCCACCTCGGCTGATCATCGCTACACGCAACAAGGGTAAACTTCGCGAAGTGTGCACGCTACTCGAAGCGGTCCCGCTGACGTTGCAGTCATTGAATGAGTTTCCCGATGTGCCGGTTCCCATTGAGGACGGCGCGTCGTTCGCCGAAAACGCGGGCATCAAAGCGCTGCAATACGCTCGGGCGCTCGACGGGTTCGTGTTGGCGGATGATTCCGGACTGGTCGTGGACGCGTTGTGCGGCGCACCGGGATTGTTTTCGGCTCGCTACGCCGGGCAGGGCGCCACCGATGCGGAGAACAACCGCAAACTGATCGCGGAATTAGCGGATGTGCCCCCGGAGCAACGGACCGCGCGGTTTTGCTGCAGCGTGGCACTGGCGAACCCGAGCGGTGTCGTCGCGACGGCCTTCGCGACGTGGGAGGGAGTCATCGCCGATGTGCCTCGAGGCGATAACGGGTTCGGCTACGATCCCTATTTTTGGATTCCCGATCAAGCCTGCACCGCAGCCCAGCTTCCGCCGGAACGCAAGAACGAGTTCAGCCACCGGGGCCAGGCGCTGCGCGCCATCAAACCGAGGATTCTGGAGCTGGTCGTAGGATAGCGTCGTAGCGATCACCGCCGGGGCCGGCGCGTGTCTTTCAGAGCACCGGGCCCAAGCCCGGGTGACATCCTGGCGCCGGAGGGTCCGCGGCCTTGCGCCCGCGGACCTGAGTTGACGCACGCTTGTACGCGCCGAAGCCGGGGCTATAATCCCCGATCCGCATGTCGACCCATGACCTGCGAATCCTTCGGAGTGCCCGTTTGTATCAGACGTTTGTTCCATCACAGATGTTTTTCACCCGGGGTGTGGGCAAGCACAGGCAAAGCCTGCAGTCTTTCGAGGAAGCCCTTCGGAATGCGGGCATCGCAGCCTTCAACCTGGTTCGTGTCAGCAGCATCTATCCTCCGGGTTGCAGGATCGTCAGTCGGAAGCGCGGTCTGACGCAACTAGCGCCGGGCCAGATCGTGTTTTGCGTGATGGCAGAGACTAGAACGAACGAGCCGAATCGCCTGGCTTGTTCCGGTATCGGGTTGGCGATTCCGGCCGACAAGGGCAAGTACGGCTATATCTCCGAGCATCACGGATTCGGCATGACCCGACGCGTCTGCGGCGATTACGTCGAAGACATGGCCGCGAGCATGCTTGCCACGACGATGGGTATCGATCTTGATCCTGATCGAGCCTATGACGAGCGGAAGGAAATCTATAAGGCCAAGGGGCTGGTTGTGCGCACCCGCGCAGAAGTCCAGACGGCCGAGGGAGACAAGAACGGCCTGTGGACCACGGCGGTGGCGGCGGCCGTGCTGATCCCCTGACTGGCCCATTCCCAAGAGCGATCGTCATGCCCACTACGCCCCCTGGATTTCTCGCGCTCGACCCTGCGGATTGCGACTACGAGGCGTCGCGTTTCGCCGTGCTGCCGATTCCGTACGACGCGACCGCTTCGTTTCTCAAGGGGGCGGCGCGCGGACCGGAGGCGATCCTTTCGGCGTCGCGGCACCTCGAGGACTTCGACGAGGAGTTGGGCGCGGAGTTTCACCACGAAGGCATCGCGACGCTTGAAGCCATGGAGCCCGATGTGCGTGGTCCCCAGGCCATGCACGAGGCGATTTACAAGCGGGCCCGGAAGATCGTCGGTGACGGGAAGTTCTTATTCGGATTGGGGGGGGATCACAGCGTGACGTCCGCGCTCGTGCGGGCGACCATGCGGCGGCACAAACGTCTTTCCGTCTTGCAGATCGACGCTCATTTGGATCTGCGCAACTCGTTCGAAGGGAGCCCATTCTCACACGCTTGTGTGATGCGCCGCGTCTTGGCGTTGGGGGTTGAAGCCGTCGTGCCCGTGGGCATCCGGTCGGTGGCGAAAGAAGAACATCGCTTCGCACGCCGCAACAAGATGGATTGGATCAGCGCTCGGGAGTGCCACGAAAGCGGCCATTGGATCGATCGGGCGCTGGCTTCGTTGGGGGAGCACGTATACGTCACCGTGGACATCGACGGCTTCGATCCCTCGGCGGCTCCGGGCACCGGTACGCCCGAGCCGGGCGGGTTGGATTGGGTTCAGGTTACGCGATTGCTGCGTCGCGTCGCCGCGGAAAAGAGCGTCGTTGGTGCGGATGTCGTTGAGGTGATTCCACTGCCCGGACAGGTGGTTACGGAATACCTCGCGGCGCGATTGGCCTACAAAATCATGGCCTACGTCTCACTGCGCGCGTAAACCCGCCGCGCTTCCGCTGGCCACCAACATGCGTCATCACTAACGGCTGACAGCTTCCTAATCTCCCCCGAATTGGGTTTCGCAGAGCTTGCGGTAGAGCGGGCAGCGCGCTAGCAGGTCTTTATGGGTTCCACTGTCGATGATCGTGCCGGCTTCCATCACGACGATGCGGGTTGCGAATTGAATCGTGCTCAATCGGTGGGCGATGATGATGGTCGTGCGGTCTTGGGCGAATTCTTTGAGGGCTTCCTGAATCTTCTGCTCGGATTCGGAATCGATCTGGCTGGTGGCCTCGTCGAAAATCAGAACCGGGGCATCACGGTAGATGGCGCGAGCGATCGCCAGCCGCTGGCGCTGTCCACCGGAAAGGGTCGTGCCGCGTTCACCGAGGTCGGCGTCGTAGCCGCCGGGAATGTTGTTGATGAAGTCATCGGCGTGGGCACGCCGGGCGGCCTGTACGATGCGTTCCCGTTCGTGGGGCCGGCCGGGTTCGGCCGATGCACCGTAGCTGATGTTGTCGGCCGGTGTCCCGCCGAACACGACGGCCTCCTGACTGACCACGCTGATCTGCCTGCGCAAACTCAGCAAATCCGCCTGAGATAGCGGCGTGTTGTCGAAGCGAATCGTCCCCGCATCAGGCACGCGCAGACGCGGGATCATGCTCACCAGCGTGGTCTTGCCGCAGCCGTTGGGGCCGACCAGCGCGATCGTTTCTCCTTTGGTGATGACTAGATTGATGTCGTTCAACGCCGGCCGCTCGGCGTTGGGATACGTAAAGCTCACATGCTCGAACGTGATGGCCGCCGACAGTGGTTGGATCTCGGTGCGGGCTCCGGCGGAATCCTGCTCGATCGGGTAATCGATCACCTGCAGAATCCGCTCCGCACCGGCGGTGGATCGCTGTACGCGCACGTAGACGTCGGTCAGTTTGCGCAACGGATCGAACAGCATCGCCAGCGCCACGCCCAGCGTGACAAACGTGGAAATCGGGAGGGCGTGATGGACCACGCGGCTCGCCAGCCACACGGTGCCCATGCTGCCCGCGACCACCGCCAGCGTTTCGATCATCGGACTGACAAACGCCTGCAGCCGGGCAAGCCTGAGTTGCTGGGTGAACATGTGGCGATCCACCTGCGTCAGTCGTTGTCGCTCGTACTCCTCGGCCGTGTACACTTTGACCACCGGCAGGTTGTGCAGACTGCTGGTCAGCGCGTCGATCATATAGCCGTACCCCTGAAGCAGACGCCGATTCGCCTTCTTGACCTTGCGCCCTACGGTTAAAAAAATGAACCCGGTAATCGGAACGGCAAAGATCATCGTCAGCGTGATCCGCCAGTCCAAGGTGAACGCAAAGCCCAGCACGAGCAGTGCTTTGAGCGGCTCCCGGATGAACTTACCGAAAAACGTCATCAGCCCGCGCTGTATTTCCTGAATGTCCTGGACGAACCGCGTCACCATATCCGCCGTTGATTGACCGGCGAAAAAGCTCATCGGAAGCTGCAACACGCGCTCGTACAGTCGCGCGCGCAGATCCATCATGGATCGCAACACGGCCTGAGCGATGAGAATCTCGCCGAAATACCTGAAGACATTGCCGACGAACACCACCGACACCAAGGCCATCAGAATGTATCCGAGAGTCCACAGCTTTCCGTCTTTGTCATTCGGGTCGGTGGGGATCAGGCTCAGCGCTTGACGCAACACGCGCAGCTTGGTGGGCGGGTCACGCCGGGCCACGGAGAAGATGCGAATGACGCCGCCGCGGGAAACGCTGACGAACAAGGGGTGCTGGCTGTCTTGGGCCGCCACGGCCTCCACGGCGGCGCGCCCACCGCGGATTTCGGCATCGTCTCCGATCTTGCAGCCAAGCAGGATATCACCCGCCTGCAATGCGGATGGGGCCGAGGCCGTGCCGGACGCCTGAACCACGCGCAATTCGTCGCCGGACGTCAGCGGCGCAAAGGTGACGCCCAGACATGCACCGGCGATGGTCCGATCCGCCCAACCGGTGATGCCTTCTTCCTCCAGCAGAATCTTGAAGACCGGGAACGCGCCGGCGATGCTCAGCGTGTGAAACCCCGCGAACACAACCGTCAGCAGCAGACCCAGCGCGAGCTTGTGTTTGTACGGCGCCGCCAGCGCCAGCACACGCGCCAGGTCGCGGATGCGGAGCGTCTTTGAGGCGTCCTTCCCCTTCTTCATGTCGGCGGAGATGAGTTTGGGATTCATAGGCCGATTTATCTTAGCCCGCGGTAAAGATCGTGGTAGCGCTTCACCAGATGGGGCCAGTCATAAGTGTTCCGGGCTGCTTCGTGCGCCCGAGTCGCGCGAACGCGAAGCTCGCCGTCGCTGAAACCCAGGTAGGTTCGCAGGGCCCGTTTCAGATCGTTTCGGGTTGGTGGGAATACCTCAACGCACCCGTTCAGGGCAGGCGGGGCGATCCGATCCGATACCAGCACGGGCACTTGCCCCGCCATCGCTTGAAGCGCCGACACGCAGTGGCCGACGTGCATCGACGGTGCCACGATTAGTGACGCCCGCGCCATCAGCGCGCGCTGCGCCGGTTCGTCGGGGGCTTCGTCGAACGTGACACGATCCGAACCTCCCTTGCGCCGGATCGCCGCCTCCAACGGGCTGCGCCAGTGGCCCCGATCGGATCCTGCCAGGAGCACGTGCCAACCGTCCGCGCCGGCACCGATCTCGGCAAAAGATTTCAACAGCAACGCCTGCCCGGCCCACGGCGCGAGGGGCGCCATGAGGAGAAGACATCGCTGGTCGGCCCGTGGTGGGGCTTGTGATTGGGGATCGGCGTCACCCTGATAGGTCGAGAAATCCAGCCCGTAAGGTAGGACCGTGACGGGCGTCAGCCCGCGCTCGCGGGTGAGGTGGTCCGCCTCGACGTCGTTGACGGCTGTGATGGCGGCCGCAGCTTGGATCAGGCCCCCGTCGAAAAAACGCGCGCAAATGCGTTGCTTCCAGGATTTCACCGCGGATGCGTTGGGACACAGGCCGCCGAGTGGCGAGAGGATGTAGGGTTTCTGCCGGGCGCGAGCCGCCTTCGCAACAGTCCGCGCGGTTGCGCCGCCGTCCCATCCGTGTAGGTGGATCAGGTCGCATTGGGCAACCAGGCTTCGGATGGAGGCACCGTCGGCGTAGTGGATGACGTATCCTTGCTTTTCCGTGTCGGCGTCGGAGGCCCCTGCCGGTTCGGCGACCAGAACGTCCGAGCGGACATCGCGCGCGGCGAGTGCGGCGAACAGCCCGCGAAGGCTGATCGCGATGGAGCCGGCCTCCGCCGACATCGAATCGACAACATGGAGCACGCCTAGCGACATACGGTGCGGGATTCTAGGCAAGTGAACCCGATCAGGGAAGCACCTGCCCGAAAGCGGGCCAAGCCGGGTTCGTGGCAGAATCGCGGCGCGCTTGCGCCCGGTGACATCCCGCCACGGAGGGTTTGCAGGCCGGCGCCCCGCGGCGTTGACTCGGACCGGGAAACGGGGGCACGCGCACGCAGCCGAGCGAAGGAGTGTGGTTCGACTGGTTCGTCGATTTCGGGTACGCTCGTAGCGTGCAAACCACAGCGAAAACCGTCTCTCAATACCTTGCCGGCCTGCCGGCGGATCGGCGCGAAGCGCTGGAGGCGGTCCGCGCTGTGGTGCTTAAGAATCTTCCCAAGGGCTACGAGGAGGGTATGACATCCACCGGAATCGGCTACTTCGTGCCCCATTCCGTGTACCCGCCGGGGTATCACTGCGATCCCAGTCAGCCGTTGCCGTTTGCCGGCATAGCCTCGCAAAAGAACCACATGGCCATCTACCTCATGTGCATTTACAGCAATCCGGAACACGAGGCCTGGTTTCGTGAGGCATGGGCGAAAACCGGCAAAAAGCTGGATATGGGCAAGTCGTGTGTGCGTTTTAGGAAACTTAAGGATGTTCCGCTGCCGGTGATCGGCGAGGCGATCAAGCGGGTTCCCGTAAAGAAGTTCATCGCGTTTTACGAGTCGGTGGTTCCCGCGTATCGGAGGGGCGCCGCCAAGACAAGATCACCAGCGAGCCGGGCCAAGCGGGTTGCCAAGGCGGCGAAAGGCAAGGCATCGGTGGGCAAGCCCGCGCGCCGGCGCGGAGGGGCGGCGGCATCCAAGGTTGCGGCAAAGCGAAAGACCTGAGTGTGAGGGGTTGCGGCCGCGCGCCTGGCGGGGTCGTGCGATCAACCAAACGGCATGGACCTTACCAGCGACACGGCAGTCACGCAGCTCATCGAGTTGGCCCGCCAGGAGGATGTCGGTTCGGGCGATATTTCCACGTCTCTAGTGCCCCATGCCGGTAAGCCAGCCGCCTTTTCGCTCTGGCTGAAGGAGCCCGGTGTGGTTTGCGGCGTGGCGATCGCCGAGCAGGTGTTGCGCGCGTATGATCCCTCGCTCAGGCTCCACTGGAACGACGGTGTTTTTGACGGATGCGCGATCGAGGATGTGCCTCATGTGCTGGCCACGATTAACGGGCCGCTGGGCGCACTGCTGACCAGCGAGCGCGTGCTGCTCAATTTCCTGCAACGGCTGTGCGGCATCGCGACGCTGACGCAAGCCTATGTGGCGGCCGTCGCCGGTACCGGCGCCGCCGTCTACGACACGCGCAAGACGACGCCGGGCTGGCGGCGGCTGGAAAAGTACGCGGTCCGGTGTGGCGGCGGCAAGAATCATCGGATGGGTCTGTTCGATGCCGTGTTGATCAAGGAGAACCATTTCACCCAACGGACGGCTCAGGCCATGGGGGGCGACGTCTTTCGCATGCTCAACGAGCTTTCGATGGGGGATGCCAAACCCGGCTTCATCGAGGTAGAGGCCGAAACGCTGGAGCAACTGGAAGCGCTGCTCAGCGTTACGGGCATCGACGTCATTTTGCTGGACAATTTCGCGCTGGACGAACTGACCAGGGCGGTGCAGTTGCGCGACGTGCTCGGGCTTAAGGGAAAGGTGGCGCTCGAAGCCTCGGGGGGTATCGATCTCACCACGGTTGGCCAGGTGGCCCGGACCGGCGTGGAGCGGATTTCCGTCGGTGCAATCACGCACAGCGCCACGGCGACCGATCTCTCTCTGGAGCGCGTCTGATGCTCGCCATGAGCCCGGTTGGCTATCTGCTCGACTATGTGGTGATCGGGCTGCTTTACGTTTCCGTAGTCGTAAACATCTGGTGTTTCTTCCGGTTTGTCCCGCGTGACCGTCGCCCGCGGCTACGTCTGGTTCTCGGCAACCTGCTCATATTCATCGGGTTGCTGGCCACGGCGGGCATGGCCGGTGAGACCTACCTGCGGTTTGTCTGCGTCCGCACCGACGGATTCGGGATGTCGCTGCCGGCCTACCGCTGGTTTTTGATTCATACGCGCCTGAATTCCCACGGCTGTCGCAACCGGGAATGGACCCGCGCCGCGCCGGTGCCGACCCGCAGGATCGCCTTTGTGGGGGATTCATTTACCTACGGATGGGGGATCGACGACGTCGAGGACCGCTTCACGAATCTCTTGCAGACGCGGTTCAGGCAGCGGCCGGGGACGCAGCCCGTCGAGGTGTTCAACGTCGCCAAGCCCGGCTGGGGTACGGCGCAGCAGCGACAGCCCATTGAGGACATCATCGATCGTTATGGTGTCTTTGAGGTTGTTCTTTGCTACGTCCCCAACGACATCGAGTCCGTAATCCCCAAGTCGGGAGCCTTCGACCCGACGGTTCCGCCGGACTCTTGGTGGGTGAACCCGAGCGGGTCGTGTATGATCGATTTTCTCTACCGGCGATTCCTGCTTCCCCTGTCGCCCACGGTTCATGGATACCATGATTGGCTCGCCGACGCCTTCAGCGGCGGGCAACCCTGGCAGGCCCATCGACATGATCTTGAGGCCATCATCGCGGCCTGTCGCCGTCGCGGCGCCAAGTTGCGCGTTGTGCTGTTTCCGTTCCTGCGGACGGCGGGCGACCGCTTCGATCAACGAGCGATTCTGGCGGAGCTGGCGCGTTTCTTGCAGAGCTCAGGCGTCGAGGTGCTGAATCTCTTGCCCATATTCGAGGGGCTCGATCCGCGCGAGCTCACCGTTAATCCAAGCGATTCCCACCCGAACGAACGCGCGCATACTCTGGCCGCCGATGCCATTTGGAAGACCTTCTATCAAGGCGAAAGAGCGGGGGCGGCGGGTGATTGAGTCGGTGGCTGTTTGGGCGGCGGCGGGGTTGTGCCCTTCGAACCGGCCATCGCAGTCACCCATGCCACCATGGCGCCCCGTTTCGTGGATCCCGGGGGCCTCGCTACCATTCTTGACGCGCGAGGCTACAATGCCTGCCTTCATCAGGCAAAGTTTCAAGGGTTTTGGAATTCGCGGTATGCTCAAATACAACCATGTGTGTCTTGAAGGGTTCGGATACGTGCTGCCGGACAACGTAGTTACCTCCGAGGAGATCGAGCACGAACTGGCATCCGTCTACGAGCGATTCGGGGCCCATCCCGGCCGGATTGAAATGATGTCCGGTATCCGGGAGCGGCGGTTTTGGGATGAGGGCATGCTTCCCAGTGAGGGCAGCACGATGGCCGGGCGGAAAGCGCTGGTCGCCGCGGACGTCAAGCCGGAGCAGATCGAGTGCCTGATCAACACCTCCGTTTCTAGGGATTGCCTTGAGCCGGCCACCGCCTCCATCGTACATGACAACCTGCGTTTGCCCGACGATTCGATCATGTTTGATATTTCCAACGCGTGTCTGGGCTTTCTAAACGGGATCGTCGCGCTGGCGAATATGATCGAGCTCGGGCAAGTCAAACGGGGGCTGGTCGTGGCCGGCGAGAGCAGCCGCAATCTCGTCCGAACGACCATCAATCAGTTGCGCGGCGCCGCGAAACTGACCCGGGCCGAGTTCAAAGCCGCCTTCTCATCGTTGACGATCGGGTCGGGGGCCGCCGCCTTGGTGATGACCCATGATTCGGTTTCGCGGGCCGGCCACAGGCTCGTCGGCGGGGCGGTTCGCAACGCTACCGAGCACAACGAGCTATGCCGGGGCAGCGCGGACACGGGGGTGACCGCAGATTCGGCCATGAGCATGCGGACGGATGCGGAGCTGCTCCTTGCGGGCGGGTGCGCTCTGGCGGCCGCTACGTGGACGGTGTTTAAGAACGTCTTGGGTTGGGGCCAACACGAAATCAGCCGGACCTATTGCCATCAGGTCGGCGAGACACATCGCGATCGGCTGTACGAGTCGATCGGGATGGATCCTTCGAAAGACTTCTCGACATACGAGTTTCTGGGGAATGTGGGTTCGGTTTCGCTTCCGCTGACCATGGCCATGGCGCTGGAGCGGGAACCACTGGTGCGTGGCGAGAGGATTGCCATGTTGGGCATTGGAAGCGGGCTAAGCTGCATGATGCTCGGGATGCGCGGGTAAACGGCGCGCGTGTCGACCGACGCATCCAGCCTGGGCGAGCTCTATCCGTTCGCGTCTCATTTTCTCGATGTCGGTGGGCATCGGCTGCATTATGTCGATGAGGGGGAAGGTGACGCCGTGCTGATGGTACACGGCAACCCCACCTGGTCCTTCTACTTCCGCGAGCTGATCAAGGCGCTGAGGGGGCACCATCGGGTAATCGCGAGCGATCATATTGGCTGCGGCTTGTCCGACAAGCCACTACACTATCCCTATACGCTGGCGACCCACATCGAGAACCTGGAGAAACTAGTCGATCATCTCGGGCTCTCGCGCGTGAGTCTGGTCGTGCATGACTGGGGAGGGGCCATCGGCTTTGGTTGGGCCACACGGCATCCGGCGCTGTTTCGGCGGATCGTCGTGCTGAATACCGCGGCGTTTCTCGGGTTTCCCATTCCGTGGCGCATCCGGGTGTGCGGCTGGCCGGTGATCGGTGAGGTGCTGGTGCGCGGATTCAACGGCTTCGCCAAACCGGCGATCACCATGGCGTGCAGGAAAAAAGAGGGCATGCCCCCTGAAGTTCGCAAGGGGTACCTTCTTCCCTATGACAGTTACGCCAACCGCATCGCGCTGCTGAGATTCGTCCGGGACATTCCGCAGTCTCGCGGTGATCCCAGCTTCGACGTCTTGAAGTCGATAGAAGCGGGGCTGACGCATATTGCGGATCGCCCCATGTTGATTTGCTGGGGTGGTCGGGATTTCTGTTTCAACGACGCATTTCTTCAAGAATGGACGCGGCGCTTTCCCGGGGCGGACGTGCATCGTTTTGCCGATGCGGGGCATTATGTGCTCGAAGACGCCGGGGAGCGAATCATACCGCTCGTGCGCCGTTTCTTGGCCCAATCGGATTCGGCGGAGTCGTGAGCTGGTGCGGGGCGGGCGTTTTTCAGGGCACCGGGCGCAAGCCCGGTGACCTCCCCCCCGCAAGGTCCGCAGGCTTGCGCCGGCGGCTCTGGCCGGCTGGTCCGCGCTCTGTCCTTCGTGCGACACCGGGTGTACAGTGATGCAGCCCCAATCGCCAAGCGACCCGTGAACGTACTCCCACGATGCCGACCGATGCGGATGCACGAGGCGGTGGTAGAGTTGGACATTCGGTACTACAAGGAGCAACGCATGTTGACAACAGCAGTAACGGCCGTGCGAACCCGTCACGTCTACGCCGTGTTCTTGGTGGTCGCAGGTGTGGCCGGTACGCTCGGGTGCGCAGGGCCGGTCAACGTTCCGGCGCCCTCAACGGGCAAGACCATCTCATTCGCCGGTGACATTCAGCCGATTTTCGATGCACATTGCACGGTGTGCCACGTGACCGGCGGGCGGGCGGATCGCGAAGGGATCGCTCTGAAGCTGGTGGCGGATGAATCTTACGCGCTGCTTGTGGATCAACCCAGCGTCCTGGATGCAACCCTCACGCTGGTGGTGCCAGACGCCGCCGCGGCGAGTTTGCTGTTCGTAAAGGTCAGCAGCGATCCGCCGCCCGTGGGCGCTACGATGCCTCTGATTGGCGCGCGGCTTTCCTCCGCGGACCTCGGCCTGATTCGTGATTGGATCGACCAGGGCGCGCTGGACAACTAACCCGGTCGCGCAACGCTGCCCGCCCCGTGTAGCACAGCGGCCCTCCGCTGTGGAGCAAGACAGACCTGGCGGCATCCAAGGATCGCCGGCGCCCCGTTTGCGGGGCGTTCCCGCGGCCCTCCTCTGTGGTCGGCTCCGCCGACATGCGGGTGCGTGGACCGCCTCCGGCGTTCCAACAACGTCGCGGCAACCACCCAGCCGGGGGCGGCTGGGCTACACCCGGCTCACGGCCCGACGATGGCCGCGACCGCCCCGGCCGGATCGCGCAGCACGCAACATTGCTGTGCGCCGAGTTTTCGCGGTCCGTCGACAATGCTGCCGCCAAGCTCGACGCACCGTCGGGCGCTGCGGCCCACGTCTTCAACCGTGATGTAGATCAGCCATTGCGGCGGCAATCTTTCGTTGATGCCACGGGCATGGCATATCCCGGCGACTTCGGTGGTGGCCGCGGGAGGAACCATGCCGTAGTCTTCATAATCGCCCACGCTCACCGGCTCGGGATGCCAGCCGATGACTTGGCTGTAGAATTCCTTAATGCGTTCGGCATCGGGAACCGTCAAATCCACCCAAGTTACGGCGCCGATCTCTTGTTGATGATCGTTACTCATGGCGTTCACCTTTTTCCTGAAGTGCAGACCGGGTGATGCGCGGCCTCCTGCTGCGTTGGTTCCAAGCGGTCCCGGCATCGACGACGCCCGTAGGGTAACGCATGGGGCACACGCGCCCACCCCACCTACGAGACAGGCACGCAGCCGCCCAACATGAACGGTCGAGCAAGTCGGGCTCGCCCGGACACGTCTTGCCCGGTAAGATGGGGGCGGTGCGTTCGTGCGGCGAAGGCGAAGAGGTTGGGTGATGCGACGATTTTGTACAACTCGGCTATTACGGTGGTTCGTCAGCATGAGCTTCGCCGCCGCTTTGTCCGGTTGCGGTCCGGTTCTTTCGAACAGTCCGCCCACCTTGTTTGAGGTCTCGCTCGAAATCGCCGGCCGGGACGTTGGCGGGGCGATCATCGATACCGGCGGTGGATTCGAGGTGCTCTTGAAAGAGCCGTTCGGTTTGGCGGTTGTGGATTCAGCTCAGGTTCTGGCGTTCGGCGGATTGCAGATGGTCAAGCTGACCGAGCCGTTTGCCTATTCGGCCGGTGGGCTGGAAACGACGGCCCCCGCTGCGATCGTGGACGCCTCGATCTGCGACTGCAACGGGCTCGGGTTCGAGTTTTTGCGTAAGACGGGGCTGACGCTCGGGCTGGATTTTGCCACGCCGACGGTTGCGTTTCTCCCGCTCTTGCCGCAAGACGGCGTGCGCATCGCTTTTCAGCCCAGTCCCGCCGGGCTGGGCGATTTCGATGCCGCGTTCGTGGATGTGACCGTGGCGTCCGGCGGGCAAACGCGCGTTCTACGCGCCCTACTGGATACCGGGGCTGCCGCGACGGTGATGCGGCGCGGCCTCGTTGGAACACCGCCCGTATTCAGCTCCGCGCGTCAGGACGTCGCGGTGTCCCACCCCCAGCTCGGGACCGTCTCGCTGGGTGTCTCGCTTTATGACACGGCCGAACTGCCCGACATGATTCTCGGCACCGATGCCATGCGCGCGTGGGGCGATCGCTGGTATTTCCTGTTTGCCGCCACCAGTGGCGTGATTGTGGTCCATTCGAACGCCGCCGCCACGGGGGATCAAGCGACACCGAGTCAATGATCGGCATCGCGACATGCCGGCGCCGTGTGCCACGAATTCAACCGTTCCATTCGCGTTACGGTTCAGGAACCGCGCGAGCAGGAGACGGCTTTCGGTCCGGGGCGAAACTCATGGGCTGCGCCGATCAAGCCTCGAATCGCGTGCTTGCAAACAGGGCGACCGGCTGCGACGTCTTGCCCTGCGTGATCCAGTCCGTGACGATCGCTCCCATCACCGGCGCGAACTTGAATCCGTGCCCACTAAAGCCGGCGGCGACGACGATCCGTCCATCAGTTCCGAATCGATCCAGAATGAAGTGCTCATCGGGTGTCATCGTGTACATGCACACGCTGTGACGGCTAAACACCGTACTCACCCCGGATAAGTGGCGGGCTGCGAACCGCCGGACATCCACGCCGTCGTCCTCACGGAGCGTTCGATCCAACTCATCCGGGCGTTCGATATCGGTCCCGCCGCTGTGGTTGCCCAACTTCACAAGATTCTGGCTGACTGCGGGGAATCCGTAGAAGAAGCCGTCGGGTGTCTCGAATCCGAAAGCGGGGCATTCCCGATCCGCGCAAAACCGATCCGATGTGATGGGAAACCAGAACACCGGTTTTCGCCGAACGGTCAGCACGTTGCGAAGCCGGGGCATCATGGAACCTGCCCACGCGCCGGCGCAGACGACCAGATAGTCCGCCGAAATCACATCCCCCTGCGGCAACCAGACGCGGACGGCGCCGCCGGCATCCTGCCAACGCGTTACCTCCGTGCCGAGCATCAGCACCGCACCCAATGCGCTCGCCCGCTCGATGTGGGCTCGGATGCACGATGCGACATCGAGGTAGCCGGCGTCCGCTTCGTACAAGACCGCCATCGAGTCATCGGGATTCAGTTGCGGCCAACGCGCTCGCGCGGCCGCGAGCGGCACTTCTTCGATCGGTAGTTGGTGCGCGCGGGCGGTTTGCCGAACGCCGGAGATCACCGGACCGTCGGACGGTCCCGCGAGAAACAAACCATTGCGGTGGAACAGGTGCGTATCTGCTTCCTGTTCCAGCTCGTACCAAAGGCGGTAGGCTTCGTGCAGGAGGGGCACGTAGTCCGGATGCTCGAAATAGGCCTTGCGGATCATGCGCGTTTCGCCCGACGAGCTTCCCTGATCGTGGGCGATGCCGAAGCGTTCGATGCCCATTACCTTGAGTCCGCGCCTGGCCAATTGGTACAGGACCGCGCTGCCCATGGCGCCGGCTCCGATGACGATGACGTCGAAATCCTTCATGAAATCCAGTATACTCCCAGAATCGTTCGGTTCCGATGCGCCCTGGAACCACGGCTTATGGCGATGAACCTTCTTGAC
>JBHHUB010000054.1:0-21417 GCA_046753625.1 Phycisphaerae bacterium | reverse complement strand
TGGCCGGTAGGCGTCGCGCCTCGATCTGCTCGTGCAGATTGACCAGCGTGCGCCCGCCGCCGGAAATCAGCACGGCCACCCGAAGTGGATCATCGATTGTCGGAACGCGAACAGCCATGGCCTGTGTACTATTGATCGAACGGGTCATCCGTCAAGATGTCTTCAAGAGCCCGTCATCGCCAAGCCGCCTGCCGTCATCCTTCGCGCCTCGCGTCTTGCCGAGCAGGTCAATCTTCATCCACGCACGGCTGTTCCAGCGCAGCGTGAGAAAAACGGCCGTCATCATGATCAATCCGGTGGCTGCCATCCACGGCCCCAAAGCGCCCAGAGACGGAAACGCCCGGCTGATCCAAAGGGCGACGCCAATCAGCACGACCCACGTGCTGATCACAAAATAGACCGCGGGCACGAACGTGTCCCCCGCCCCACGCAGTGCCCCGTCCCGCGTGATGCCGAGGGCATCGAAGACTTGGAACACGGCCGCGCAAATCATGATGCTGCCGCCGACGCGCACGATTTCGGGGTCCTGGTTGAACATCGCGATGAGGTGCCTCCCAAACAGCAGGTAGATCGTGGAAAGCAACCCCATGTAGCCGAGCGTCAACCTGGTGGCGAGTCGCGTTTGGAGCATGGCCCGCTCCGGCGTACCGTCGCCGATGGATTTGCCCACCATGGCGGTCAGCGCCTGCGCCACGCCAATCGTGGGCAGGAACGACATGCGCATGAACTGCCACGCGATGCTGCTGGCGATCAGTTGCCCCGTGCCGAACTGCCGGCCGATCACGATGGTGATGAATATCGTCCAGACGCTTACCTCTGATACCCAATGCAACCCCGAGGGGATGCCTCGGCGCAGCAGCTCCTTCTGCTTGGCCATCGAAAAACGCCACGTGGCGTGGGAACCGAATTGGCGGTTGAACTCCGGCAGCAGCAGCGTTACGGCGAGGCGGATCATACGGTAGGCCACGCCGGCAAAGGTTCCCCAGGCCGCTCCGGCAATGCCCATGGGCTCGAGACCGAAGCAACCGAAGATAAGCACATAGCTTACAACGACATTGACGATATTGGCCTCGATGACGGACCAGGTCGTAATCCAGGGTCGATGGACGCCGATGAAGAACCACGCAAGGGACGCCGCGGCGACGGTCGGCCCGACCGTCAGCAATGCGATTCGCCCATAAGCGAGCTCTTGCGCCTGCACGCCCGGCTCGTGACCCATGCATGAAATGAGCCAGGGCAGCAGGGGATAGAGCGCGGCACCGACCAAGCCGACAAAGACGGCCACGTAGATGCCTTGCCAGGCGAACGCGCTGCAATCGTGCTTCCCGCCGCGACCCAAGGCCTGTGAGGCGAAGGTGTTGACCAGCGAGACCACGCCGAGCCCGAACACGATGTAGGTCCACATGATCATCTGGGCGGGCAGAATCGCAGCTTGGGCTTCGCTCAGCCCCAGCTTCGTGATCATGACGTAATCCGCGACGTCCATAAGCGCACGCGAGCTGGTCGTGATCACGACCGGGACGGCCATGGTAATCACGTGGCGAAGTTCGCTCCGTGGGGCGGGTTGCGTTGTGGAGGGTGCGGCTTTCATAACCGGTCGATCGTTCAGCTCGGCTCTTGGACCAGCTTCATGCCTCGTGCGACGGCGCCGAAAGCCCATAAGATTCGGCTACTTCTTTGCCCCGCGTTGGGGTGTTTCCCCCGAAGACCACGACCCAAGAGACGCGTCCGACACAGCCGGCGATTGCGGCCCTGATTCTCCTCGCCCACACGAGAAGAGCGTCACGTCGTCATCATTCCAGGGAGACTGATGTACGGCGCCGGGTACGGAAGCATCGCCGCACAAGGGACTCGGGATCTGAAGCATATCACAGCGTCGTAGCCATGGCGCGGGATTATACACGGATTCGAGCGGTGTGCGACACCTGCGCACAGATGGTGGAAACATGTAGGTGGACGACGCCCGCGTTACCTGTAAGCGCACGTCTTCATTCACGCCAAGGAGAGCAACGCCGTCTGGTTGTCCTCCCAACATTGTTTCAGAGAGTGATGCGAGGGGAGTTCCAACGTAATCGTGGGGATGCCCCGTTCGATGCCGGCCCACGTCCCGAAGCTGCCCGGCGTCGGATAGCCGATCGTCGAGGTAACCGGGTATCCGTTGCGTCGGGCCATGCGCGTTGCATAACCTCGGCCCGGCCCGTCGTAATTGTTGCAGAACCGGTTTTGACCGATCGAATGGATGGTAACGATCAGGTCGGGCCGATACCGTCGAACGAGGGCGATGATCGCCTGCGTTTCCGGCTCACTCCCCGGAGCATCGCCTCCGAACATCCGACTGCGACGTCGGCCCCGTTGCCAGTTGGCAGTCGGGAAGTTGCGGTTGATGTCGATCCGGTGGGCATTGCGCCGGTTGCGCCGTTCGTACCCGTCGGGGTTGACCGTTGGGGCGACGATCCATCGAACCGGTTGCGCGCTTGGCGGCGATGATTCGAGGTTGTCAATGAACCGCTGGGCGACGCTGACGCTCTTGGGCTCGTCGCCGTGCATGCCGCCGAGGATCAAGAGGGACCGGTACGACCGTCGGCGCGTGACGAAGGCCTTGATCGGGCGTCGTTGTCGCGAAGTGCCGATGTTCAGCCACCGACCCAGTGAGTTCGTTGGTGTCGTCATGAGGCCCGTTGGGGTTTCACGCCTGTGTCTGCGGCCGATCGGCCGCGCAGCAACCGCCGCCCGGGCAACCCACGCGCGCTAACCCTCGGTATCGAGTTCGCCGAGCAGTTTTTGAGCCAGCGCCGCACCAAGCGTGTCCGGATCGTCGCCGGTTTCCACGCCCTCGGCCATACGGGTGCCGTCGTCATCAAACAACTGCCCGTGGAGGCGGATCGACCGGCCGTCGAGAGTCGCCAGTGCTCCAATCGGCACGTGGCATCCTGCTCCGACGGCCTTGAGGAACGCACGCTCCGCCTCGACGGGGCGCCGCGTCGGTGCGTGGTCGAGCGTCTGAATCAGGGTTCTGGCTTGCCCGCTGATGCGCGTTTGAATCGCCAGGGCACCCTGCGCCGGAGCCGGCACAAAGCGATCGGTCGGTAGCTCGAGGCGGTGCGCGCAGGCAATGTTGAGCCGTTTCAGGCCCGCCGCGGCGAGCACGACGCCGTCGAGCCCCTCTGTTTCCAGCTTCTTGATGCGCGTGGGCACGTTGCCGCGAATCGGAAGAATCTCAAGATCGCCGAGTCGCCGAAACTGCGCCATGCGCCGTGGACTGCTCGTGCCCAGGCGAAAACCGGCAGGGATGTCGTCCAAGTCGATGGGCGCTCGTGTCACCAGAACGTCACAAACGACCTCGCGCTGCGGAATGGCTGCCACGATCAGTCCTTCCGTGGTAGCCGTCTGCATGTCTTTGAAGCTGTGCACGGCGAAGTCGATGGTTTCGTCGATCAGCGCCTTTTCGATTGCGTCGACGAACCCCCCTACCGGCCAGTCGGCGTCGAAGCGCTGGTCCACCGCCGTGTCGCCGTGGGTCTTGATGATGATGCGTTCGATCTGCAGCTCGGGATGGGCCGCGCGTAGCGCATCACTGACCCATGCGGTCTGCCAAAGTGCCAGATCGCTGCCACGTGTGCCGACGCGAAGAGTGGTCATCGGGCGATCTCCCGGAAGGATTCCAAGGCCGCTTGACGCACGTGCTCGATGGCCGCATCGTCGTGGGCGGCGGAAACGAACATGGCTTCGTAACCCGATGGCGGCAACCAAACGCCGCGCCGCAGCATGGCGCCGAAAAAACGCGCGAACCGCTTGTGGTCACAGGCGGCCGCATCCGCAAAGTTGTCAACCCGCTCGCGTGAAAACGCCATGCCGAACATGCCGCCGCACGCTCCGCTTTGCAGCGCTACCTCCCCGCTGTCGGCCGCCGCCTTGAGCCCGCGCGCCAATCGGTCCGTCTTTTCGGAAAGCGACTTGTAGAACCCCTCGGCGGCGCAGAGACGGAGCGTCGCGATGCCCGCGGCCATACCCACCGGGCTGCCACTGAGCGTCCCCGCCTGATACACAGGGCCCAACGGGCTGATCTGCTCCATGAACTCGCGCTTGCCGCCGTAGGCCGCCACGGGCATGCCCCCGCCGATGACCTTGCCGAGGCAGGTAAGATCGGGCTGCACGCCGCACACGTTTTGATACCCGCCCCACGCGCAGCGGAACCCGCTCATCACTTCATCGAAGACCAGCAGCGCGCCGTGCCGATCGCACAAGGATCGCAGGCCCGGCAAGAAACCGGCCACCGGTTCGACATAACCCATGTTGCCGGCCAGTGGCTCGACCAGAACGGCCGCTACGTCCGCGCCGTGATCGCCCAGAAGTCGCTCGACGGATTGAAGATCGTTGTAGGGAGCCAGGAGTGTCGACGCGGCGAAGTTGTCCGGAACACCGGCGGAATCGGGGGAACCAAACGTAGCCGCCCCGGAACCGGCCGCGACCAGCAGCGAATCCACGTGGCCGTGGTAGCAGCCGAGGAACTTGACGATTTTGCCTCGTTCCGTCGCCGCGCGCGCCAGCCGAATGGCGCTCATCGTTGCTTCGGTGCCGCTGTTGACGAATCGTACCATTTCCACCGACGGGAGCGCCTCGACGATCAGCTCCGCCAATTCCGCCTCTGCGGCGCAGCAAGCTCCAAAGCTGATTCCTCGTTCAGCGGTCCGCTTGACCGCATCCACCACCGTCGGGTGTGCATGGCCGACGATCGCCGGTCCCCAGCTTCCAACCAGATCGACGTAGCGATGGCCGTCCACGTCGAACACGTGTGGCCCAGACATTCGATCGACAAAGACCGGATCGCCGCCCACTGCGCGAAATGCCCGAACCGGGCTGTTGACGCCGCCCGGCAGGACTGTGCGGGCCCGTTCGAACAGCTCAGCCGAACGCGGCCCACACCCGGTCCCCCCTTGGGGCGATGTTTCTGAACCTTTCATAGACGACCGATCATTGGGGATGGCTCACCGGAAATACTTCATTACCCGCCGCCAACGAGACACGCCATAGCCATTCGACAAGCGAGCCGGGTCCGGGCGGGTTGGGTTTCGCGAATCGGTCCAACCCGACCGGTCCAACGCGATCCGTATGGTCGGCCGTCCCGCCGAGCGATCATAACATCCGACAGAACCGGGCTCAATGACTGGGGGCCAATGCCATTGGCCTGCGGACCACCAGGACCGCCAATCTCGCGATGGGCACACCTTGATGCCCAAACCATCCATACCGATCAGGAGATCGGCGATCCGCGGACCATCCTCAGAGCCGCGGGCGCCAGCCCGCGGACCTATCGCGGCAGGAGGTCGCCACGCTTGCGCCAGGTGCTCTGAGATAGGATTTGTGAATGTGCCCGCCGCCGATCTTGTCGCGTACGACTGAGTTCGTGGCCGATTACGCGCCGGCGCCCACGGCAAAGTGGTCCCAGATCAGGGTCTTCAGGTTGAACAACGCGTGGACCAGGATCGGCGCAGCGAGTGATCCCGTTCGCTCGTAGAGGTAGCCGATCAGTACGCCCAGAAGAAACAGGGCGGGCACGGTATGGGGCACGGCGAAGTGAACCGCGCAAAACAGTGCGGCGGATAGCAGAATCGCTCGTCCTCGATGGTGGAAAAACCGGACCAGAAAAGTCTGCATGATGCCGCGAAAAAAGCACTCTTCCGCCACCGGCGCGACAAGCACCGCAGAACACCACAGAGCAGCCGTCAGGAATCCCGGTTGCGCTGGATCCCGAAGGGCGACCAGGGTCGAATGGGTCGAAAAGTTGTAGTCGGAGGCCATCACCAGCACCAATCGGATCGTGCCTTCCAAGACAAGCGGGCACAATCCCAACGCAAGCAGCAAGATCACCGCGGTTCGTCCTCGTTGCGGGTCTATTCCGCGAGGCCCAAGGAGAAACGGCCCCATACCCCCGCGAAAGGTCTTGCCCGCGACGTACAAGCAGGCCGCCGCGCCGGCTATCTGGGCGCCGTTGCCGACGACGATCCCCGCCCAAACACCCTGCTCTTGGGCCGATCCAAAAGCCTGGGTCGCGGCGGTCAACACGAACATCGCCACCCAAAACACCAGCATGGTCAAGACGACAAACTGGTCCGTGACGCGGCTGCGCCGCGCCGGCACCCGTTGCAGTGGATCCGGGTGATGGCGGACGAGCCAAGAAATCAGGATCAACACGGCAGTCGCCAACGCCGCCCAGCGTATGCTATCATCCGCGGTCAGCATCCAGGACGGCAAGTCCGCCCAGTCCGTAAGGATCTCCGGTGGGAGCGCGGGACCGTGGACGGTGCTTGGTTCCAGGGATGCGATGGAGTTCATACGTGGCGACTATATTAGACCGGATCGTGGACGCCAAACGGCTCGAGGTCGCGTCCCGCATGGCCGAGCGATCGATGGAGGTCATCGTCGCAGCAGCGGCGAATGCGCCGCGGGTACGTGATTTTCGCGCTGCCATTACGGGGCCGACCCCTCATGGGATTCACTTGATCGCCGAAATCAAGCGGAAATCGCCCTCGGCGGGTCTGCTGGTTGAGGATTTCGATTCGGTTTGCATCGCTCAGGCCTACTATCGAGCTGGAGCGTCGGCGATCAGCGTCCTGACCGATGAGGCCTATTTCGGCGGGTCGCTGGCGATGCTTACCGAGGTCCGAGCCTCGATTCGCTGTCCGGTGTTGCGCAAGGATTTTATTCTGGAGGCCTATCAGGTTTACGAAGCCCGTGCGGCCGGCGCGGATGCCGTGCTGTTAATTGCCGAAGCCATCGGAGTTGAGAAGGTGGCGTCGCTGCTTTCGGTGGTCGAGGCACTGGGCATGTGCGCCCTGATTGAAGTACACGACGTACGCAATCTGTGGGCCGTGATTCAACGGGTCAGCGCACTCCGGACAGCGCATATATTGGGCATCAACAATCGTGATCTTGCCGTGCAGCGCACCGACGTTCTGAACACCGCCCGCCTTGCCGCCCTACTGCCGGAAGATGTGCCTTTTGTATCGGAGAGCGGCATTTCCAGCCGTCAGGAGGTTCTTTCGGTGCAGGCGGCCGGAGCGCGGGCGATCCTCGTGGGTGAGTCCCTGCTACGCGCGGAATCCATCGAAGAGCGAATTCGGGATTTGCTCGGCGAGCCGCTGGATCAGGGGCAGGCAGGCGTGAAGTAGCACCTCAGCGGCGGAAAGGCTAGATCAGGGCGACGAATGGGGCCAACGCGGTGACCAGCGAACATCCCACCGAACTGCGCATCATCGACGCGAATTTCAATCGTGCGCGGGAGGCGTTGCGCGTGATGGAGGAGTTCGCGAGGTTTGTCTTGGACGATGCCCGATTGACGCAGGCATGCAAGTCATTGCGCCACGCGTTGACGCAATCCGTGTCCGAATTCGGGCAGCACCTGATTGTTCGACGCGAAATAGCGCGCGACGTCGGGCGCACTGGATCGGTGGCGGGCGAATACGAGCGCGCCGACGTTGGCGCGGTTGTCGAGGCAGCCTGCAAACGAGCCAGCGAGGCGCTGCGATCCATCGAGGAGTATGGGAAGGTCGGCCACCCGACTGTGGGCCGGTCGATCGAGCGGATTCGCTACGATTGTTACGAAATCGAGCGCAAGTTGTTGCTCGCGGCTCGGGTGCGGTCAAGGTTGGCTCGCGTTCGGCTTTATGTTTTGATTAGCGAGGCGTATTGCCGGAAGGATTGGCTGGCGACGGCGCGTGATGCGCTGCGAGGCGGAGCCGACTGCCTTCAACTGAGAGAGAAACAACTGTCGGATAGGGAGTTGATCGAACGCGCCGGAGTGCTGGCCGAGCTTTGCCGCGAGCACGATGCGCTGTGCATCGTCAACGACCGACCGGATGTGGCGTGCGCGAGCGGCGCCGACGGGGTCCACCTCGGCCAGGATGACATACCCGTTTGGGCGGCCCGCCGCGTGCTGCCGGCCAGGTCGATTGTCGGCGTGAGCACGCACGGCATCGAGCAGGCGATCGCAGCCGCGGACCAATCTCCCGACTATGTGGCGTTGGGACCGATGTTTCCATCTACCACCAAGCCAACGGCGAAGCCGGCGGGTGATCGGACGGGGGCATCGCTTGGCCCCGACGTGCTTTATAAGGTCCGCTCTGAAATAAGCTTACCACTGGCTGCGATTGGTGGCATCACGGCGGACAATGCCGGTGAAATCATCGCAACCGGGCGCACGATCTTGTGCGTTTGCGCCGCGGTCACGCAATGTGTCGATCCGGAGGCCGCGGCCCGTCGCCTTTGCGAGCTCATGGAGTCCGGCACCGCGGCGAACTGAGGCCTGTACGACCCGCGGCAGCGGTGTGGCGTGGACAGTACGGCATGGCGGCCCACCGCTGTGTATGGGCGACCCCCGGCTGAGGGCGGCTGGACCACGGGGCAATTGGGCCACGATTGATTCGGCGAAGTCGTCACCGCCAGCGTTCCAGCGGCCTTTCCGCCGGAAGACTGCTAGTGGCATTCGGTGGCAACGGGATGTTTTTTTTGGCGTTCGTGCCGCGTTCGATGACCGATAGTTGACAATGCCTGGATCGGTGTTGTGTGGCAACGGACAGCGTCGGTTTTTCGGTACGTGCTTGTTGTATAGACACTTACACGCCGGTTTCATTGACTTTGCGCGCCGGAGCCTCATAAGATGGAGTAGCGGCTCGAGTCGAATAGGTCGGTTGATGTTGGCTTGGATTCGGTGGACCTGAGTGGTTCGCGGCGTCGCATGACGATCGCGGGAGGAAAGCATCATGGCATCCGCGGAAGCAATCTTTTCACTCGTTCGGGAAAACATAAGCCGCGAGGCTTTTCGCGAGCAGCATTGGGAGGGTTCGTTCAAGGAGTATCTGGACCTGGTGACCGCCAAGCCCGCCATCGCACGCAACGCGTTCCAGCGCGCCTACGACATGATCATGCACTTCGGTTGCGAGCGCTACACGTGGATGCGTGAGGACATGGTGCGGTACCATTTCTTCGCCGACCCGATCGACGACGGTGCGGATGCGATCTTCGGGTTGGATCGTGCGTTGATGAACCTGGTCGATTTCTTCAAGTCCGCCGCCCACCAGTATGGCACGGAACGCCGCATTCTCCTCCTGCATGGTCCGGTGGGTTCGTCGAAGAGCACCATCGCCCGGTTGCTCAAGAAGGGATTGGAGTATTACTCGAAGCTCGATGAGGGCGCGCTGTACACGTTTTCGTGGCACGACCAGAATGAGCACGGCAAGGAGATCATCTGCCCCTGCCCGATGCACGAAGAGCCCCTGAAGCTGATTCCGCCGGAAGCGCGCAAAGCCTCGCTCGCCAAGATCAATCAGGATTTGCCGGAAGACCGCCAAATCCGCATCGATGGTTCGCTCGACCCCTTCTGCCGCAGGATGTACGACGATCTATTGCTTAAGTACGACGGGGATTGGCAGAAGGTCATCAGCCACGTGCGGGTCCGCCGCCTCATCCTCAGCGAGAAGGATCGCATCGGCATCGGCACGTTTCAACCGAAGGACGAAAAAAACCAGGATTCAACCGAGCTGACGGGAGACATCAACTACCGGAAGATCGCGGAGTACGGCTCCGACAGCGATCCCCGAGCGTTCAACTTCGACGGCGAACTGAACGTCGCCAACCGCGGCATCGTTGAGTTCATCGAAGTGCTCAAGCTCGACGTCGCGTTCCTCTACGATCTTCTCGGCGCATCGCAGGAGCACGTGATCAAGCCGAAGAAGTTTGCTCAGACGCACATCGACGAGGTGATCATCGGGCACACCAACGAGCCGGAATACAAGAAGCTCCAGTCCAACGAGTTGATGGAAGCCTTCCGGGATCGGACGATCAAGATCGACGTGCCCTACAACACGCGCCTCGATGATGAAATCGCGATTTATGAGAAGGACTTCAACAACGAGCGCATCCGGGGCATCCACATCGCGCCGCACACGATCGAGATGGCGGCGATGTGGGCGGCGCTGACCCGGCTTGATGAGCCGAAGAAGGCGGGGCTTACCTTGCCGCAGAAGCTCAAGCTCTACAATGGGAAGAGCATTCCCAACTTCACCGAGGATTCGGTGCGCGAACTGCGCAGCGAATCACCCCGGGAAGGGATGCAAGGGATCAGCCCACGTTACATTCAAGACAAGCTGTCCAACGCGCTGGTGTCCGATCAGGCGATGCAGGAGAAATGCATCAATCCGTTTATGTTGATGAACGAGCTTGAGGCGGGCTTGCAGCATCACTCTTTGATTACGGACGAGGAGTTGAAGACGCGCTATCGCGAGCTGCTGGGCATGGTGCGCGAGGAGTACGAGGACATTCTCAAATCGGAGGTGCAGCGGGCGATCAGCGCGGACGAAGACGCGATCACGCGGCTCTGTTCCAACTACATCGAAAACGTTCGGGCGTACACGCAGCACGAAAAGGTGCGCAACAAGTACACCGGTCGCGACGAGCAGCCCGACGAGCGCTTGATGCGCTCCATCGAGGAAAAGATCAACATTCCCGAGAGTCGCAAGGACGACTTCCGTCAGGAGATCATGAACTACATCGGGTCCCTGTCTCTGGAGGGCAAGAAGTTCGACTACCACACGAACGCGCGTTTGCACAAGGCGCTCGAGCTGAAGCTCTTTGAAGATCAGCGGGATACGATCAAGCTCAAGAACGTGGTATCCGGCGTCGTGGACGACGAAACGCAGGCCAAGATCGACGTTGTCAAACAGCGTCTGATCAAGTACTTCGGGTACAACGAAACGAGTGCCACCGATGTGCTCAACTACGTCGCGAGCATCTTCGCCCGCGGCGATGCAAAGCAAAAGGACAGCTGATCGACACTCGGCCCACGGCTTCTCGGAAGTGACCGGATTGATGGAAACGCCATGGTTCTTCAAATCAACAACGACCACCAGCGGTTTCGCAAGATCGTCAAGGGGAAGATCCGCGAGGATTTGAGAAAGTTCCTGACCAAAGGCGAGTTGCTCGGTCGAGAAGGTAAGAAAACCATCAGCATTCCGGTACGCGGCATCGAGTTGCCGAGCTTCCGGTACGGCGATAACGACGACGGTGGCGTCGGTACCGGCGAGGGGAAGCCGGGCGACCAAGTCGGATCCGGGGACGGCGACGGGCCCGGCGGCACGCAAGAGGGGCAGCACATCCTCGAAGTCGAAGTGGGCCTCGACGAGCTGGCGGAAATCCTCGGCGAGGAGCTCAAGCTTCCCAAGATCAAGCCCAAGGGCAAACACGCCATCACTTCGGAAAAGGACCGGTACAGTGGCATGCGCCAATCGGGTCCGGAGTCGCTGCGCCATTTCCGGCGGACTTTTCGCAAGGCGTTGCGGCGCCAGATCATGTCCGGCATCTACGACCCGAACAATCCGCGTATTATTTTTCAGCGCAACGACAAGGTCTACCGAAGCTGGAAGACCGTTCAGAAGCCCCAATCCAACGCGGTCATCATCTACATGATGGACGTGTCCGGTTCGATGGGCGATGAGCAGAAGGAACTCGTGCGTTTGGAGGCGTTTTGGATCGATGCCTGGTTGCGCAAGAATTACCAGGGGATCGAAAGCCGGTATGTCGTGCACGACGTGCGCGCCGGCGAGGTGGATCGCAACACCTTTTTTCGAATTCGCGAGGACGGCGGAACGCGCATCAGCAGTGCCTACCGAGTGGCCCGCGATCTGATGGACAACCATTACGCGCCGCACGAATGGAACATCTACCTGTTCCATTTTTCCGACGGCGACAACAGCAGCGAATCGGACAGTCGTGAATGCTGCAGCATGCTGCGTGAGCACCTGCTTCCCGCGGTGAACCTGTTCGGCTATTGCCAGGTGGCCAGCGCCTACGGCAGCGGCAATTTCATCAACGTTCTGCATGAGCATTTGGACGGCGAAGAGGCGATGATTACCAGCCGCGTCAACGCCAAGGACGATATCTACGACAGCATCAAGACTTTCTTTACCCCGGGGCGATAGACCAACCAGCGACCTGAAATGCCATGATAGCCCCACCCCTTCCCAAGGAGATCGCCGAGCAAGCCGAGCGCATCGCGGAATTCGCGCGTACCGAGGGGCTCGATTTTTTTCCAACGATTTTTGAAATGCTGACCGCCGAGCAGATCAGTCAGGTCGCTGCCTATGGTGGGTTCCCCAAGCGGTACCCGCACTGGCGGTTCGGAATGGATTTCGAAAAACTGCGCAAGCAGCACAAGTACGGGCTCGGCAAAATCTATGAGATGGTGATCAACAACGACCCGTGCTACGCCTACCTCCTTAACGACAATATGCTGGTCGATCACAAGACCGTGATCGCGCATGTCTACGGGCACGGCGACTTCTTCAAGAACAACAAGTGGTTCAGCAAGACCAACCGAAAAATGATGGATGATATGGCCAACCATGCGACGCGGGTACGCCGCTACATCGAGCGCCATGGGTTGGAGCGGGTGGAGCAGTTGATCGATACGTTTCTTTCGATCGACAATCTGATCGATCCGCATTCCGTATTCATGCAGCGCGAGGACATGCCTGCGAAGCGTCAAGCCGAGAAGACCGAAACACCGCCGGAGTCGGGCGCGGTGCGGTTTCCCGCCAAGCGGTATATGGATCGCTACATCAATCCGCCACAGCATCTCCGGGAGGAGCAAGCGCAGCGAGAGCAGTCGGACCATGACGAACAGGATCGCTTCCCGGCCAATCCCGTGAGGGATGTGCTGTTGTTTCTGCTGCACAACGCGCCCTTGCAGGACTGGGAAGCCGATGTGCTGTCCATCATCCGTGAAGAGGCCTACTACTTCGCGCCGCAGGGCCAGACCAAGATCATGAACGAAGGGTGGGCGAGCTATTGGCATTCGACGATCATGACACGCTATGTGCTGGGCGCCGACGAGCTGATCGATTATTGCGATCATCATTCGGGCACGCTGGCCACCAGCCCCGGACGGCTGAACCCCTACAAGCTCGGCATCGAACTCCTGCGGGACATCGAACGTCGGTGGAACATGGGTCGCTACGGGCCGGAGTATGATGCCTGCGAAGACATGCAGCAGCGGCGCGAATGGGGTAAGGAAAAGGCTCCGGTCGGGCGGGCGGTCGGACGGGAATCACCGGGGCGCGAAAAAATCTTTCAGGTTCGGGCGCTCTACAACGACGTAACCTTCCTGGATGAGTTTCTGACGCCCGAATTTGTGGACGATCAGAAGCTCTATCACTACCGGTACGATCCAAGCACCGGCCGCATGGTCGTGGTCAATCGTGATTTCAAGAAGATCAAACAGCAGATGCTCTTCATGCTGACCAACCACGCGCAGCCCTACCTCTACGTCATGGACGGCAACTACCGCAACCGCGGTGAGTTGTACCTGGCCCACCGACACAACGGACCGGATTTAGATATCAAGTACGCCACCGCCACCCTGAGGTGCCTGCAAAACATCTGGAGAAGGCCGGTGCACCTTGAAGCCAGAATCGATGACGATGCGATCCTGTTCAGCTATGACGGGGAAAAACCCACACAGCAGCACATCGATTCCAGCATCGAAACGCCTGCCAATCAGTTTTGACGCCGAAAAGGAAACACCCGCGTCGGCAACCGGTGCGGATGCCCGTGTGACCGACGACATACGTCCACGGATCGACCGCTATCCGCCGGTTTCGGAAGAAGGTTCCTCGGTGTGATCGGCGGACGATGCGGCGGTTTCGGGCTGTCTCCTTGAAACGAAGCCAAGCAATGCGAACAGCACGGCGATCGATGAGAGCAGCATCGCGGCCCACCAGACCATGTGGACGTTAAGTCGTTTTACGCCCGCGAATTGCTGGATGCCTGATTCGCCCCAGTTCACGGATACCGACCCGGTGTCGATTTTGTGGGAGACCCGGAACACGCGATCATTGATCGCCCAAAGCGTACTTGAGGGCGCCGGATCGGACGTGTAGTACGTGGCCGTGTCGATGCCGACGGTGTCGCTGCTGCCGATCAGAACGCATCCCCAGGTCCAAGCGTCGGTCTTCAGCGGCGCGAACCGCCAATAGATGTAGGTAAACCGCGAGGCCACGCAAAACGCGAGCGCGGCCACCGCCATACCGATCAACAAGACGCGGAAGGCTTTTCGCAACATTGTTCTGCAACCTATGGTTCGGAAAACGATCTTAAGGCGGCTCGGCGAGCGCTGCTCGGTCCGATTCGTCACGGTGCACGATGCGCCGACACGTCCGCCGCCCCCCCGTCCGGCCCACTGCGGCCCATCGACTCGCGGGTTCCAGTCCGCGCGGCAACAAGGCCTTGGGCGGACTACTCAGTCGGCTCCGTTCGACGCTTGGCAATTATACCGCTTTTGTCCAACGAATCGAACCCCAATCCTGGAGGTCCCCTGGAAGTCGTTTTGCGCGGAAACGTCCCATATTCGCCCGCATCACGGCCCGCTCAACGCTGACGGCACATGAGTTGGCGTTTGCTTGCCCCCTATCGTTCGCCCGGGCACGGTTGTTTCCAAGTGTCGGCCAAGCCCGGCGAGCATCCGCAGCGTGTTGGCCGTCGTGTGCCTGGCCGGTTAAGATGCAAAGCGATGCCGATTCTAGTCAGGAACATTTCGCTGGATCTGGACGAGCCTGAGGAGGTGGTGCTGTCCCGCGCCGCTTCAAAGCTCAGGATTCCCGTGGAGGCCATCCGCAGCTATTCGGTCGTGGCTCGCTCCGTGGACGCGCGTCACGGTCGCGTTCGGCTCATTTACCAGATCGAGATGGCGCTCGATGAGCCGGCCCCGCGCGAAGCGAGCCGGCTGAAGCGGCTGCGCGGCAACGACGCGAAGTGGATAGAGCGAAGAAATGCGCCGGAGCCGACGCCCGGATCCCGACCCTTGCGGCAGCGTCCGGTTGTTGTCGGCTTCGGTCCAGCGGGCATGTTTGCGGCGTTGAGGCTGGCGCAATACGGGTATTGTCCGATCGTGCTCGAACGTGGTCAGGCGGTGAAGCGTCGGCATAAGGACGTCTTGCAACGCTACTACCGCGAGCGGGATTTCGATGCTGAGTCGAATTTGTTGTTCGGCGAGGGCGGCGCGGGGACGTACAGCGATGGCAAGCTCTACACACGCGTCAGCGACGATCTTTGTCGGTACGTTCTTGAGGAATTGTACCGGAACGGCGCCGATCCGGATATTTTGATCGATGCCCGGCCCCATATCGGCAGCGACAGGCTTCCGACCATCTGCACGCGTATCCGCAAGCGCATAGAGTTTCTCGGCGGTGAAGTGCGTTTTGCCGCCTCGCTCCGCGACATTCGGGTTGAGGAAGGCGCGATTGGGGCGATCGAGGTCGGCGGTGGGCAGTACCCCGAGGGCACGCAATGGGAACCGGTTGATCCGTTGATCCTGGCGGTCGGCCATTCCGCGCGGGATACGATTCGCATGTTAAAGAGCCGTGGCGTGCGCGTTGACGTTAAGTCGTTCCAGATCGGCGTGCGCATCGAGCATCCGCAGTCCATGATCGACGCCATTCAGTTCGGCTCCTGCGCCAGCCACGAACGTCTGGGGCCGGCCGAATATCAAGTGGTCGCCAAGGGGGCCGCATGCAGCGGGGACATGTACAGCTTTTGCATGTGTCCAGGCGGCGAGATTCTCCCAACCAATGAGTCTCCAGGGCTGATCGCCACCAACGGCGCGAGTCGCGCCAAGAGAGCCAGTCCGTTCGCCAACAGCGGTCTTGTAATCACGATCGATCCGGCCCGGTTGGGGTTGGATGCCCTGGCCGCCATGGCCTACCAGGAGCACTGGGAGAAAGCGGCGTTTGAGGCAACCGGGCGGACTTATGCGGTGCCGGCGCAGCGAGCGACGGATTTTCTCGCCGGGCGCGCTTCCGACGGCGCACTGGCTACGAGTTTCCCGCTCGGCGCGCAATGGACCGATATTCGTTCGCTGATCCCCGAGGAAGTTGGCCAGGCTTTGGAACGGGCGCTGCCCATGCTCGATGCCCGGCTCCCCGGATTCGCGGGCGCCGATGGGATTATCACGGCGCCCGAAACGCGTGCCAGCGCACCCATTCGCATAACACGCGATCGGGACACGCGGGCGGCGTTCGGGTATGCCAACCTTTACCCCGTGGGCGAGGGGGCGGGGTATGCCGGCGGCATCGTGAGTGCGGCCGTGGACGGCATCAAGACGGCGGACCTCCTGATTGCGCAGTATGCGCCTCCGGGATAGTGGGCGATAGCCTTAAAAGACGCGGGCAAGAATTCGACGATACAGATGGTGGATCCTGGCGAGGTAGCGCGGTTCCGTATGAAATAAGGCCGAGCGCGAGGCGATGGGTTGTACTGATGACGGATGATTTCATTATCGGAGCCAAGCTCGGCGACCTGGTCACCCGGATCGTGGAGAGCTACCGAACCGACGCGCGCACACAGCATATTGGTAAGCTGTACCTCCCTTCCCGTCTGGACATCATACGCACTACCGACTCCCTGCTCGAACTGCTCTACCCGGGCCTTATCGGCCGGCAACATCTGACCGAGCACAACGTGGCGTTTCACGTCGGCGATCTGCTGCCGCGCATCAGCGAAACACTTTGCAATCAGATTCTGCTGTGCCTTTGCTATGCGCGCGAACAGCAGGAGCCCAACCGGCGGGATGACGAGGCGTGCAGCGCGAAGGCGCGAGAAGTTACGCTGGCGTTCTTGGAAGGTATTCCGGCGATACGGGCGACGCTGGCGGGTGATGTGCAAGCGAGTTTTGACGGTGACCCGGCCGCCCAGGACTTTGACGAGGTGGTGCTGTCTTATCCGGGTTTGCTCGCGATCAGCGTCCACCGCATGGCACACGCCTTCTACGAATTCAAGGTTCCACTCATGCCGCGCATCATGGCAGAATGGGCGCACAACAAGACCGGTATTGATATCCACCCGGGTGCCCGCATCGGGCGCAACTTCTTTATCGATCACGGTACCGGCGTCGTCATCGGCGAGACCACGGACATCGGCGACAACGTCAAGATCTATCAGGGAGTGACATTGGGTGCCCTCTCATTCCCGAAAGATGACCGCGGCCGGATCATCCGCGAAACGAAGCGGCATCCGACCGTGGGCGACAACGTCACGATTTATGCCAATGCCATTATTCTGGGAGGCGAGACGGTCATCGGAGACAATTCCGTGATCGGCGGATCGGTTTTTGTGACATCGAGCGTGCCGCCGGATTCCGTGGTAACGTTCAAGCCGCCGGAGCTGCGCTTGAAGCCCAAAGGCGCCGGCCAGCCCAAACTGTCCGATGCCCAAAGCAGGCCGCCGAGCTCCGACGCGCTGGACGATTTTCCTGATTACTGCATTTGAATCGGACACGGCGCTCCCGAGCGATTGGCCTGCCTCGGAGGAATCCGCAACGACGCAAGCAGTCGCGCGGCGAAAGGACGGCCTTGGGGCGCGACGCTTGTCGTGCCATCATGCCGCGCGTTTCTTCGCGTTCTTCGCAGAGGCAGCCCGGCAGCGTGGCGGGCGTGCAGAGTATCCATTTCGCCACGTGGCGGTATGGGGTAGGCTGGGGTTTTGGTTTGGCTGGGTTTCATCGCGGTTGTTCTGAACGCGAACTCAAGGAAGGGTTGGCGATACGCTTATGGCTGGTGGGTGGCTCGATGAACTTAACCCCGCGCAACGCGAGGCCGTGACGCACGCTTCCGGGCCCCTTCTGGTCATTGCGGGGGCGGGAACGGGCAAGACGAAGACGCTCGCAGCGCGCGTGGCCCACCTGATCGAGCGAGGTGTCGCACCAGATCGGATTCTGCTGCTGACGTTTACACGCCGTGCGGCCGTTCAAATGCTCCAACGGGTGCGGCAGTTGCTTGATTCGGCTACGGCGTCCGCCGTCTGGAGCGGAACATTTCATGCCATCGCGAATCGGCTGCTGCGCATGTACGGGCCGGCGCTGAAGCTCGCCGGCGATTTCACGGTGATGGATCAGGGAGACGCGGCGGATTTGATGAACCTGATTCGCAGCGATCTCGGATACGCCAGAGGCAAGAAGCGTTTTCCCAACAAGACGACGCTGGTCAAGATCTATTCGCATACCGTCAGTGCGCAGGCTCCGTTGAGCGAAGTGCTGGCGCGCTACTTCCCCTGGTGCGCCGATGATGCGGAGGGGATGGCGACCATTTTCGAGGCATACGCACAGCGCAAGACGCTGCAGCACGTGCTCGACTACGACGATCTTTTGCTCTACTGGCGCGTCTTGCTCGGCGCACCGCGCGTCGGGCGGGCGGTGGCCGACCGTTTCGATCACTTGCTCGTGGACGAATACCAGGACACGAATAACATGCAAGGGGAGATCGTTCGCGCGATGCGCCAAGGGTCGGACAACGTCATGGTCGTCGGCGACGACGCCCAGTCGATCTATTCGTTTCGAGCCGCCACTGTGCGCAACATCCTCGATTTTCCCAAGCAATTCGAGAATACGCGCGTGATCGCGCTCGAGAAAAACTACCGCTCCGTTCAACCCATTCTTGATGCCTCCAATGCCGTCATGGAGCAGGCGTCGCAGCGGTACACGAAGCGCCTTTATTCCGATCGGGCCTCCCGGCAAAAGCCCATTCTGCTGACGTGCCAGGATGAGGACGAGCAGACCGACGCGGTGTGCACGCAGATTCTCGATCATCTGGAGCAAGGCATCGCGCTGCGACGCCAGGCCGTCCTCTTTCGAGCGGCCAGCCACAGCGCCAAGCTCGAAATTGAGCTAGCCAAACGCAACATTCCCTTTCACAAGTATGGAGGACTCCGCTACGTCGAGGCCGCTCACATCAAAGATACCATCGCGGTGCTGCGCATCCTTGAAAACCCCTACGATCAACTGAGCTGGTTTCGCGTGTTTCAGTTACTCGAAGGCATCGGTCCGAAGACGGCCAGGCGCCTGATGGACCAACTCCTGGCACCATCGGATGATCGGGGCATATCGAGTGCCACAGACTCGACATCTATCGAATCGCCGCTGCTGCGATTCCTGTTTCGCCCGCCACAGCCGCCCGCGCATGTCCGTGGACGCTACGAGGCGTTGCGCGCCGTCTTGCGATCATGCAGCGGCTGCGATCTCGAGGGATCGGCGGATGTGGACGGGACGCGATACCCGCCTGCGCTGGCGAGCCAGATCGAGTTGATCCGCAGCTACTATGAGCCGGTTTTCAGTCGCGTCTATGACAATGCCCAAGCACGCGTTCGGGACCTGGAGCAGTTGGAGCAGATCGCCGCCGGGTACCGCAGCCGTAAGCAGTTCATCACCGATCTGACGCTCGATCCGCCGACCTCTACCGCGGACCTCGCCAAGGCGCCCCACCTTGACGAAGATTATCTGATTCTCAGTACAATCCACTCTGCCAAGGGTTGCGAGTGGGATAGCGTCCACATCATCCACGCGGCCGATGGGATGATCCCTTCCGACATGGCGGTGACCGATCAGGCCGGCATCGACGAAGAGCGTCGCCTGTTCTATGTGGCCATGACGCGTGCCAAGGACTGGCTCTACGTCTATTTCCCCTTGCGCTACTACCATGCCAAGTTTCGCCACGGCGATGCGCACACCTATGCGCAGCTTACGCGATTCGTTGATGATCGCGCCCGCACGTTCTTTGAGCTAAGGCATACGGATCGACCCGGCCAGGTCGAGTCGGGCCGAACGGATGAAGCCTTCGATACGGCCGGCGTCAACGAGTGGCTCGGGAAGCTGTTTCGGAGTTAGGGCGGTTTCACTACCCTGAGCCGCGGGCTTCAGCCCGCGCGGCGTTCCGGATCTTGCGGCGCGCCTGGCCGCAGCGCCGCGCAAGCTAAAGCATGCGGCTCGGAATCGCGGGTGCCCCATCTCCTCTCCGGGTGGCCCACCTCCTATTGGAGGTGGGGGAGCCGATGGTGATGTTCGACTGACGCCCGCACTTGGCGAGGTTCCCAGCGTCCATGCACTGATGTCCGTGCCGAATGGCCTTCAAATCCTTGTGGCCGCGAGATCATCATCTCCCCCATTTCCAAAGGACATGGGCCACCCGCCAAAGGACATGGGCCACCCAGCCGTGCTTCAGGATTGGGTGGCGAGTGTCGCGACCGGAGGGATGTATTTCGGTATAATCCCAACGATGAGCGAATCCAACATCGAACGCGAAAGGCAGGACGATGGGTGCGTGGATGGTCCGCTGGCGGTCATGCTGCGCGAATCCGCCGAAAAAGAAGCGTCCGATATCCATTTGACCGCCGGGTATCCGCTGACCTATCGCGTGCATGGCCGGCTCGTGTCCGTCGGTGGCGAGGCCATGACGCCCGAAGCGGTTCGCGGATTGATCGAGCGCATGCTTCCGCCGCGGCTTCGTGGGCGCCTCGATGAGGCCAAGGACATCGATTGTTCGCTGGTGACGGAATATCAAGGCAAGCCCTGCCGCTTTCGTGCGAACATTTTTATCGCGGAGGCCAACTGGTGCGCGTGTCTGCGGCGTGTGCCGCAGGACATTCCTACGTTGGCCTGGATGGGCTTTCGCGAGGAACTCGCCGCCACCTTGATCGGCCACAACAACGGACTGGTGATCATCACGGGCGTGACCGGCTCGGGCAAAACGACGACGTTGGCCGGGCTGATTCATCTGCTGAACGCCCGCGGGGGCTTTCGCATCATCACGGTGGAAGAGCCGATCGAATACGTACACAAGCCGATTAGCTCGAGCGTGGTGACGCAGCGGGAAGTCGGCCGGGACGTAGATTCCTTCTACGACGGGCTCAAGTTCGGGCTGCGGCAGGATCCGGACGTCATCCTCGTCGGCGAAATCCGCGATCGCGAAACCGCTCAGATGGCGCTCAGCGCCGCGGAAACCGGGCATTTGATCTTTTCCACCATGCACACGCAGGATGCCAAAGGCGCCGTAACGCGCTTTGTCGATCTGTTTCCTTACGAAGTCCAGAGCGACGTGCGCACGCAATTGTCGCTGAGCTTGCGCAGCATCGTCAATCAGCACTTGATTCCTTCCACGAACGCCGACGGCAAGCGCGCTTTGGCGACGGAGATCATGCATGCCAATTCGCCCGTCCGCACGGCCATTCGCCAGGGCAAGATCGAATCGCTCGAATCCGCCATTCAAACCGGCAAGCGTGACGGCATGGTGACCCTCGACGAGGATCTCTCGCGTCTGTGTATGCAGCAGAAGATCACCCTGGACACCGCGAAACGCTTCGCCAAAGACCCGTCTCAGATCGGCGCGTTCTGAGGGCAGCGCGACCCAGGCGGATGCGCCGCCACGCGATCGGGCCAAGGCCGGTTTTTCTTCCGGAAACTGCGCCCGACAGGATTCGAACCTGTGACCTCCGGTTTAGGAAACCGGTGCTCTATCCAACTGAGCTACGAGCGCTGATTGTTCGTATCATCATACAGCGTAACGGTTTACGCGCCTTTCCGAAATCCGCCGGACACGGTGATTC
>JBHHUB010000053.1:0-21420 GCA_046753625.1 Phycisphaerae bacterium | reverse complement strand
GCATTCGACGACGCCCTTTTTGGTCTGGAGCAGCCGCATCGCTCGCGCAGTGGTAGTCGGGCACGGCCGCGCCGCTCCAGCCGAAGCCCCCCCGGTGCCGCCGCCCACGCCGTCACACAACCGGCGGTGCGCGATAATCTTGGCGGGCTCCTCGTAGGTCATACCGTGCTGTGTGATGGCGAAGTGTTCTCGGGAGCTCGCATCTGGCAGACCGCTTCAGCGGTCTTTGCCGAAGGGCCGGTGGCCCGGACGTTCTGCACCCCGTAAGCGGGGCACTGGCGATCCTTGGACGCCGCCAGAAGTGTGATGCACCCGCACCCGGTGGCCCGGAACCAGGCATTGGCGAACGAGGATCATTTGGGCTAAGATGCCCCGCGCTTGCGATTCGAGAACTGCCCGAACGTGAGGACATGCGGCTCGCAAGGCGACCATAACATAAAGCGACAGGAGCGATCGATGGCGATCTTCAAAGCTGATCAATATCGCAACATTGCCCTCGTAGGCCACAGTGGCAGCGGCAAGACGTCCTTGGCAGAGGCGTTGCTGTTTAAGGCGGGCGTCACGAACCGCCTGGGAAGCGTCTCGGCGCAGACCTCCATCCTGGACGTGCTTGACGATGAAAAGGAGCGCGGCTCGTCGCTGGATTCCGCCATCTGCTCCCTCGAGCATGGCGACATACACGCCAACATCGTAGACGCGCCGGGCGTAGCGGCCTTTACAGGGCTGGCTACGGCCTCGCTCGTGGCGGTGGAATGCGCCGTAATCGCCGTTTCAGCCGCTTCCGGGATTCAAGTCAATACGCGCAAGATGTTTAACCGGGCTCGGGATTTCGGGCTGGGCGTCTGGTTTGTCATTACCCATATTGATTCACCCAACATCGACCTGCCCGCCGTGGTGGCGTCGATCCAGGAAACCTTTGGGCCCCAAGCGGTGCCGATGAACCTGCCCTGCAACGGCGGCGCAGGCGTCGTGGACTGCCTGAACAACGAGTCGGGCGAGGCGGATTTCTCCAGCGTCGCCGATGCCCACACGGCCGCCGTGGAGGCGATTGTCGGCGCCGACGACGAACTCATGGAGCAATACCTCGGCGGGACGCTTTCCGCCGATACGGTCCGGGCCGCCGCGGCCAGCGCGGTAGCCGCCGGCGTGTTCATGCCGATCCTGTTTACCAACACGTTGGAAGACGTGGGCATCGCAGAATTCCTCGACGCGTTGGTGAGCTGCTGCCCCAGTCCGCTGGCGGGCAAGAAGCGCGTTCTGGTTGACGGGGAAAAGGAAACGGAGCTGCTTCCGGACGACTCCGCACCGTTTGTGGGCCAGGTCTTCAAGATCAACTCCGACCCCAAGAGCAACATCAAATACCTGGGCATTCGCGTTTTTTGCGGGCGGGTATCGCCGGACATCAACATCAAGAGTGCCAACCACCCCAAGGGTGTCCGCCCCGGGCACATCTTCCGCATGCTGGGGGCGTCGCACGCTGAGATCGAGGCCGGCGTGGCGGGCGACATCATCGCCCTGGCCAAGCTGGATTTCCCCATCGGTGAAGTCATCTACACGGAAACCGGCGGGACCATCGCGATGCCCAAGATTCCGGATCCGATGTTTGCGCTGGCGATGGAATCCACTTCGCGCGGCGATGAGGATAAGATCGGAACCGCGCTCCGCAAGTTCATGGAAGAAGACCCCTGCTTCATCGTGGAGCATCGCGCCGGCGGTGAGCTCGTGGCGCGGGGCATGGGCGAGATGCAGTTGCGTACCTATTTCGCTCGGATGGCCAAGCAATACAAGCTCGAAGTCACGACCAAGCCACCCAAAATCCCTTACCGCGAGACGATCACGACCAGCGTCATGGACGTCGAATACACGCACAAGAAACAATCCGGCGGATCGGGCGAATTCGGCCGTGTGATCATCAATATGATTCCGGCCGAGCGCGGCGAGGGGTACGAGTTTATCGACAAGATTTTCGGCGGCTCCATCGACCAATCCTATCGCCCGAGCGTAGACAAAGGCTGCCGGACGGAAATGGAACATGGCGTGCTCGCCGGATACCCCATTGTCGACCTCAAGGTCGAGTTGATTGACGGCAAGACCCACCCCGTAGACAGCAAAGACGTCGCTTTTCAGAAGGCCGGCCGGGGCGCGTTCCGCGAAGCCTTCATGAAAGCCAAACCCATCCTGCTCGAGCCCATTGTCAACGTGGAAGTCACTTGTCCGGCGGACCATGTCGGCGACATCACGGGGGATCTGGCGTCGCGGCGCGGGCGTCCCCAGGGCCAAGACATCCTACCGGGCAACATGGCGATGATTCATGCCGCTGTACCCCTTGCGGAGCTTTCCGATTACAGCTCCCGACTGTCCAGCATCACGGGCGGACAAGGCAGCTATTCCATGGAGCTTTCGCACTACGAGAACGTCCCGAGCAATATCCAGCAGCAGATCCGCGATGCCTACCAGAAGGAACAACAGGCTTCGTCGACGTGATCTGTTCCCAACACGCCAACCGGCCCGCGGGACGCCCTATGGTGATCGGCGGCGCCGGATGGCAGGCATCGCGGGCAATCAATCTCCGGGAAGCCACGGCGGCGACAAGCGCGACGATTGCCCCACCGCCGGCAGCTCGACCGGCGTATACACGCCCCCATCCCACATCACCCAACGATACGCCTGATCCTCCAGCGGCTTATCAAACCGAAACTGCACCGAATCCGGCCTTCCATCCGGCGTCACGGTGGCCACGAGGACCGAGAGCCCCGTCAACGCGATGCGCCGGCCTGCCCGGAAGGGATCGGCCGGCGACCAGAACAGCCGGTCGAACAGCGGCATGGCATTGCGAAGACCGGCCCAGGACGCGAGCCCCCGGGGACACGTCCCCGGCGACAGCAGGAACCCTCCGTCCGGCCTTATGGCGATGGTTCTTTCATCAACACGCCTGAGTGTCGCACCGGCAACCGAAGCCCCCAGAACCCTAGTGCGCCGCGGGGTCGGCCTGCCGTTTAGTGCCTGGTATGTGGCAGCAAAAAGTGACATGTAGGCGGATGGCGTGGACAAGATAAAAACTTGATCGTCGACCACGTCCGCATCATGCGGCAGACTTGCCGAGGCTCGACCGACCATCGATCCCATGATCTTGACGCCGTAGGCGTTGGGCAAGAAGTTCAACGGCGCGATGATTAGATGCACGCCGAGAAACAGCCAGCAACAAGAGCGGGCACCGTAACGCAACCATCGCCGGGTGTGTGCCGGCGTCGGCGCCGTCCGCCACGAACCCAGGAACCGCCCGACGAACCCCATGCCCCCGATGCCGGCCACCATGAGCAATCGATCGGACGAAAACGTGGCGCAAATCGGAAGCATGGCCAGCAGCATTCCCGACAGCCAGAACCTGGCGCGGGCGTCCCGCACAAGCCACGGTTTGAGCAAAATGAGCAGCAGCCCCGAAAAGAGGACCGCGATCCAGCGGAATACCGTCGTGGCGTCGCTGGAAAGCATCAACGACAAATCGGAGGGCGGAAACGAAAACTGCCCCCATATCAACAGGGGCAGACGCGCCATGACGGCCATGAGAAAACGCAACGGACTCCGCGCCGGATCGATGTAGACATCCGATCCGAAGGCCCCGTACCCCGCCTGGTGATAGAATGCCCACCAAAGCGCGCCGACCGCCACGCACGGCAACAAGGCCAGCATCCGCTGACGCAGGCGGGCGGGATCAAGAAAGAGCGCGTAGGCAAACAAGAATGCGGGCGTCCCAACGCCCGCCTCCGCCGACAGCACGCTTGCCCCCAGCAGCAACGGCGCTGCGATGACGCCCCAACGAAAGCCGCATTGCCGCCACCGGTGGTAGCTGATGAGGCACAGCGCACCGAACAGCGCGGCGATTATGCTGTTGCGGTTGGCGAGCCAACTGACGGGCAAGGCATGTCCGTCATCGAAGGCAAACAGCAGCGCGGCTAAGCCGGCCGATCTTGTTGTGCCTTGAAGCTGGCGAAAGAGCATCGCCACGACCGCCACCAGAGCGCCGTACCACAACAGCGATTGAAGATGCATCAGCCAAGCGCTGCTCGGCCACAGGGTGTAATCCAACCAGTGCGTCAACGCCGTAAGGGGACGGAAAAACGAAAGGCGAAGGTGGTCCGGCGCCCACCACGGCAGCAAGCCCTCATCGACAAGCCGCCGATTCTCTCCGTCGCGTCCGGAGACAAAGGAAAACATGTTCCAAATCGGATCCCACACGGGGGGGAACTGTTCGAGCTTCACAAACCCCGCGCCGTGGAACAGATCATCCGTCTGCCAGCCCAACCACAGCGATGGAACGCCCATGGCCATACCAATCAAGGCAACATGAGCAGCAAACCAGCGGTGCTCGAACCACCGCTCGAACCAGCCGATCAGTTGTTCCAGGCGTTTGGCCATGGGCTAAACAAGCTGGACCAGGACGCTCTTGGAATGATCCCGATCCGCTGCGAAATCCACCGGCAGCGGCGGCGTTTGTATTGCGGCGATGTTCTTGCCGCCGATACCCTTGCGAACCAGCTCCTTCAATCGCGCGGCGGCAATCTGCCGATGGTTCGTGCAGACCAGGATCGTCGCGCCCGGCGCAGCGATCTCCCGGCAGCCCAATAGCAACTCGGAGATGTCCCGCACGAACGAAAACGATTGTCCCCGCTTTTGGCCATGCGCGAAGGTCGGTGCGTCGATCACAATCACATCAAAGCGTTTCCCCTGGCGCCGCGCCCGTCTGAGGTATTCCGCGCTGTCCGAGCGCACAAACAGATGATCGCCTGCATCAAGATGGTTGATGGCGAGGTTTTTCCGGCCCCATTCAAGATGCCTGGCGGAAAGATCAACGCTGACCGTCTCCTTGGCGCCGCCGGCCGCCGCCGCCAGCGAGAATCCGCACGTATACGCGAACAGGTTGAGCACGGATTTCCCCTTGGCCAGCGCCCGCACGCGCGAGCGGTTGTCCCGCTGATCCAGGAACAATCCCGCAGTCGCCGCCTCGTCGAACTGTACGACATAGCGCAAGCCCCGCTCCATGACCCGTGTATCCGAAGAAGGCGGCGCCTCCATGCCCCGGGGCCGAGTCGCGGCGGTGCCGCCTCGGCGTCGCGTTCCTTTGCGCGATCGCTCGAACAACGAAACGTATTGGATGCCCAACAGCGATTGGTACCACGCTACGATCCGCTGCAGCTTCTTGCGATTCACATGGGCCGGATGCGTGATTTCCACCGAGAGCACCGGGCCGTACCGCTCAACGTTCAACCCGGAAACGCCTTCGACCCGCCCGGTCAGCAGCCGGTAACAATTCGTAGCGTGGTCCTCCAAGCAAGCCAGCCTGCGCACGAGCGCACCGTGCATGGCCGGCGTTTCGTCCGTTCGTCCGCGGGCAACCTCGGAAAACGTGTAAGGACATGGGCTCGAGAGGGCGACGTGCTTCAGGTGTACGGGATGCTTGAAGGACAACTTCGACAGATAAAGACACGTGCGTTCGGCGCGACCGGTGCCGGCCGAGCGATCGTGGAGCGTGTCGCCCAGTAGACGCAATCGCGCACCGCGAAGTTGGGCTCGAAGCGCGTGGGTGGTCGCTACGTTGGTCGTACACCGAACCGAGCAGCGTTTGAGCCCCTTCGCCAGGGGCAGCACCGCCGTCTCCGCCCCAGCCGCCTGCCGCTGAGACTTGGGATCGGCCTTGCGATGGCAGGGCTTGGGTGGCCCAGGGGTCCGCGCAGGCGCCTTCCGGGGCGCGCGCGTCGACCGAAGCACGATGCGACCTTTGGGCACGGTGCCCAAGACAACGGCCAAATACTCCTGGCGCATTTTGCCGGCCCGAAGATCGGCGCGCAGCTTGTGCTGTATCTCGGCATCCCGCGCCAGCAGAAGTATCCCGGATTCAAACCGGCTCAGCCGATTCACCGGCCACAGCGTGACTCCGTCACCCAGCCCCCGCGCGATCTGCTCCGCCAGCCCTTCGCTGCGCCGTCCGGGCATGGCTCCGGCGTCGATCCCCGGTGGCTTGGCTACGGCGAGGAGGTATTGATCCGCGTAGAGCGTCGGGAGCAGTTGATCCTGAATGTTTTTGCGGGCCATGATGAATCGGATGGTTCTCAGCGGACTAGGCGGTAGACCGTCTTATCGGGTCGTCCCGCCCTATCGCGTGGCGCACCAACCCGTCGACAGCTTTCTTGCTAGGCTTTTCTGGTAAACGAGAGGGCCGTGCGATCTTTCACCACGCCGGGGAACCGCAGTACGCGATTGTGCATGGCCACATAGATACCCGGATCGACAACACGGCACGCGAGCAACGCTTCGGTCACGTTCTGCAGCGCGTCGGAATTGCGAAACTCGTAAGGCCTCATCGCCCCCGTCATAACGACGGGGATCGTCGGCTCTGCAAGCTCCCGGCAGAGCATCTCGCCCGTCACTTCCATCGTATCGGTGCCGTGGATCAGGATGACCGCGTCCATGTCCGCGATAGCGCCGCGTACGGCCAGCAGGATCATCCCGCGGTCTTCATCCGTCAAATCCAGGGAATCCTTCTCCAATAAATGTTGGTAGTGGATCGTCAGATCCGGCAGCCGCAAGCCGATCAAGATACTTTCCGCGATCGGACTTTCCGGACGCAGCGATCCGTCAAGTTCATTGTAGATCTTCGCAATCGTACCGCCGGTTGTAATGATTCTGATGTTCAACGCCGTTTTTTCCGGACCCAACACGCAGCCGCCGCCTAGCCGGCCGGGGGCACCCTCGATGGCCGAACCGTCCTTCCCTGGAGATGCCGCGGATCATACCGCCCGCGATGGTTTGCCACAATTCCGCTGTAGCACAGCGGCCCTCCGCTGTGTCCGGGCGATCACCCAGCCGAGGGCGGCTGGGCTACAATGTGTCTGAGCCGCCGCCCAGCCCCCAAGGCGAAGGGGATGTGGAACCACCGATGCCAGCTCGCTATGATAATACGCGGACTCCATGCCGGAGGTTATTCTGGTAGGATCCGGCCCGCCCCTGCCGGCGCCGAGTTCCGATAAACGGCATGGGAAAAGAATTGTACAATAATAGAGGCGCACGGCTCATCGGAAAATAGGTAACCCGTGACTCCGGTCGTGCCTGAACGGGATTGGTCAAACAAGCATGACATCGCCCAAAATCCAACCCTACGACTTCGACGCGCTGCGTGGTTCCTTTCCCATCACGGAGAACTACAACTTCCTGAATCATGCAGCCGCGTCTCCGCTCAGCAAGCCGGCCGCGGACGCCGCCCGAGCGTATCTGAACCACGCCGAGGCATCCGCGTACCTTCGCGGCGGATTCTTCAAGCGGGTCGAGCGCGTGCGGGGCCTGGCCGCCTCGCTGATCGGCGCCAATCCGGATGAGATCGCCTTTACCAAAGGAACGAGCGAAGGCCTGTCTCTGGTCGCCAATGGGCTGACGTGGCAAAGCGGGGACAACGTCGTCATCGCCAATACGGAGTTTCCCGCCAATGTTTATCCGTGGCAGGCGCTGCGCCCGCAAGGCATCGAAGTCCGCATGGTGCTGGAACAGGACGGGCGGATTCCGCTGGATCGGGTGATCGAATCCATCGATAGCCGAACGCGCGTCGTTTCCATCTCGTCGGTTCAGTACGCCAGCGGTTTTCGGACCGACTTGGCCACGCTAGGCGAACATTGCCAGAGCAAAGGCGTGTTTCTGTGCGTGGATGCCATCCAAACCCTGGGGGCGTTCCCGATCGACGTCAAGGCGATGAACATTGATTTTCTTTCGGCCGGCGCGCACAAATGGCTTTGCGCCCCCGAGGGGACGGGCATCTTGTTTGTCCGCAAGGAGTTGCTGGGCTACCTGCGACCGACGACCGTCGGCTGGCTGAGCGTCAAGGAACCCTTCGCCTACGCCAAACGCCAGCTCGATTTCGCGGATACCGCGCGCCGATACGAGGCGGGCAGCTACAACTTCGCCGGGATCTTCGGGCTCGGGGCGGCCATCGAGTTGGTCCTCAAAATCGGGATCGAGCCGATCTCTCGCCGCCTGATTCACCTGTCCAGCCGGCTTGTGGAGAAACTGACGGACAAAGGGTACCGGGTCGTTTCGTCCAGGCATCCGGCCGAGGCCAGCGCGATTGTGTCCTTCGTAACCGAACAGCACGATCAAGAGGCAATCCAGCAGCATCTCGAGAAAGAGCACCGGATCGTCATCGCGGTACGAAGCGGGCGCCTACGCGCCAGCCCCCACATGTACAACGCCCAGTCCGAGATCGATCAGCTCGTGGAGTGCCTGCCCAAGCACTGACCGGAATGGGCGGCTGTGGCGTCGCACTGCGCGGAAGCAGGAGTTCGCCGTTTTCGTGTAGCACAGCGGCCCTCCGCTGTGTCTGAGCGACCGCCGCAGCGTCCGGGCAACCGCCAGCTACAAATGTCTGAGCCAGCCTCCCAGCCGCGGGCGGCTGGGCAACACATCTGTTTCCGTCTGGCCGCGCGGACGTTTTGCCGGCGTTGCTGTGGGGATTGGTGTCGAGCGAAAACAAGACAAGAGGGGATCAGGGAGGAAATCCTGCCCCCCCCAAAGTTGCCAACTCGGCGCCCAACTTACGTTCCGCTCGCGGACGCGGCGTTAGGTCGATTGGAGAACGAATGCCCCAGCTACGGACCTTGCACGGGCGGGCAGCCTCCGCTGCCGTCTTGGCAGACGACGTTACAATGCTCATCGGTCACCGATACCGAGCAAACCTTGCCCTGGCCACACAACGTAACGGCACCCTCGAGGCAGGCCTTCACGGTGTTCTGATTAACCGTCTGAAAAGGCCCTATGAGGTCGTCAAACTCCTCGTCGCTGCCCATCCACGTTCCAAAAAATCGTTCGAAGACGCTTCGGGCAATCTCGCGGAATAGGTCATCACGAAACGAGCGCAACTCTGCAAACTCGACCTCGTCGTCTCCGTCGTAGGCATCTAAGGCCGCTACCGCAGCCTTGTAGCCCTCGTCCGCATCACGCAGGCGGCGGAGCTCCGCACGCCATGCGTCCCATGCGGCCTCGTCGACTTGTTCAGCGGGCAGCACACTCGGCACCTTCCGCGGTTCCTCCTTCCTGGCTGCATCCTCGCCCGCCATGGCGACAAACGCGAGCGCCCCACACGCAATCACCGACAACGCCACACAATACATCTTCTTTTTCAACATCTTCTTTTTCATCGTGCATTTCCTCCAGTACCCGAAAACAACAGAGAAGAAAAGAGAAGAGAAGAAAAGAGAAGAGGGATTTGGTTACAGGCGCGTCCCTCTATCCTTCCGGAATCTCCCCGAACGGAACACCTTTTGCATTCATCGGGTCACCTACCGCAAAGTTTTATCCGCGTCAAGCCCCAAAACAGGAAAAAAGTCCGAAAAACTCGCGCGCGGATCGGCTATCGGACGTTGGATCCCCAATCCTGAATCAGCTCTCTACTGCTGCATCACACCCTAATCTATGGGTTGTCGCTGCCCGAGCCACCGGAATCGGGCGCGCGAATCAGAGCCCACCGCGCTAGCGGTGGGACCAGTCCGCGGGCTGGCGCCCGCGGCTCTGACTCGTAACGAACCCGAAAGTTTAGGTGTGTCAAAGCACTAATCGTCAACCCCAATGAGGGCTTCCAAATCGGCGGGGTCGGTCGGTAAACCCTGCGTAAGCACTTCAGGACCGCCGGCGTCGGCGTCGCGGACATGCACGTCGTCCTCGATGCGAATGCCCCCGAAGCTGTCTCGGAGCAAGGCATCGATGGCCGGTCGGTTTACGACATCTTCAAACGGACCGACCAGTTCCGGATTGCCCCAGACGGCCGGAATCAGATAAATCCCCGGCTCAATCGTGACCACCATACCGGGCACAAGATCGCGATCCAGCCGGAGGAACTTGTCGCCAAACGCGGGCCGGCGCGACCGCCCCGGAGCGTACCCGGCCAGATCGCCGAAGTCTTCCAGGTCATGAACGTCCAGCCCCATCAGGTGGCCTACACCGTGCGGGAAAAACAGCGTGTGGGCGCGACGGCCCAGCAAGGCCTCGGGATCCCCCTTCAGCAAACCAGCGTCCACCAGCCCTTCGCAGACCACCTTGGCGGCCAAGTCGTGAACGTCGCGGTAGCGCTTGCCCACGACGCACGCGTCGATCGCGGCGCGCTCCGCTTGCAAGACGGTTTCATAAAGGCCGCGTTGAATGGATGAAAACACGCCGCTCACCGGAATCGTGCGTGTTACGTCGGACGTATATCCGCCCGGTTCTTGCGCCCCCCCGTCGACCAGAAGCAACCGCCCCGCTTCCAAGACATTCGGGTATCCTTCCAGATGCAACACTTCGCCGCGGACCGTAATGATCGGCGTAAACGAAACGTCGCATTGCCGCGCTTGCAACGATCCCATGAAGGCCGCCGCGATTTGAGCCTCCGATGCGCCGGGCCGCGTGGCGCGCATGGCTGCGAGATGGGCAGCTTGCGCGGCCTCGGCCGCGCGCCGCATCGCGGCAAGCTCATGCTCGTCCTTATACAGCCGCAGATCGATGATCGCCAGCCTTTCATCCTCGTTGATCGGTGTCAGACCGTTGTCCTCGATCCAGGACAGGGTCGGAATGCAAGGCGGGCAGACGTATCCCGCCTCCCCCCCGCGCGGCAACGACTTCAAACCATCCGGGGCAACGAGACGAGCGACGCTGATCCCGCTGGCCGCAGCAAGGGCCGCGTCCGAGGGGGTTTGGCCAACCCACACGGCATCCTCATAGCTGCTTTCCGGCCGCAGAAGAAAACAACCCTCGTCGCCGTCCGAGCCGGGCTGAATCAAGATCGCGGCCCCTTCAACGGGCGGACCGCCAAAGTAGAGATAGTGACTTCCCGCGCGGAACGGATAACCGAGTGTCGGAATCTGGCGTGGTCGCCCGCGTCCGCCGGCGATCAGCATCGGTCGCGTCAAACGCGCCGCCAACTTGGCCCGGCGCTGCCCGTACACATCCGGCGGTGCGACCTTCGTAAGTTCGTTCGTTTCCATAATCGGCGATTGTGGGGCGGATAGCGTGATTTGGCAAACGCCGCTGCAGGTGGCAATCGATCAGAGCTGCGGGCGCTAGTCCTCGGACCTCCCCCTTCGTGATCGCTAAATCATCGCCTGCCCCATGTCCAATAGGACAATGGGCCACCCGGCGGTTTTTCAGGCGTCGGATACCGTGCTCCAGACGTGTGCGACGATGGCCTGCACGAGGCCGTCGGCGGTATGCCGCTCGGGCGTAATGTCAACGGAAAAACCAAGCGAGCGCAAGCCTTCCGCCGTTGACGGACCGATGCTCGCGATGAGCGGTTTCGTAGCAAGGTCCAGATCGAGCCGGGCAAAGCGTTCGGCGGCCGAGGGACTCATGAACACGACCAGGTCAACGCCATCGCGAAGCTGCCCGAGCACCGCTTCCGATACCGCCGCCTCCTTGTTCCGATAGGCCACATACTCATCCACACGCGCGCCTTTCGCGCGCAGCAGATCGACGAGCGTCGGCTTAGCCACATCCGAGCGAGGGTAGAGGATGCGCGATCCAGACAGTTCGCACGCACGCTCCAACGTAGCCGCCAGCCCGCGGGCCGAATGCGGCTCGGCCACCAGATCCGCCCGCAAGCCCAGTCGCTCCAAACCCCTGGCCGTGCCCGGTCCGACCACCGCCACTTTGCAATCGCCCAACGCGCGAACGTCGCACCCGTTGGCGCGCCAATGCGCCGAAAGCGCCAGAATTCCCTGGGCGGACGTGAGCACGATCCAATCATACCGGCGCAAGTTGACCATCTTTTGCGCGATGGCGTCCGAGTTGGGGGTGTTTTCGAAGTAGAGCATGGGGCACCGGATGACCACGGCACCGAGGGCACCGAGTGCATCGGCCAGGGCATGCGCCGATGCCGGTCCGGTGATCGCAATGCGCATCCCCATCAGCGGTCCGGCCACGCAGCGCCGATCGCGTTCGGCCAGCGCTGCGACCTGGCCGACGATGGTCACGATGGGCGATGCCAGACCTGCCTGATCGACAACATCCGCGATTTCCCCCAGGGTGGCCGTGATGATTTGCTGGCTCGACATCGTCGCATTGCGAATGCACGCTACCGGTGTCTGCGGCGATCGGCCCGCGCCAATCAGTTGAGACGCAAACGCCCGCAACGCCGCCCGCCCCATCATGATGATCAGCGTATCGATCACCGAAAGTGCCCTAAAATCCAGATCGGGGGATTCGCATTCGGTTGCGGCCGTCGCCGTGACGACGGCGATACTGCGCACGAGCTTGCGCTGCGTGATGGGGATGCCCGCCGCGGTCGGCCCGGCGATGGCGCTGGTAACCCCCGGCACAACCACGCACGGTACGCCATGCTCGAAGCACCAATGGGCCTCCTCGTAGCCTCGCCCGAAGACAAAAGGATCGCCGCCCTTGAGCCGCACGACCGTCTTACCTTGCTTGGCCCGGTCAACCAGAATTCGGTTGATCTGCTCCTGTGAGACTTTGTGGTCGCCCGGGACTTTGCCGACATCGATGATCTCCGCATCTTCTCGCAGGTTTTCGAGTAATGCGCGATCAATCAGGCGATCGTGCACTACCGTTTCAGCCCGCGCAAGAAGCCGCGCCCCGCGAACGGAAATCAGATCCGGCGCTCCGGGTCCGGCGCCCACGAAATAGACTGTCCCGATCAACGAACTCACTGGCGCCACCTTTCTCGAAGGCCCACCTCGACGGTCTGCCCAGTGTAGTCCATCGCTCCGCCAATCGGTAGAACCCGAACCGCGCCACCGGAACTCGACAGGTGCGTGACAGGATCGGCGGCTGTGATGGCAGGCTGAAGGCCTGCTCTAGAGTAGCCGGGGGCAAGCGCAGCGCCGCCCCCGGATCACGCCGCCACCTAACCGGGCGACCCGAAAGGGTCGGCTTTTCTGCTAGATGTGTGCGACGCGGCGCTCAGACGACCCCTGCAGGGTCGATTGGAACTGGTTGTTGGTGACCGTGGGTCCGCCCAAGCGCGGACCCACGGCTACTGTAGGGCAGCCTTACAGGCTGCAGGAGAGAACGGCGCCCAAGCCGCCGAAAGTATCACGCACTCAGCCGGCCGCGCCCCATGGGCGCGTTGGCGACAGACAAACTGTTTCGGGTTACCATGCCGTTTCCAGATACAGGATTCCGTGGACCGTGCCTCCCCTGCCGATCGGGGTGTCGGCTCCCCGAGCGATGCGAAAACCGCGATGACCCATTCGAAAAACGACAACGAGTGGCCAAGCGAAACTATGAGCGATTCGCGAGGCCAAGATCAGGTCATCGCCGTCGAAAAATCCACCGGGAACACCGGCAAAACGGCTACGTCGACTTCGGTCGGCAACGATCCGCCGGACTGGTCGATGGTGCCGTTTTCAGTCTTGTGTCCGCGCTGCGGGTGCGACGTACACGGGCGATCCGACGCGGTCTGCCCGGACTGCGATTTAGAGCTTGATTGGTCGATTCTGGCGCCCGTGGAGGATTTAACCTGCCCCGGCTGCAAATACCACCTCTACGGGCTCACGAAGCACCGATGTCCGGAGTGCGGCCGCGAATTCGATTGGGATCAGGTCATTGAGGACTACCGGCGCCAAGAGCCGCTTTTTGAGTTCCATTGGCGCCAAGCGCCGCTGCGATGGCTCTTTCGGGCGATCTGGCTCGCCTTCCGCCCATGGGTCTTGTGGCGCCGGATCGACATTCACGACCCGACGCCCACGGCTGGGCTGGCCATCCTTGGCGGGTTGACGTTGTTGGCGTCCGTTGCCGTGACCCTCATGCTTGTATACCCGATCATGCGGTTTTTGGTGTGGCAGGCGCTGACCTTCGGCCTGCCGCAATACAGCTGGCTGGCCTCTTGGCCGTATGTCCCTTGGGACATTGAGTGGCGGTTTGCCACGGTCATCAGGGCAAGCGCCATCGCCGCCATCGTCTTGGTCGCGTGGTTTCTGGCAGCATTTGGAGGGCTGCTGGTGCTGCGGAAGTCGATGTCTCAATGTCGCGTTCGCAACGGTCACGTGTTTCGCGTGTGCGTCTACAGCTTCCTCCCCGTGGCTTGCTACCCTGCCATCGCCTACTCGCTATCGGCGGGCGCTGCCGGGACGCTGAGCCTGCTTTCGATCACAGGATACCCCGCTGGCTTACGAAACGCGGTTGGGCCATTCCTCGCCTTCTGGCGAGACGAGTACGGAGACCCATTGCTCGCCCTGGGTCTGCTGGCCTTGTCCACAGTATCCATGGCGTTGAGCTACCGCCGATACATTCAAATGCCGCACAGTTGGGGCGTGGCTCTTTCCGCCAGCGCCATTGCCTTCCTCACGGCGATCATCGTTTTGTTCTGGTTGACCGGCATATTCTAGGGCAATCCCTGGATCGGTTGCCCCATCCGAACCACGACCGTGCGGGAGTGGCTCCTTTCCGTGCCGCGCCCGTCAATAATCGGCATCTACGACTGCCACCACCGCTTCCTGACGGGCGCGGTTCGGATGGCTCCCCAATTGGGAATCGCCGGACTAGAATGGGCGGCCATGCAGCCCTGGCGGCCTCCAGATCCGGCGTTTGTGCGATCCGTCCTGGTAATCCTGCCCACTTGGGTCGGTGACTTCGTGATGGCCACGCCGCTGCTGCGCGCGATTCGAAGTCGGTTCGCCGAGGCTCGCATCGTGTTCCTGGGGGAAGCCAATCTGCGCGACCTGATCGATGGCTGCCCCTGGACAGACTCGGTTGTGGACTTGCCGGCCAAGAAGGCTCGCACGCTTTGGCATCGCCGATACCGGCGCATGATCGGATCGCTTCGCCGCGAGCGGTTTGATCTGGCGGTGCTGCTACCCAACTCGTTTCGCGCAGCCCTGACCGCCCGGCTGGCCGGCGCCAGCCGCCGCGTAGGCTACGACCGCGACGGACGCGGATGGCTGCTTACGGATCGAGTGGCCGTGCGTAACGTGCGTAGCAAATGGAGTACGGGCGACCGCGGCCATGCGTCGGGATCACCTGGTTCCCGCGCCGCGATTGGCCCGAATCTCCCGCCATGGCAACCCACGGAAGATGCGTTGCGCGTCCCCCCCGAACTCCCCGGAAAACCGAGCCCATACATCCCCATGCGCCTGGTGGACTACTACGCCGATCTGGCCGAGCATCTCAGCTGCGACCGGCCGGATGATCGGTTCGAGCTGTTTACCACGCCGGAATGCGAGCAGCGTGCCGAGGACCATCTGAAACGGCTCGGGCTGTCCGATGATGACCGCTTAATCGTGATCAGCCCGGGGGCGAAATACGGCGCGTCCAAGTGTTGGATGCCGGATCGGTTTGCGGCCGTCGCGGATCGATTGATTCAGCACTTCGATGCGCGGATCTTCATCACGTGCGGACCGGGCGAGGAACCCATGGCGCGCGCAATCCGCGACCGGATGAGCCGGCCCGCCGTCGTCGCCGACGAGCCGGGGTTTTCACTGGGCGAGCTCAAATGCTTGATCCGGCGGTGTAGCCTGATGCTGTGCACCGACTCGGGCCCGCGACATATCGCCAAGGCGTTTGGCCGGGCGGTCGTGACCGTGTTTGGACCAACCCATGTCGAATGGACGGCCACGGAATATCCGTTGGAAAGAATCGTCCGAGTAGATGTCGATTGCGGCCCGTGTCAGCAGCGGGCCTGCCCGCTCGGACATCTCGAATGTATGGACGGCATCACGGTGGACGCGGTGGTACGGGCGAGCATGGCGTTGCTGGATGGTGGCGCTTGCCGGATTGCTGCCAACCGGGTGAGTACGCCATCATGACAGTGCCCGCGACAATTCCATCGGCTCCGGTCAACGGGGCATTGTTGGTCGCGCCCCGTTTTGCGGACCTCTTCCGAAACGCCGGACTGTCTACGCTCGACGATCTTTTTGATCCAAAACTGGGCATGTCCCTTGGCAAGCCGGGCTTGGAACCCTGGCGCGAGCGCATTCGGTTTTCGCCGCGTGGTGCGGAAGACGCACCCGTGTTCTACGCGAAGCGTTTCCAGATGCCGCCGGCACGAGCTCGGCGCGAGATCGCGCGATCCAGATCGCAAGCACGTAGCTGCGCCGGCGTAGAATGGTGCTGGATCAATCGGTTGCAGGCGGAAGGTATCCCGTGCGCCGAGCCGGCTGCGTTTGCGGAGGAATTCCGATGTGGCCGCGAGCTGCGCAGCGTCGTCGTCACACGCGAGGTTCCGGGAACATCGCTGGAGACCTGGTGCGACGCGCGGTCCGCCGGCGAGGGTGAACCCGGCAAACTGCGTGGCGATGTGCGGGCGGCGTGCGATGACATCAGCAAACGCGCTTGCGTCCGGAAAATAGCGCATCAAGTCGCGCGGGTTATCACCCGGCTCCACGAGGCGGGGCTGTTTCATCGCGACCTGTACTTGTGTCATATCTTCCACGACGCGTCGGCGGCGCTGGACCAATCCATACGCCTGATCGACTTGCAACGGGTCATCGCGCCGACATGGGGCCATGCACGATGGCGCATCAAGGATATCGCGGCGCTGAACTATTCCGCTCCCCAACGCCTGTTTTCCAACAGCGATCGCTTGCGCTGGTTGAAGCAGTATCTTTGCGTGTCCCGGCTGGACGCCGAAGCCCGTCGCATGATCTATCGGATCGTCGGCAAGACATCCGCGATGGCAGAGCATGACCGCCGGCGAAGGGTCCAACTCAACGGGCCGGGCGGACCGAAGTGAAAATCGCACTAGTCTCAGAATGGGTGGATGCGTGGCGCGGCGGCGCGGAAACGTCGACGCTCCAGTTTCTGCATCGACTCATGGAGACCGGCATCGAGATCCACTTGTTCACGCGAAGTCGGCCCTCGCCTACGCCGGGACTGCACGTGCATACGATCAGCGGCGCGGCCATGGGCCGGACGCGCAAGACGGTCACCTTCACCCATCGCGTGGACCGGGCGATCCGCAATCAGTCGTTCGATGTGGTTCACGCCATCACGCCCTGTCGCACCGCCGACTTGTATCAGCCGCGCGGCGGGACGGTGGCCGAGACCATCGAACGCAACATCGCCATGCGGCAAAGCGGCGCGCTTCGATCACTGAAACGCCAAACCAACCGGTTCAACGTCAAACAGCGCTACATGCTCGCCTTGGAACGTCGCCTGATGAATGGCTCGAACGGCCCGGTGATCGTCGCGATATCCGGGTACGTCGCGGATCAACTCCGCAGGCATTACGCCCTTCCGGACGCCCGCATCCGACGCGTCTTCAACGCCGTCGATCCGGATGCTTCCACCGACGCGCAGCGTGCGGCGGACCGCAAATCCATCCGTAGCGAGTTTCAAATCAACGATGACGACCTGCTGGTTTGTTCGATCGCACACAATTTCCAACTCAAAGGCGTGGGACCGTGGATGGAAGCACTGGCGCTGCTGGTGGCGCGCGGGGAGAAAAACGTCAAAGCACTGGTAATCGGCAAGGGGGATTCACCGCGGTGGCGGGAGCGGGCCCGGCGGCTCGGCGTCGCCGAGTTCCTGCGATTCACGGGTCCGACCGACCGGGTCGCGGCGTTTCGACATGCGGCCGACGTCCTGGTGCACTTGACGTTTTACGATCCATGCAGCCGGGTCGTTCTGGAGGCGCTCGCGGGCGGCCTTCCGTGCATCACGACACGATGGGACGGCGCCGGCGAAAAAATCGAAGACGGTCGGAGCGGTTTCGTCATGGATGATCCGCGCGCGATCGAGCACGTTGCCGAGCGAATCGGGCGGCTGAAAAATCGGGATTTCCGCGTTCGCTTGGGGGCGGCGGGGCGGAAAGCGGCGGCGGGGCTCGACATGCGCCGGCATACGGAAGAACTCATCGCGGTGTACCGAGAAGTAGCCGCGACGAAAATGTGCCCGTCATCCCGCTCGGCGACGCGGCGCTGACTCAGAGCCGTAGGCGCTAGCCTGCGGACCCTTTGTGTACATTCCATTTGGGGGGGCGGGATCCAAAAACTCGCGCCCCACTTCACACGATTACCCTATGCGGTTGGTCGTGAGCCGGCGATGCCGAGCGGGCGGGTCATCAACCCGTTGGTTCCTTGGCAGCCGCCCTTGGCGTCGATGGGATCGGATTCAGCCACAGAGGGCACAGAGAGAACCTGGTTGTGCCTTCTGCACCAAATCGCGACCCCCCCACCCTCTGTGCCCTCTGTGGCGCAAAATCCTTATGGACAGAGGATGCAGCACCGTCCGCGAATTTGCCACTCGACATGGAATGCGCCCGGACCATTCACGGTAGGATTCCCCCGGTTTCCGAATCCGCGGGGATCGGTTAGCATTTTGCGTTTTCGGTGCCCGCCCGCACGTGGCCAGCGCCGCGACATCAGGGCGATGCCGTGCGGGCGATTCGTGAATCAAGTGGCGGTCCAAGTGGTCGCGTTGGCTAGGTTGTCTTGGAGAGATTCGTAATGACCAGTAGCACGGTTACTCGCTCGGCGCGGCTTCTCGCAGCGATCATGGTATCCTCGGGCGCCTACGCACAAGTTCCCACCTATTCGCTCAAGCTTGCGGAAGTCAATTCCATACCCATCGTAGGGCATGGCGTCACCTCATTCACGGTTGCCCCGGGCGATCAGCTAACCGCAAAAATCTACCTGCGGGATTGGTCTCCGGATGGACAGATGGCGGCCGCGGTTCAGGCTGAGCTGGACAGCAGCAGCTTTGACAGCGGCACGTCGGGCACGATTCGCCCCGTTGGCTACGAAACCACCACCCTCCGCGGCGAGGCCAACAACGCCAACGCGTTTTTCACATCGAGCGATCCACAATTCATTCATTACGGCAAGCAAACGGTTTCTTTTGTTGATTCAACCAAGGTGGTGCCCGGATACCGGTGGATCAGCGTGGCGTTCGGCAAAGTCGGTCCGATCAGCAAGCAAAACGGGACGGAAGCCTACATCGGCACGGTCAAGTTGGCGGTCTCCAAGGACGCCGCCGGAACCTTCGCGCTGAATCTGACCGGCGGATCGGACCATTGCGGAATTCTCGATTTCTCCGGGCAGGGCGTCGGCCAGATCGATGTCGAGGGCTTGACGCTGACCGTGGGCGAAACAAGAATGCGTTGCTGGATCGCATCCAGCAACCCTCAATGCGACAGCGTCGACGCGCGCACGCCGACGCGCCAGACTCCCGGCCTCGATCGGATCAGCCTCAGAATGAGCGACGATGCCTCAACCGTCACGGCGTCGGATTTTGAGATTACCAGCACACACGGCCAAGCTCCACGCATCAAGCGCCTCAGCGCGAAAGGCAAGCATGTGATGCTCATGCTCGACCGGCCTCTGCCGGCAGAGGCGTGGACCCTAATCACCCACACGCCGAGCGGCACGTCAACCCGGCTGGGCCGCTTCTACGGCGACGTCAACCGCGATACGACGTGCGACAGTCAGGATCTTTCAGATTTTCTGGCGCGGTTGAACAGACAAGGAACAGCTCCGCTTCGATCCGGAGACCTGGACGGCAACGGCGCGGTCAATGCCCAGGACATCCTGCTGCTGCTGAGCCTGATCGACGCGCCTTGACGGTCTGTTGAAAAAGTGTGGCACCGACATTGCGCCGGTGACGCTACCGGCGCCGGCCCACCTGGACAGGCGCTTCCGGCCGCGTTCACGAGCCGGAAGCCGACACCACACCCGAGAACCAATCTTTTGACAGGTTGCTGGCGCCCGGCCACTCCCCTGACCGCATGGGGAGGATCGGCGCGCCATACGCACATCGCCCAGTCGCTGCGCGCCGTCCCCCCCAAGGTTGTCCGGACACGCAAGGCAGACGTCTGATAACCCCCGAAGAAACGGCACGGCCGGCGGAAGCCCGTTGGCATGAGGACAAGCCTCCGGCTTTGGGCCGTCTTTACGCATTGGGAGCTTACGAAGCGTCCATCCCCGTCCGGATGGTGTATTCAGCCACCGGCGCACCCGAACCACGCTCCAACGGCCCCGAACACGCGGCCAGCGCCCGTCGGTTTGCGCGATACCCCGCCCACATCGATCATTCAGGCAGGCTCACAGGACGCCGATTTATGTGGCAGCGGGCCTCGGATCGGATCGCGGTGGGAATGCACCGCACCAACAACGAGGAGCTGGCACGATGAACTGGCAGGAAAAGTACAAGGAAAAGCAAACCACCCCCGAGCAAGCGATTCGCCGAATCGGATGCGGCGAGCACGTCTTCATCAGCTCCGGCGCCGCCGAGCCCCTCGCGCTGGTCCACGCCCTGGTCGAGCAGGCCGATCGCTTCACGGATACCCAAATCGTCCACCTGCTTACCCTGGGTCCGGCCCCCTACGTCGAGCCCCAGTACGAACACCATCTCCGGCACAACGCGTTCTTCATAGGCGCCAATGTGCGCTCGGCCGTACATGCCGGCCGGGCGGACTATACGCCCGTCTTTCTCTCCCAGATTCCGTCTCTGATGCGTTCCCGTCGGATGCCTGTGGATTTCGCATTGATTCAATGTTCCGAGCCCGACGAGTTTGGATACGTCAACCTCGGCGTCTCGGTCGATATCGGACTCGCCGCCATCGAAACAGCCCACACCGTGATCGCGGAAATCAATCCTAATGTGCCGGTTATCTACGGCGCGGGCTTTGTGCATCTGGATCGCATCGATGCGTGGGTATTCAACGACGCCCCCATGGTCACCGTCGAGCCGCAGCCCATCGACGAAGTCTCGATGGAAATCGGGCACAACGTGGCCGCCCTGGTCGAGGACGGCTGCACGATTCAGACCGGAATCGGCCTGATCCCCGACGCCACGCTGAAAGCGCTCAAAGACAAGAACGATCTCAGCCTGTGGACGGAGATGTTTTCCGACGGCGTACTGGATCTCATCGAGTCCGGCGTGATCAACGGAAGGTACAAGACCATCCATCCGCACAAGGTCTCCTCATCGTTCGCCTTCGGGTCGCAACGGCTCTACGACTACGTCCACCGCAACCCGACGTTCACGTTCCACCCTTCCGACTTCATCAACGATCCGTGTTTCGCGGCAGCACAAAATGGTGGCCATCAACAGCGCCTTGCAGGTCGACCTCACCGGCCAGGTCTGTGCGGACTCGCTGGGAACCAAGTTTTATTCAGGCATCGGCGGGCAGGTCGACTTCATCCGAGGCGCCTCCATGTGCCCCGGCGGCCGGCCCATTATCGCGCTGCCCTCGACCGCGCGCGGAGGGCAGGTGAGCCGCATCGCCACGACCCTCAGCGAAGGTGCGGGCGTCGTGACCTCACGCGGCGACGTGCGTTTCGTTGTGACGGAATACGGCAGCGCAGACCTGCAGGGTAAGTCCATCCGAGAACGAGCCCTGGCCTTGATTTCCATCACCCACCCGGATTTCCGTGCCGAGCTGCTGGCGGCCGCCAAGAAGCAGCACTACGTCTTCATCGATCAGATTGAGCCCCGCGCGATTTATCCGCGCAGATT
>JBHHUB010000052.1:0-21794 GCA_046753625.1 Phycisphaerae bacterium | reverse complement strand
GGGCGATCACAGATCGCACCATAGGGTTGATTCGGTAGCTTGTTGGCTACCCCACCGGGGTTTCCGACTGGTACGGTTCCCGGATAGCACACACCCGAAGGCTGAACCAGCGTGTCGAGCGTGTAGCCCAGGAAGTCCCGCACGGTCACACCAATGCCCACCAGAAGCTGCTTCTCCTCCGCGAACGCGCTGAACCAGCGCTGATCGAGGACCTGGTCGGCGAAGACACCGCCCTCGAGTGTGCCGGCACGCGGCACGGCCGTGTGGAGCCCCAGGTTGACGTCGTTGCGCCCGCCGTCGGTGACGGTGATCGGCACGGAGTTGATGCCGGCACAGAAGCCGTTCGGCGGTGTGATTCTGACGAAGTAATCCCCCGGTGCCACATCCCTGAATTCATAGAACCCGGGCATGGGACCGGAGAAGAAGCCGCCCCACTCATCCGGCGGGACGCTGATGCCCGGTAGGATGTAGCCCTGAGCGACCGCACCGGCTTTGTCATAGGCACCGCTGGCCGATACCGTGGCTGGGTCCTGCACCGGCAATCCGGTGATCGGATCCACAACGGGCAGTCCCGTAACGGCGTCGATGAGCGGAATGATCCCTCCCGTAGCATCCAGGAGCTGGATCACTGCGCCTTCCACGACAGGCTCTTCCGCTTTGTCATAGATTCCGTCGGCAACCCACGTACCCGTGGCGAGCGAATCGTTGAACACGAGCCCCTGAACATGTCCCGCAGTCGCAGGGACGGGCTCGAGGATCAGATCGGACTTGTAGTTGGCCGTGTACCACTGCACGTAGCGGCCCATCCCATTGCGCTGTACGGCGAGCGATGCGCCGGGAACGACACAGGTCGGATCGACCGTTGGATCACAGGGAGTCGGCACGAGCGGGCAGTTGGGGAAGCCCGTGCAATTCGGATCGGGCGGTACCGCGGCGGTGGGGAAGTACGTATCCGTTACAAAGCTACCGCGATACCCCGGCGGTGGCTCGACATCGATCATCGCCATCGTCTCGATCTCGGGCAGCGCATCAAAGTTGTACCACCCATTGGGTTCGGTCACCGTGCTGAACGGGACGTTTCCAGCCCGATACCTGATGTTGACCGTTGCCCCGCCGATACCGATACCGGTGGCGTCATCCACGACGAATCCCTGCACGCGGGCGAAGAACCGTGCCGAGATCGCCAACGGCGCGCCCGGGATCTCCTGTGTAATGGGAGGTAGCACCAGGGGGTTGATCCCATCGACGGTGAAGTTCATCTCGCCAAAGATGTAGTTGAGGGGTTTGTCCACAAAGAAGATGTAGTACTGCCCCGCGGGTACATTGTTGATGCTGAAGGCTCCGGTCACAGGATCGGCGTCGGTGGTGGCAATCAATTCAGGCGTGTTGCCGATGAGCCGCCAGAGCACCAGGAATCCATCCGGTATCGGACCGTTGGGAAATACGCCCTGGTTGCGATACGCCGGATCGAGCGGTGCACCCGCCTCCGGCGGTTCGCCCGCGATCGGAACCTCGAACGCCACGTCGGCGTCCTGAAGCGTTCCGCTGATCGTGGAACCCGGCACGGTCGTCGCAATCTGACCGACTTTCTTAACGAAACCAAACCAGGCCATGAACCCGCCTGCTTCGGTACCCGGATCACCGGGATAGATGAGAATCTCCCATTCCTGCGTGCCTTCCATGGTGTAGGTGTGATACCACCCACCGGTCCAGGCATTGCCGTTCGCATCAAGGGCGTTGGGAGGCGTCGCCCGCAGGCGGTATTCTCCCGGTGGAATGTCTTGCATGTACAAATGACCGGCCGCCATCTGTCCGCCAAAGACCAACCCATCCTTGGTGGTGATCGCCGTGGGTCCGCCGTTGCCGTCGATGGTGTATCCGCTCGATACCACCACACCGGTTCTCGGGTCATACAGCTCCATGAACACGCCGGGCAATCCCGGATCCATCGGCCAGTCCGGTGCACCGTTGACCATGTTCTCCTCGAACGCGTAGACGAGCACGTTGCCCAGCGGCTGCATCGGCTCGGTGGCGGCATTGACCACACCGGTATCGATGTTTAGATGCAGCGCCGGCAGATAGGATTGCGGCACGACCGCAGGTGCGACGTATCCTAGCGGTACGTCGTAGACACGGCTGGTCAAATCGTGGCCGGTCGCGCTAAACATGGCGATATAGCTGCCCCCCTCCGGCACGCAGGCGCTCCACCCGTTGGATGCGGGTGCAAACGTGCCGTAGGCCACAAATGCGCCGCCATCCATGTTCTGGATCATGACCCTGACGTCGTTGGCGGCTGGAGTCAGCGGCGGCGCCAAGGGGGCGAGCACTGCGTTTCGATGGGCGATTGACTCGCCAACGGCATTCAGGGTGTACGTAACCGTGCCCGTCCCTTCGTAAACCTCCCCGTTGATCTGAACCTCGCCGGGCGGGCATTGCCCATACGCGGTGGTGGCGCTGATCAGGAGCGCCAGCCCTACTCCCAGCATTGATCGATTGTTCTTCGCAATCATTTTCTTCATCTCCTTTAAAAACCCTTCCTTCCGAATGCTCCCGCGCCGTGGCTCTCTTCTTGCCTGTTCTCAGACGCTTGAACCACTCTCCAGACGTTCAACGTAAACGCCCCTGCATGCTTCCCTCTTCCACGTTCGAGCAGTGGACGCTGTGGGCCCATCTGCCATTGCTATCGACTCGCGATGATGCTGGTGGTGGCCATCGTCACCGGCGTCACATGCGTTACTTTTCTCGATCCGAGGTCAAAACCGCCTCCAGCAGTGGATTGAGCAACCCGGATGAGGCTCCCGGCACATACGCGCTCGCCCCCGCCCGCAAGACCTCCCGCTCCAACGCAGCCGTGTGGCCAACCGCCGCCGCAATCAACGGTACGCGGCGTGTAGCCGTCTTGGCCTTTCGAATGAATCGCATGGCTTCTTGGCGGTCCGGTTCGACTTGCACGACGATTACGCACGGACGCACGCTTTGGATGTGTTTCAGTGCCTGGTCGGCGGCCTCTACTTCAAGGATGGAAAAAGACCGTTTTTTCGCCAGCTGCCTGAGCCCCCTCACGACTTCGCCCTCGAGAATCACCACGACTCCTTCCACGTGCTCTTGGCTGTTCACCCGCAAAACTCCAGGCAAGCTCCACCCGCGCCCTCGGATATATGGAGATAGCCTTGCAATTTGCGTGCGCAAGCCTCGAACATCTCAGCGCACACACCGGCACGAACTAAGAGAGACAAACCTTTGACATACCAAAGGTTATGGTCCGCGGAAGCGCGTTGACGGGGAAAGGGATTTGTCTAAGTCAAAGGCATAGCGACCATGGCCATGGAACGATTGATACCGGTCCTGGTGAAATGAACCATAAGTCGATACGACCAACGTGGATAGAGCAACTGGCGTATTCTGCACCAAGCGAAATGCTCGGAACGAATTGCACCAGCTCACTTGGCCCACATGTGGACCAGATCAACCACGGATTCGGCGTCCAGCTTGGTCATCACGTGGGCTCGATGGATGTCAATCGTCTTGCGGCTCAATCCAAGCATGAAGGCGATTTGCTTGCTGGATTGCCCTTCGACCAGGTACTCCATTACTTCGCGTTCGCGTGGTGTCAAGGACTTGAGGCGCGCCTTGGCACGGGCGCGCGCGGCCTCTTCCTGGCGGTTGTGTCGGTCCTGCTCGAGCGCTTCTCGAATGCGGGTAAGCAACACCTTGCATTTGTAAGGCTTTTGGAGGAAATCCACGGCGCCGGTCTTTATGGCACGAACGGTGGCCTCCACGTCGCCGTATGCGGAGATCACGATCACCGGGATTCGAAGATCCCGGCGCACCAGTTCTTCCTGGAGGGCAAGGCCGTTCATCCCGGGCATTTGAATGTCCAGCAACAGGCAACCGGGTCTACCCGCATCGTATTCCGCCAAGAAGGAATCGGCGTCCGGAAAGGACTCCACCCGGTACCCGATGGACCCCAGCAGACGCCCGAGTGATCTGCGAACAGAGGCATCATCATCCACTACAAATACGGTCGAATCGCCCGTCATACGTGCTTACACTCCTGCTTGACCGCCAGCGTAAAATGGAAGGTCGCACCTGTGCCGTTCGGCGATGACGCCCACAATCGCCCGTTGTGCGCCTCGATGATCCGGCGACTGATGGGCAAGCCCATGCCCATCCCGTTGGCCTTGCCCGTAAAAAACGGCTCGAACACTTGGTCGGTATCCGGCGTCTTGAGACCCGTACCGGTATCCTGAACCGCGCACTCGATCACGCCTTCCTCATGATAGGCGGTGCGAATGATCAAACGCCGCTTAGACGCCCTGCCGGTCGACATGGCATCGATTCCGTTCTTCATCAGATTCACAAGAACCTGTTGCACCTGGATCTCTTCTACCTCTACGAGCGGAAGTGTTTCGGCCAACTCCAGCGACGCCGTGACGCCGCGCTGCGTGATTTCCGGCATCATCAGGTTAACAACTTGACGCACCAGCCTGTTGATGTCCACGGTCACCCGACGAGGTCTTTCCTTCCCAAGGAACTGCCGCAATCCTTCGATGATGCCGCCTGCCCGCTCGGCCTCCGCAACGGCATGCGTCATATCATCGAGCAGTTCTTCGGAATCGAGCCGATTCGCTCGAATCCTCGCCAAGCAGGACTCAACATAAAGCATGATCGCCGCAAGCGGCTGGTTCAGCTCGTGGGCCAATGTCGCGGCCATCTCCCCCATCATCCCAAGCCGATTGGCGTGGGCCAGTTCCGCCCGCCAGACCCGCGCGTCACGCTCGGACCGCTTGCGCTCCGTGATATCCTCCACGACCTCAATGAAACGCGTCGCTTCGCCATCTGCATCGAGCAATGGGAACGCCCGTATGTGGACCGAGAACCGGCTACCGTCGTCGCGTACGCCTTCCGTCTCAACTTCGACCGAGCGTCCCGACGCCATAGCAGCGGCACCGGGACAGTGGGCACAAACCGCCTCTCGCTTTTCGAATTCCCGATAGCACTTCTTGCCGACGAATTCGCTCGCGGGCTTGTCGAACAATCTCCCTTGAGCCTGATTCGTCATGATGATGTTGAAATCGCTGTCGACTAGCGTAACCCCCAGGTCGATGTTCTGCACAAGCGTCCGGTAGCGATCTTCGCTCAATCGCAACGCCTCCTCGGCCCTCTTGCGCTCTCCAATGTCGCGCACGATGCCGGTAAACAGAAGTTGTCCACCCGGTAGGATCACCTCACTGACATCCAACTCGATGGGGAAGGTCGTGCCATCCTTGCGCATTCCATGCACCTCGCGCACGCTGCCGATAAGTTTGGAAATGCCGGTGCGCAAGTACTGCGCCAGGTAGCCGTCGTGCTGATCTCTGTCGGGTGGGGGCATCAACATACGTACGTTGTTCCCGATAACCTCGGCCGACGTGTAGCCGAAAATACGCTCCGCGGCCGGATTGAACGAATCGACCACACCATGCGAATCGATCGTGATGACTCCCGCAACCACGCCATTGACAATGGCGCGCGTACGGCTGTCGTGCGCCGCCAGCTCCTCCGCTCGAATCTGGGCGCGCGAACGAGCGAAGCTCAACGCCGGAATCAGGCGACAGAGCCCCATCAACAAGCCGCCGAGGATCACGACAATCGTAGCGCTACCCCAAGTCGCCGCCGCGGAATGAAGGCCGGCCGCATGCAAATAGTTCGCCTCGTCGTATACGTAGGCCAGGTACCAGTCGCTGCTCCCGGGAACGTCTATGTTCTCCCAGATCATATGCTTGCCGTTGAACCGAATGCGGGCGGGCGCCTCCGCGAAAAACCTGTCGGCACCCGCCTCATCAAACCGTTCCCGGAACCAGTGACGCGTCGCCTCACTCATCCCTTGGCTGCTGAAACAACCCAGCGCGTCATGGGTCAGAATCATCTCGTCGCCCGTGCCGGCCACTTCGAGCAGGCCCGTAAGATCGCGCGAACGGATCATCCCGGCTACGATCCCGACGAGCTGCCCGTCGGGTCGGATGGGCACCGAACAAACAACGCCGGGCCGGCCGATACAGAGTTGCACTTCCTGGCTGACATCGAACTCCAGTGACGGATCTTCCAAGAAACGCCGGATCTGCTCAACGTGTACGGCATACTCCTCTCGTTCGAGATCGAGGGAGTGCCTAGCCACCGCGAGTTGCCCGTCCTCATCTCGAGCGAGGCTCAAGAAGGGATGGCCTGAGCCGTCAAAATAGCGATCAACAACGTAGATCTCATTGAGATGATGAAGCGAAAAAGTCGCATCAAACAGCGCCTGGATGGCCTTGTGGGATTCGGGCTCCAGCGCCGCTACCGCGGGATCGGAGCTGAGCAGCTTCATTCCGAGCCACACGTTGGTCATGTGGTCCTCGATGTGCGCCCTGGCGCCGTGCATCTTAAGAAGCACCCGCTCGTGCACTTGGTCAGCCAAGGCGGAGCGCTGCTCTCGGTCAATCAGAACAAATGCAGCGGCCACGGCCACTGATACGATCGCGCAACCATTCCCCAGCGAGTGGAAGACCCGATGGCCCGCCTGCTCCGACATCCGGCACTCCCTTTGAACCATTGACGCTACATTCGATGGCGGCTCCACGGCTTCGTCGCTCGTCCGCGCCACACCAGTGACACTGACCTTGCCGCGAACATTCGAATGGTAGAACCCGGCCGGCCCTCATCCGCTATTATGCACTACTTGTTTATGCATTTCAAGTATATTAACTCGGTCGGACTCATCCCGCCGATTGTTCGCCATGCAGCCTTCTTGTAAGTGCCAACCTTGCAACACCGCAAAGACTCGGACGCCCCATCGGAACGCCGCCCGGCCGGACTCACTCCTCACATTTCAGGAATTCCTTTGGCACTACCGATCACCGGCACCTGATGCTCGCATGGCCCGTTGTGTGTGTCGGTCGGCACGGCGCGCGACACAAGCGCGCTGACCGCCCAAGACGGGAGCGGACGCAGACCCAACACCCCGTCCAATCCATGGCGACGGCCTCGGCCCTCCTCGGCCTCAACCCGCACGCGAGACCGCGACAAAGATGGGATAGAGCACGCCCCGGGCAGATGGGTTCGAAATCCTGCGACGGCGGTCGTCAACGGCCGCGAACGCTCTGCCGCAACCAGAGTGACCGATTCTCCACCACGAGGTATTCCGTCGATCAGTCGGTATCCGCGTAAATGGGCGGACGTGGGGCCGGAAGCCCACCCGGCGTCGGCATGATCCATGCAGCTCAGCTTGCCGCGGCCCAGGGGGAAACCGGCACATCACTGCGCAGGCCGGCTTCGCCGTCTGAATCCGGGAGACGAGTCTTCAGCTTGGCCTTCGGAGGCGCGGCACGTAGCGCCTTGATCAGCGAGGTGAGCCCATGCCTTCGAATCATGCGAGACAACCGGTGGCGTTCCACTTCGAGCACGTGTGCCGCTTGAGTGAGGTTGCCGTTGGTGGCGCGAAGCGCCTGGTCGATGAGGCGGCGTTCGACGACGGCAAGTGGTGGAATATCGCCCTGGTCGTAGAGTCGGTTGGCCCCACGATCCTTGCGAGGTTGCCGCATACGTTCCGGAAGATCGCTGAGCGACAGAAGATCGCCCTCCGCCAACGTTACCGCGCGCTCCACCGCGTTGCGCAGTTCCCGGACGTTGCCCAGCCAGGCGTACTGCTTCATGGCCGCGATCGCGTCATCCGAGAATGCCTTTACCGGCGAGCCATACAACGCCGCATGCTGTTCCAGGAAATGCTCCGCCAGCAGCGCGATGTCCCCGCGGCGTTCCCGCAAGGGCGGCACTTCGACCCGAACCACATCCAACCGGTAGTAGAGGTCCTCGCGGAACCGCCCTTGCGCTACCATGTCCTTCAGGTCTCGGTGCGTCGCCGCGAGAATCCGAACATCTACGTGGATAGGCTCCACAGCTCCGACGGGTACCACCGAATGCTCTTGGATGCAGCGTAAGAGCTTGGCTTGCGAATGCAGTTGCAACTCACCGATTTCGTCAATCAGCAGCGTTCCGCCATGGGCGGCGCGGACCAATCCCAACGTCGACTCCTTCGCATCGGTGAACGCGCCCTTGACATGCCCGAAGAGTTGCGATGCAACCAGCGTCTCGGGTAACGCGGTGCAATCCGCGATCACGAACGGACCGGCGGCACGCGGTCCGGCCAGATGGATGTGGCGGGCGACGAGCTCCTTTCCGGTCCCCGACTCGCCGCAGACCAGGACCGTACAATCATGCTTGCCAATGCTGGCGATCTGTTTGCGAAGACCCAACATGCATGGCGCACACCCGACCAGGCCTGCGTAGCCATCGGCGCCGTCTTCTACGATTCCTTGATAGCCTTGATGCTCGGTCACCGCGTTCTTGCCCCTACCGTGAAGACGGAACAACTCCATGAACCGTCGGATTCTCCGCCCTATACATAGCATGACCGACGATCGCGCCGCAATGCAGTCTTTGGCCTAGGCCGGCGTCCTATCGACAATCCCGGCAAGGCATGAGCAATAACGATTGAAGATGGCGCCGGCAGGACTCCATTGGGGCTGAGTCACACGCAGCCGACCCGATCGACTCCGGTCTCATCGGCCTTGCCGCGATTCGCAGATCGTGCGTATAGTGCCTGATAACTGGCACTCACTAGGCCCTTTCCTTAGTTGCACTTCGCGGGCCGGCCTTCTACAATCCAACCGGCCGTGAAGGGCGTAGACGCGCATACGCATCCCCGGCGCCGGCTGCGCCACGTATGCCGGCACGGTGGGCGCCTCGTCCGCAACCGGGCCGACCTACCGCGGCTGCGTCCCGGCGGGGACCATCGCGACCTCAGGTAGTGGACGAGAAGAGGAGCGGCGTGTGACGATCATCAAGAGCATCAACCACACCCTATGGCCGGCGAACCAACGTCGTAAGACGGCTTCGACGCAATCGGCCCAACACGCTACGGACCTTCAACGGCCTGTGGCGATCCCCATAGTGCCGCGGGCCGGGATTTATCTGATTCCATCGGGCCACAGCGAAGACGCGCGTTTTTGCGGTGTTTTTCGAAGGACGTGGCGCGCGATCCCACCAGGCGCTCGGCGCCGACTGCTCACCCATTGGCACTGGCGCATGGGGGCGGACACCTGCTATGGATCACCCCGGATCGAACTCTTCGAGCACTGGTACCTCGTCTCACACGCTCGCCCTGACACCGTCGGCGTTTGCGATATGAGGGGCCGTCGATTTCGATTCAGCGCGCCCATGCTTCGACACATGCCCGATGAGATCGCGGCCGAGCTTATCGCCCATGAACTCGCTCATGCCTTGCAATACGCCCGCCTGCGCCCGCGCCTGAGTACCGAGACCTGGGAAGCCGAGGCCCGAGACATCGAACGAGCATGGGGCTTTGATCCCTGCGGCGCGAGCGCCTGGTACTTTACCAACGAACACCGACTCGATGGCCGGCCAACCGCCTCCCCGCGCTGCCGTTGAGCTCGCATCGTGGACCAATCGGCACCGCCAACGCGGCCTACGGACGGCCGGTCTGCGCTTGCGGATCGATGGCGAAAATCTCCACGCGGCGGTTCTTCGCACGATCGGCTTTGGTTTCGTTGCCCGCGCGGGGGCGGTGCTCACCACAGCCGCAGGCCACCAACCGGGCCTTGCTGACCCCTCGGCTGCTCAGATCACGCACGACCGCCAACGCTCGTTCGCTGCTGAGCTGCCAGTTGTCCGTCCAACCGCTCTTGCGTATCGGCGTGTTGTCCGTATGGCCAAACACGAGAATATCCTTGTCGGCGTACTCGCCGTTGACCGTGCTGGCGATGGCGTCCAGCGTTCGACGGGCGTCCTTGCGGAGCGATACCTTGCCCGGCGCAAAGAGCACATTGCCCTCAATCGCAATCATGGCACCGCCAGGAACGGCGGTCCAACCAGGTGCCGCTTGCTCGACGACGGGCACATTGGCGAGTTCCCTGCGCAGGTCGTCCGCCTCACGGCGAGCGGCGAGCAGCGCCGTATCCCATTGCTTCTTGGCGTCGCGCATCACTTCCAGATTGTTGCGTGCCCCTTGAAGATCCGCCACCAACATCTGATTCCGCTGCTCAAGAAAAGTGATGCGCTCCTCCAACTGCTTCGTGGAACAACCGGTAATCGAAATGAGCGTTACCACCGCCAGAACCTTCTTTGTCGTCGCCATCCTTGCCATCAATGATTACTCCTTGCTGAAGCGCGTCGTCTCGCGACCACAACCCACTACGTCCGGCGCGTGGCCGACGGAAATGCCTTGCGGCTGCCACTGCGAGATACTCACTGCATCCCAAACACCGAACGGCGCAACCTGCGCCCTTGCACCGTGCGAAGATAGGACGATTGGCGAAACAACGCAAGCGCTAACCGAATCCCCCCACGGTGGCAACATGTGAATTGTCAAGAAACAACATGTGTGCGGCCTCGATGGTACGCGCCACCGCGGGCCAGACCAGGATGCGATCGTAGAACACCACCACCACCAAGAAGGAAAGCGAAAGCCAGGGACCCAGCGGAAGCGCCCGGGTCCGCTTGAAGGGAAGCGTCATCGCCCAGCCCAGCAACGCGAGCCCACAAGTCAGAAAGAATCCAAGCACGACCACAGGCCAGCCCGCGATGCACCCCGCCGCCGCCATCAGGTGGATGTCGCCCGCACCGAAAGCCTCTTTCCCAAAAACCAGCGTGAAGAAAATACGGACCAGCCAACCCAGCGCCCCCGCTACCACATACCCGGTCGCGGCCGTCCCGAGCCCCATGAGCGGCGACCAACTGCGCAGAAACGCCAGGCTGGAAACGCGCGTCCCCTCGCCCATGGCAGCATGCACATGCGCCGCAAAATCGCCCGAGCCCCGCATCACCCACCACCCGATCAGGCCGCACAATGCGGCGGGCAGCAGCATGCCCAGCTCCGCCAGCACCATCTTTCGTGATTCGTGGCGCTCCTCCTCGATCGCTTCCATGATCGCGTCGTCGGATTCCCGTGCGACGGTGCTCTCCGATACGATCAGGAAAAAGAGCAGAACCATCGGGATCACAGCCCGAGGAGCATGTTTCAGCGGATACCGACCCGTTTCATCAAGGAACAGCGCCACCACCAATGCGGCCAACAGGATACCGGCGATCCAGCCGGCCACTCGAGGAGGCGGCTTCAACGGCGCACGCGGACGCTTGGCCACCTGACTGAATGCCGCGGGGTCCGGCGCAGATGCTCGATCCACCCGGGGATCCTCCGGCTCCACCTCCGGCCGACACACCACGACCATCCAGGTAACCCCTAGCCCAATCAGCGTGAATATCGCCACCATCGCAGTCGTGTCGAGCGGCCGAATCCACTCCGGATGATGCTTCGGTGTCCAGATGATGTGCAGGGCGAATCCGGCGGCGACGGCCAGATTCGTGAAACGCACGTCTACCCAGTAGTGCTCCAGGTCGATCACCGACATTGAAAGCAAACAGGCGAACAGGACGATGTGGGCGACGAGAATCGGCCAGTCATAGCTCAGCCGATCCCCAACCCCGAACATGCTGGCGCTGAGACCGACGCGGGCTTGTCCAACGAAAAACGCATCGAAGAGCACGAGCACGACCAGCGCGGTCGCAGCCTCGATCACCACGTAGCGCGTCGCGATCGGCGCATGGCAATGGCGGCATCGCCCGCGCAGCAGCAGGAAACTGAGAATGGGAATGTTGTCGTACCAGGCGATCCGCCCACGGCAATAGGGGCAGGCCGACCAAGTCGGCGACCGGAGCGAGCCATCCAGCGGAATCCGGTAGATCACCACGTTGAGAAAGCTACCGATGCACAGCCCCAGCGCCGTCCAGAAAAACAACCACCAGGCGACGTCCAGACTCATAGGGATCGGTTCTTCCCAACAAACATCACGGATCCCGGCTCCTCAGCAAGCCACACCCGCCGCACGTCTGCCCACTACGGCCGCTTGGAGTGCGTCCCATCACACCACGGAAGGTTGCCGCTTGCGTGGCACTGGCAAACCGCCTTCTTGCCGTCGGCCTCAATCTCGACAACCATCGGGCCGACGCCCGCGTCCTCCCGGCTGTGCGCCCCGTCACAATAAGGCAGCTTTTCAGACAGGCCGCACATGCAATAGGCTTTCTTGCCGGCGGATTCTTCCACGACTATCGGTGCCGTACCGTGCTTAGGTTGCGTCATTGCGATTCCTTCTTGGTCAACAACGGCCCGCCGAACGCCATGCGACGGCGCGTCAGCTACTCGATCGTCATTGGCGCTCGAGATTCTTAACGAATTCGCCGATCACCCACTCGGGCGTCGATGCGCCGGCCGTAACCCCGGCCGTTTTCTTCCCGGCGATCATCGCCGGATCGAATTGGTCCCATGTTTCAAGGTGGTAGGTGTCGCACCCGGTTTCCTCGCAAAGCCGGGCGACTTCCCGCGTGTTGGCCGAATGCAGCCCGCCCAGCACAAACATCACATCGACCTCCCGGCACAACGCGACGGCGGCATCCTGACGGCGCGTCACCTCAAGGCAAAGCGTATTGACGATTTTCACCTCGCGGTAGGGTCGCTTGAGGATTTCGGCGATCATGCCCGCCACGTGCTCGGGTGAGTGCGTCGTTTGGGCCACGATGCCCAACCGCTCCTTAAAGGGCAGCACCTCATCAAGATTGGCGCCTCGGTCCAGCACTGTCACATCCGGCGCGTACCCGATCACGCCGCGAACTTCGGGATGGTCGGCGTCCCCGATCATCACAACGTGGTACCCTTCTTCGTGGAGACGACGCACCTCGCTTTGCGCCCGTTTGACAAGCACGCAGGTGGCGTCGATCACATTCAGCTCCCGCTCGGCCGCCCGCTGAAACACTTCCGGCCCCGCGCCATGGGAACGGATCAACACCGATTCTTCGGGGTCGACCGCATCGATATCGCCCGATTGATCCAGGCCGGCTCGTTCCAACTTCGCGACAACGTCCTTGTTATGGATAACCGGCCCCAACGCGACCACCTTGCCGGCCCCATGCTTGCGAACGGCGTCTTCCGCGATTTCGATGGCGTCTTCCACACCAAAGCAGAATCCTCGCGATGTGGCCAGCTTCACCTGCATGACAATCCCTATTCCGCCATCCCAAACCCACGGCACGTGCCCGACGGTCCTGAAGACCCGAGCGCAACCACGAACGTCATGATATACCAGCCGGCCCGATGGGACCAACCCGCTGCCGAATCTTTCTGACCAAATCGTGAGCGCTTCCCAAGTTGAACGCGAACGGACTGAACCACGCCCTACGATGTCTTCTTCGACAATCCCGCCCTTGGGGGCTTGTCGCGTCGCAGCGGGAAGAGCGGGGCCCAAGATGTAGCGATCTGAATCCGATGATGGGGGCCGGCCACGCCTTACGGGAACAGCTTGCCTTGCGCATCCGCGACTGCGGGATCACGCTCCGGATACGGAAGTCCGAGGTGTTCGTACGCTTTGCGCGTGGCCTGACGACCCTTGCGCGTGCGGACCACAAACCCGATCTGAAGCAAGTACGGTTCGACCATGTCTTCAAGCGTATCCCGCTCCTGCCCCATCGTAGCCGCCAACGCCTCGATGCCCGCCGGACCGCCGTCGTACACGGTAATCAGCGACTTGAGAAAACTCCGATCCAACTCATCAAGGCCCAGGGCGTCGACCTGCTGAATCTCACATGCATCGTGCACCAAACGTTTGCAAAGCGTGCCGTCGCCGCGGACCTGGGCAAAATCGCGTACGCGTTTGAGCAGCCGGTTGGCCACGCGCGGCGTACCCCGGCTCCTCCGAGCAATCGCGTCGAATGCGGCGGCCTCACCTTCGAGCTTCAGCTTCGCCGCGGATCGGTGCAGGATGACGCTCAAGTCCTCGGGGGTGTAAAAATCCAAGTGGTACCCATGCCCGAAGCGATCCCGCATCGCTCCGCTGAGCATGCCCGCCCGCGTGGTCGCGCCGATCAGCGTAAACCGCCGCAACGCGAAGTTCACCATGCGCCCGCCAAGCCCGCCCTCAACCGTAAAATCGACCCGAAAATCTTCCATAGCCGGGTAGAGGAATTCCTCGACGACCGTCGGCAGGCGGTGGATTTCGTCGATGAACAACACTTCTCCTTGCTCCAGGTTCGTGAGAATCGCCATCAGATCGGCCTGCTTGGCCAGCGCCGGCCCGGACGTAATGCGCGGTGGCCGCTGAGCCATTTCCCGCGCAATGACACAGGCCAACGTCGTCTTGCCCAGCCCGGGCGGGCCGTCGAGCAGGATATGCTCCATCGGCTCATTGCGCTTCTTGGCGGCGGCCAGCGCGATTTCGAGCTTCTCCATCACCGCACGTTGCCCGACCATCTCGTCCAATGTCCGCGGGCGCAGGGCCACGTCGACGGCATCATCACCGTCGTGTTGCCCCGTTGCAATAAGTCGATCTCGCGTCATCTACGCACGCATTAACTCCCAATGGGCGCCACGCCCATCAACGGCCGACCACGCGACGCCGGCAGCCATCGCATCGCCCGCCCACTCAAACCTCCGCGCCGATCTTGACCCGATACGCCATGCGCACAATCTCGTCGGGCGATTCCAAATCCGGGTAGAGCTGCCCCGCACGCTGAAGCCATCGCTGCGCATCCGACCGGGAATCGCCCCAGGCGACCAGAACCTCCAGCGCGTCGCGCTGCCCTTGTGACAGCGACACGAACTCCGTAACGTCCGCCCCCTCCCCCGTCTCAAGCGCCAAATCGCCGAGCTTGCCCCGCAACGTCGCGATGATCAACTCGGCCGCGCGCTTACCGATACCGGGCAGCGTAGCGAGCGCCTTGCCGTCGCCCGCTTCAATCCACGATCCGACACGACGAACGGGCTCGGTCAGCGCTTTGAGCGCCTTGCGCGTACCGATCCCCTTAACGCCGGTAAAACGCTGGAAGAACTCACGATCCTCCGGATGCGGGAATCCGACCATCCTCGGCGTCAACGCGCCGGCGGTAATGTTTCCCTCCAAGAACTCCATCGTATGCAGCGTAACCTCCTTACCCCGACTCGCCGCCAGCTCCGCCAGCGCGAATCCCGGCACGAGAACCTCACGCCCCAACCCGTCTCGGGTTACCACGACCGAATCCTTGTAGACTTCCACGAGCAAACCGGTAATGCGTACGATCACGACAAGACCTCACAGCCGGGCCGGTGTGCGAGCTCCGCCGCGCAGCAAAGCGCCAAGGCGAGTGCGTCGGCCACGTCGTTGGGCTCGGGAAGCACCTCAAGATGAAGTGCGTGTTGCACCGCGCGCTGTATCTGTTCCTTCGTAGCCCGGCCGTTGCCCGTGAGCAATCGCTTGACGCGCGTCGCGGCGTAGCTCCGTACTTCGCAATCCGCCTCCGCCGCCGCCATTAGCATGACACCTCGCGCATGCCCCATCAAAATGGCCGTACGCGGGTGTTTGTAGTGCGCATAGAGCTCTTCAACCGCAACGACTTGAGGCCGATGTTCGGAGAAAATCGCTGATAGGTCCGTATAGATGCGCCGAAGGCGCTCCGCCATCGGCGGCTGCTCGTCGAAGCGACACACGCCTGCATCGACCACCTCGGCTGCAGAACCGCGGCCCGCCAAAACGGCGTACCCCGTCGTCCGAAGGCCGGGATCAATCCCACAAACGACCGTCTCCATACGGTTTCCTCACGCCGCCTCCCTGGTACACCGCGTCCTGAAAACATCTCACGCAGCATCGGCTCGTCTCGCGGCTCCGAAAGCCTCGCCGCAGGCGGCCCGAAAGTCAAGGGCCGATTCCTAACAACTACCGAAAACTCCGCCAACCCCGGCACCGGAAATGGGCACCGGCAAGGCAACAGGACACAAGCAAGTTGCCGATCGCGACCTGCCTCTCATCAAAACCCGGTGTTCTTCCGTCCTGGCGGTCAACCCACTACCCGACCGGACCCGCCGGTTGGGCGGCCTCCATCGACCGACCCGGCGCAAACGCGCTAAGATCAATCGGGTAGTCCCGCCCGCTGATCCTCGACGCTACATACTCCGCAACCGCAGGAGCCAAGACCAAGCCCGACCGAAAGTGACCCGTGGCCGCGACCAGTCCATCGAAACCCGGTACGTCACCGATGTGCGGTCGCACGTCCGGCGTCCCCGGACGCAATCCCGCCCAGGTCATCTCGACCGGCGCATCACCTAAAACCGGAACCAATCGCAAGGCCGACTCGATCAGTCCGGAAATCCCGCGTGCGCTGGTCTTGTGCGAAAAACCCGACTCGTGTTCTTCGGTCGCACCGATCAATACGTGCCCGTCGAGCCGAGGCACAACATACGTTTTCTTGTGCGAGACGATGTGCGATAGCGGCGGCTTCTCGAACTTCAGCAAAATGATCTGCCCGCGAACGGGGTAGACCGGTATCAGCTTCGCCAAGCGAGGATGCACCTGAGAGGACCACGCCCCGGCCGCCAACACGATCCACTTCGCGTGCACCACGCTGTCGGGGATTCGGACCCCAACAGCCCGCGTGCCGTCGACTTCCAACGCGTAGACCGGCCGGCCTTCGTGGATCTCGACGCCGCGACCCAGGCATGACGCCTTCAAGGCCGCCATCAATCTCGGATTACGTATCTGCGCGGCCCGGCGTGCCAACAACGCACCACGTATCTGCGGGGCAAGCTGCGGCTCCACCGCGATGGCCTGGTCCGGGGAGAGCAACTCGAAATCACGACCGCCGCCGCCCTCGGGCTCCGGATCGGGCGATGCCACCTCCAAGGATTTCGCAACGCGCAACTGATTCTCATCGAAAATGAGTTGCAGCTCACCGCACCGATGAAACTCCGGATCGATTCCGGAATCCTCGCAGAGAGACCCGCAAAATGCCTCGTACATGGCACGGCTTGCTGCGTTCAATCGCGCCAGCGCGTCTTTGCGATGGGGGTCCAGCGGCGCGAGCATCCCCGCGCCGGCCCAGGACGCCTCCCGTCCGCACGCCCCCTTTTCGAACACCCCCACGTTCAACGATTCGCCCGCCAATCGCCGCGCGATGGACAAACCAACAATGCCGCCGCCGATGACGATGCAATCCAACGCCTTGGCCACAATTCTGCCCCTTCATGTCTGGCGGGCGGCGATGGCCCAAGACGGCGCCCGATTGCTTTTCGTTCGCTACTTGCCGAGCGCCGTCATGACCGTCTTGACCTCGGTGTAATTCGAGATTCCGTATTCGCCCAACTCACGACCCACGCCGCTCATTTTGAACCCGCCGAACGGTGCTCGCGTGTCGAACACGTTGTAGCAATTCACCCAAACCGTTCCCGCTTTCAGCTCCGCCGACAACCGGTGCGCCTTGTTGATGTCCCTGGTCCACACCGCCGCCGCCAGTCCATACATGCTTTGATTACCGCGATTGAGTACTTCGTCGACGTCGCTGAACTTCAGCACCGAAAGCACCGGGCCGAAAATCTCTTCCCGGGCGATCTTCATGTCATCGCGCACGCCGTCAAAGATCGTCGGCTCCACGAAATAGCCCGACCGATCCACGCGGCCACCGCCGGTCACGCACTTGGCACCTTCCGTCTTGCCCGATTCGATGTAGCCGAGAATCGTCTCCATCTGTTCCTCGGACACCTGCGGCCCCTGCGTCGTGCTCATGTCGAACGGATCGCCGATCCGGCTCTTCGTGGCGAAGCCGGTGATCGTTTCCATGACCTGATCGTAGGCCCCTTCTTCGACGAAGAGCCGCGAACCGGCCGTGCAGCATTGGCCCATGTTGAAAAAGAGGGCGAAGTAGGAGAACTTCGCCGCCGTCGCGATGTCGGCGTCGGCGAGGATGATGTTCGGGCTCTTGCCGCCCAACTCCAGGGTTACCCGCTTTAGATTCGTCTCCGCCGCCGCCTTCATGATCGACTGGCCGACGCTCGTGCTGCCCGTGAACGCGACCTTGTTGATGTCGCCGTGCCGCGCTATGGCATCACCGGCCGTCGGGCCGAAGCCGGGCACAATATTGATCACGCCGTCCGGAAAGCCCGCCTCCAACGCCAGCTCACCAAGGCGCAGCGCGCTGAGCGGCGTCTGCTCCGCCGGCTTCAGCACGATCGTACACCCCGCCGCCAGCGCCGGACCCCATTTCCACGCCAGCATCAGCGCCGGAAAATTCCACGGAATAATCTGTCCGACCACCCCCACCGGCTCGTGCCGCGTGTAGCAATGAAACGGCCCGGCCACCGGGCAGACCTTACCCTGAATCTTGTCCGCCCAGCCCGCATAGTAGCGGAACACGTCGACGACCTGCGGAATGTCCACGTTGAGCGAATCGCGAATCGGCTTGCCGTTGTCCAACGATTCCAACGCTGCCAGTTCCGACCCGTTTGCTTCGATCAAGTCGGCCAGCTTGTACATCAACCGACCACGCTGGTTCGCGCTCATCCGCTTCCACGTCTTCGACTCAAACGCCGCACGCGCCGCGACCACCGCCGCATTGACGTCGGCCTTGTCCGCCTCGGCCACCTGACAGATCGTATCCCCCGTGGCTGGGTTCACCGTTTCAAAAGTTTTTCCGCTCACCGCGTCGACAAACTTGCCGTTGATGAGCAGCTTCCCGTCCGCCACAGTGGGCGGCTTGATGGTCTTGGTGGTCGTTGCGGTCATGGTCAAACCTTTCTGTAGGTGCCTGATCCCAAGGGCTCCGGCAGAGTGTCACATGACTCGTGCACGACCTGCGTCCTCGAAGATCGATCGCACAAGTTTTTACAAATCAACACGCCGCCGACCGGCAGCGACGCGCGCGACGGACGGCCGGCAAGCTCAAGTCGCGATTCTTGCCCAAGCGTGGCATCGCGTCAACCGGCTGAGGGCGAGCGTGCAATTACGGGCCCGGACCTTCCGGGCGGATGGGTGCGCCGACTCAGAGCCGCAGGCGCCAGCCTGCGGACTGTCCGCGGCTGAACGTCAACGGGCTTGCCCGCCAGAGCGAGCACGCTCGCAGTCAAGCGCCCATCGCTCTGAGAAGTGCCCACCGCCCCAGGGACCGCCAAACTTCCGATTGGCACGTTTCACCTCCAAACCATCCACGCCGATCAGGAGATCGGCGATCCCGAACGCAATCTCTGGTATTTGCCGTCGGATTTGATTATACTTGGCGTGGGCCAAGCTTGTTGGAAAAAACAAGCAACCGGGATGCGGCCGACAAATCACTTTAGGTCGCACCGGTAACTCCACCAGAAGTAGGTGGCAGTCCCAGACGATGCAATGCAGACACTGGCGGTATGCAGCTCCGGCAGTCCGACGGTGATGTTCTGGACGTAGGGCAGACATTCCCGTGCCTCCCCCCCCAGCTTCGCCGCTGAGTCAGACCGTCCGGCGGCCGGACGCGGGGCGTACCCGCGGACGCATCGGAAAAACGGTATACCGTTGCGAACAGTTCTTTGGCGGAAGAAAGGAACGGAAAAATGACAAGAGCCTTAGGCGCAATCATGGTCATCGGCACGGTCGGCAGCTTCCTACTGTCGTCGAAAGCCGTGGCGGAATCACAAAGGCGCAACTCGGCACCGCCGAGCGACGCGTTGCGCGCCAACGCGCAAATCGAAACCCAAGCCCGTCCATCCGACGATACGGACCCGCCGACCGCGCCGACCGGAGGCAATCCGGCGGATTTCCTGGTCAATCAACTCAGCATGCCGCAGTTCTACCAGAACATGGTGGACCTCTCGACGATTCCTGCATTTCCCGGGGCGTCTACGTTCTCCCGATTCTGGCAAATCCTTGGCAACATCACGGCGGAGAACTACCTCAAGGACAAGCTCATGTCCTACGGCTACACCAACGTCGTCCTCGACTCGTACACGATGGGCAATCAGACCAAACACAACATCTACGCAACCAAAGTGGGGACGGTGAATCCCGACCAGATGTACATCGTCAGCGCCCACATGGACAGCGTGAACTTCAGCGCCATCCTCGATGCCCCGGGCTTCGACGACGACGGGTCCGGGTCGTCGTTGGTCTTGGAGTTGGCCCGTGTGTTCGCCAAGGCACGCGTCGATACAAGCATTCGGTTTGTGCTGTGGAACAACGAGGAGACCGGCCTCAACGGAAGCGCCGCCTACGTGGCCAACCATCGGAATCTTCAAGGCACGCCTGACGAACCCACCTGGCTCGGCGTTATCCAGCACGACATGATCCTGTTCGACCACCTGTCGGACCCACCGGATGCCGATGTCGAGTACCAGGCACTGCACGATTTTGGTGGCGCCGCGATCGATCTGGCCAATGCCGTCGCGGGGGCGATGGCCGTATACGGGTCCATGCCGGCCGAAGTATCCGACAACATGGATTTCACGGACTCCAAGTCCTTTCAAGACGACGTGGCATCGATCAGTGTACGAGAGAATCGGCGCGTGCTGGAAATCGGACAGGGCTCCAACCCCAACTGGCACGAGGCAAGCGACAACCGAGAAACCTACAATCTGGTCGACATTCAATTCGGTTTCAACATCGTCAAAATGACCGCCGGCGCGGTTGCGGAATTGGTGGGCGCCGAACCCGACTGCAACCAGAACAACATCACCGATGCCCAGGACATCATGGCCGGAGCGCCCGATACCAACGCCGACGGCATTCCCGATGAGTGTCAGGACTGCAACGCCAACGGCCAGCTCGACCCCCTCGAGATCGCCTCCGGCACCGCCCCGGATTGCAACGGAAACGGCGTCCCGGACGCCTGTGACATCAGCGCGGCGGTTGCCGCCGACTGCGACGGCAATGCGGTACCTGATTCCTGCCAACTCGCCGGAAACGACTGCAACTTCAACGGTCAGTTGGACTCCTGTGACGTCGCGTTGGGTTTTCTCGTGGACAGCAACGGCGACGGTCAGGCCGACCAATGCGGCGTGGCGCCGGTGGGTGAAAACTTCCTCGCTGCCAATTGCACGACCGATGCCGACTGTGCCAACACGTCGGTGTGCGTGCCGCCGCCTTCGGGTCAGGGAGGCTCCGGTACGTGCTATGTCCCGAAAAATCGCTATGTCTCGCTTGGCCCCAGCCCCGCCAATGCCGGGATTCAGACGGCCCGCCGCGTCAGCGTGGACCTCAACGGCAACGGCGTATTCGATCTCGGTACCGACCCGGTTCTGGGTTGGATCGCGGAACCGATCGCGGTCGTCGTCGCGGGGCCCGAACCCAGCCCACAGCTCTTATCACGTATCGCCGCGATGCCGTTCTACATGGATTGGAGCGTCGCAGGCGGCGCGGGGGATGTCGTCCATCTGGGCGACTGCCACGTGTCTTCGGGGCATACCTACTTCATCCACAACATTGCGCTGGGGTTGGACATCGGCAACGAAACCAATTACAGCGACGCGCTCGCGCTGCCCACCGTCGGCACTTGGGGAGACGTTGCAGGCGGTGGTAGCCCGGCGCTTCCCGCGGATGGTGTTGCGAACCTGGGAGACGCTTTGGCGGTCGTTCTGGGATTTCAAGATCAGCAATCAGCCCCCAAGGTCTGGCTCGACCTCGATGGCCTGGGCAATCCCGACAACGCTCCCGACTTCGGTACGATCAACATCGCCGACATCCAACGGGCCGTGCAAGGTTTCCAGGAAGCAAGCTATCCGTTCAGCGATCCCTGCTCGTGCAACGGAGCCGCACCGTGCCCCTGACAGCCTGCTGGAAAACCGGTCTCGAGTTTGGTGCCGGCATCCAGCCGGCGAAAGCGGGCGGCAACGCCGGCGGCATCAGCGGCAAGATGTCGGCACCACCGTTGTTTCGTAAACCGCCAAGAGCAACGGGGGTCGACCTGAAGTTGGATGATTCATGAGATGGTGGCCGATCGGCACT
>JBHHUB010000051.1:0-22008 GCA_046753625.1 Phycisphaerae bacterium | reverse complement strand
GCTGTCGCAAACGCAAGCCGAACCAGGACCGCCGGCAACGCCGCCTTGGCCGGGCGACGAACCCGCAAGATCCGTAACGCGGAAGGGCACCGAATCGCCGGTCACTGGCCTACCCAGGATTTGCAGCACCCCGCGATCCTTCGCGGCCCCCACGCCGGTTGCGCCCTTCACTCGACCGACAGCCGCCCCATTTAGAGTAGCGCCGCCCAAAGCCACGGGGTTCGGCAAGACTCGGGAACTTTTTCGCGCGTGCCCGGGTCGATCCGACTTTATACCCGCCGGTTCTGCTCGCGCAGGCCGAAAAAACCCCGCCGCCGAGCCGTCAGTCCGGCTACTTGGAAGCGATGTTAACGCAGGATCGTTTCTGTCTGTACTTTGACGGGGAGATAGGTTTTCGCGCGACAGTCCACCCTCGGGCGAACCCACGACGCCCCCGGGCGTCGCACGACCCTCCACGGCCAGGAGGGACACGGACGGATGCCCAACCGTCGATGCCAGCACGAGGATCGCGCCGCTTAGGAAAAAAATACGGATCGGCTGCCCAAAAAAAACAGTTCTTGCTTCCATTTTTCGCTGCTCCTAACAAGACTGATTTGCGATCGTACCCCTTAGATACCGGATACGCCGTCGTCAGGCGCGCGGACCCCCCGCGCGCCGCACCCTATCGGCTCAAACCCCGCCCTCGACCGGCAAACGGTTTTCATGCGAAGCGATCGCCCGCGCCATGGACGTTGTCCGTCAATAAGTACGACCCAAAGGTGAAGATCTGACACTCCGGGAGGAAGTGTGAAGCATTCTCCGGAAGTGTCGCGACCCGTCGCCTCCCGTGCCCCAAGTGTACCAGATCGTGACATCCCCAACAAGGCCCCCCTCCACCACCTCATTCATGACGAAGCATCTGACGCTTCGCGACGCTTCGGACGTCTGTGGCGCATCGGTTCTCCGTGGGTGTAGCGAGTTCGTATGATGCACTCCGACCTACGACCGCGCAAGCGCGAAGCTGCGGCTCGGGCGCTGCGATGAACAGTTGCTACCGTGTTGCGAGGAAGCCATCCTTTAGTGCCACCTCGACGGCTCCGGCGTGAAAACGATCGAGGTCCGGCGGATCGATTCGCGCCTTCCGACGCAGATCGGCAATGAGTTTGGAGATGGACTGGTTGTAGCGCTGGCTGAGCAGCTTTTCCTTGAGCTCTACTTGCACATCGGTAAACGAAGGTTCGTACGCGGGGGTCAGCGCATCGCAGCGAACGAGATAAAACGCTTCGGGTGTCTCGACGACGGGGCTCACTTCTGAGGCCTGCAGCAACTGCAGTGCGTCGATCAGCGGAAGGAACCGGTCCCGAACGCTTTCGCGATCGACCCAACCCCACGACCCGCCATCCGAAGCCCGAAGACCGTCCGAGTGGGTCTTGGCGAGTTGGGCAAACGCCTCGCCGGCGTTGAGTCGTCGAAGAATCTCGTAGGCCTTCGCCTTGGCCGTCGCGCGAAGATCGCGGCTCGACTCGCCCACGTCGGGCGAACCGCTTTGGGGCGTCGGGCGGTCGATGCGTACTTGAATCACCGACATTTTTCTCTTTTCCGGGCGTCGCCATCGATCGACTTCGCGGTCGAAAATCGCATGCAATTCCGCGCGGGTCGGCTCGGCCAGCTTTGATTTGATCTCCTGCTGAAGAAAGCTGGCGATGATCATCTCGCGCCTGATTCGCTGGCGCATCTGCTCGATGGTCGTTCCTTTCCGCTGGAGCGACCGTTCGAATCGCCTTTGCACGCCGCCGTGCTGGGATGTAACGATCCGGCGAATCTGGCCGTCGATCTCTTTTTCGACGGTGGCCTCCGCGGTCTCGGGAATCAACCGCGCAGCATGTTGGTACAGGAGCATTTCCGTGATCTTGTCGGAAATGCGTTGGGCAGCCTCTCGCTCCAAGAAACGCTGATAGGTTTCACCACCTTGCGCGCGAACCGCGGCCAAACGCTCGTGCTCGCCGGCCCACAGATCCCTGGCGGTCAGCGTCTCATCGTTCACGCGCAGTTCGTACGCCGGCCCTTGGGCGTCTTGAGGAGCGGTCGCGGAAGTGGGCGGCGCAACGGGCGACACCACGGGCGCTTGCGTTTTCTTTTTTTCCAGAAGCGTACTCACGGGAACCGTGCAACCGGCATGCGACATCGAGAGGATCAGGACGGTGACGGTTGGAATCCGGACGTTCATAGCGCTTGCTCCGAGGATTTCGTGGCGCGGCTGAGCATTGTTCTGATGACAGGCAAAAGCGTCTTAGACTCAAGATACGACGCCGGCAAACGCAAGTGGACCGTTCTCTCGTCCGGCATCCTCACCGTCCCCGGGGCGTCTTGGAACAGGTGCTCCACTTGGCGAAGGCTCGTGACGCCAAAGATCACATCGCCGCGCCGCAGGCTGATGGATCGCACGCCGAACATCCGCGCGAGGATTCTGATCTCCGCCAGGGCCAAGAGCAGGCCCACCGGCTCCGGAAACGCTCCGAACGCATCGACCAGATCCTGCTCGACCTGTTCCAAATCCGCCAGCGCCACGCTGTTGACGATTCTCCGGTAGATTTCAAGCCGCGACCGATCGGCGGCGATGTAGTGTCGCGGAATATGGGCGGCCACGTCAAGATCGATTTGGACCGGGCTCGGCGACGGGTCCGGCTCGTTGCGCAGACGCCGGACCGTCTTTTCCAGAAGCTGACAGTACATGTCGTAGCCGACGGCACCTATGTGGCCGCTTTGTTCGCTACCGAGCAGGTTGCCCGCCCCGCGAATCTCCAGATCGCGCATGGCGATGCGAAACCCCGCGCCCAGCTCGCTGAATTCCTCGATGGTTTTCAACCGCTTGGCGGCCTTGGGCGTCGGCGGACGATCGCCGGGCAGCAGGAGGTAGCAATACGCACGGTGATCGGATCGCCCCACCCGACCGCGCAACTGGTGCAAATCCGCCAAACCGAAACGATCCGCCCGATCGATGAAGATCGTGTTGGCGCTGGGATTGTCGATGCCGCTTTCGATGATGGTCGTGGCCACCAGCACGTCCGCTTGCCGGTGTGAGAATTGGCGCATGACGCGCTCGAGCGCCTCGCCTTTCATCTGCCCATGGCCATACACAACGCGTGCTTCCGGCACGATACTTTTCACGGTGTCGGCCATGGCGGCGATGGAATGCACGCGGTTGTGCACGAAGTACACTTGACCGTCGCGGTTGAGTTCGCGCAAGATCGCGTCGCGGATGAGCTGCCGGCTGAACGGGCCGACATGCGTCACGATGGAGCGGCGATCCACGGGTGGTGTTTGCAATGAACTGATGTCGCGGATACCCACGACGGCCATGTGCAGCGTTCGGGGAATCGGCGTGGCCGTCAGCGTCAGCACATCCACCGTTTCACGCATCGACTTGAGGCGTTCCTTGTGCTCCACGCCGAAGCGCTGCTCCTCGTCGATAACGACCAGCCCCAGGTCGGCAAAACGCACATCCTTGCTGAGGAGCCGGTGCGTGCCGATGACGATGTCGACCTGCCCGTGCCGGATTCGCTCGAGGATCTCCTTTTGCTCGCCGGCGGTCTGAAACCGCGAGAGGCATGCGATGTTGAAGGGGTACTCGGCCATGCGGTCGCGAAAAGTCTCGTGATGCTGCTCGGCGAGCACGGTCGTGGGAACCAGGACCGCCACTTGCCGGCCATACTCGACGACCTTGAACGCCGCCCGCATCGCCAGCTCCGTTTTGCCGTAGCCGACGTCGCCGCAAATCAGCCGGTCCATCGGGCGGGGTTGCGCCAAGTCGCCCTTGATCTCGTCAGCGACCAGAAGCTGATCCTCGGTTTCTTCATAGACGAACGAGGCTTCAAACTCGCGTTGCCACTCGGTGTCCGCCGGATAAGCGATTCCCGAGGCCTCGGCGCGGATGGCTTGCACGCGCAGCAGGGACTCGGCTAACTCCTCGACGGAATCGGCCACGCGCTGCTTGGTCCTGGCCCATCGCTTTCCGCCGATCGTCGAGAGCTCCGGTTTCTTGCCGCCGGCGCCGATGTATTTCCGCACCATGTCGATCTGCGAACTCGGCACGTGCACCATGGCCCCGTCGGCGAACTCCAGGTTGAGAAACTCCTCGCGGTGGGCGGAATCCCCTTTCTGCATGTGGCTGAGGCCGCGGTAAATCGCAATCCCATGGACCGCGTGCACGACGCGGTCTCCCGGCGTCAGGTCCGTCCAGGTTTCGAGCGGGCGAGACGCATGAACCTTGCGCAACCGGCGGGTCTTGCGCTGCCGGTGGAACAGCTCATGGTGCGGCACAACGACCACCGGCGGGTCGCTCCATTCGAACCCGCGATGAAGTGTGCCCAGATGCGTGTTGATCTTGCGGGCGTTGGCGGCGTTCTGCTCGGCGATCATCTCGTGCAGGCGTCGTTCCTCGCCCCGGTTCTCGCAAACCACGTGAATCTCGCTGCGGGCTGACAGCCGGCACAATTCGGTCAGCGCGTCGGCGGGCGTGGTCTCGAATCGCGACAACGACCGAACGCCCAGATCGAACGCATCATCGCCCTGATCATCACACCCCGTAGCGAAGCGGGAAAGAAACAACTGGGGGAATCGGGCGGCCCGAGCGAGGACCTCATGGATATCCAACAGGCCGCCTCGGCTGCCAAGCCGCTGAATCAGCAGCGCGCCCATCTCCTGGATTTCGGAGGGACCGTCCAGCGTAATCAGCGCGTCTTCGGGCAGGTAATGAAACAGGTTCGTTGCCTCGTCCTCGCCTGAAACGACGGCCGCCGCCGACCCGCTGATCGATATCGATGTCAGCGGCTCGATGGAGCGTTGGGTGCCCACGTCGAACCGGCGGATGGACTCTATGTCGTCGTCGAAAAACGTGACCCGAAACGGCGCCTGCTCGCCCGGAGCGAATAGGTCCACGATGTCGCCCCGGCAGGCGACGTCACCGGGCGCCTCGACCAGATCGAGCCGCTCGAATCCGTGATCCACGGCCCAGCGAAGGAGCCCGTCGGGGCCGTGCGCAGCGGCATCGGCCCTGCGGTCCTCCGTAGAAAGCGTGAGGGTATTGTCAGCCAGCGCGGCGCGCGTGGGTACCGGTTGCAGGAGCGCCTGAATCGGTGCGGCGATCACGAGCGGATGCGGCTCCGTTTCACGGAGGCGATCCGTGAGCATGGCACAAACCCGCAACCGTTCGGCGGCGATCTCCATGGCGCCGCCGCCCTCACCCGGGATGGATTCCCAAGCGGGAAACAAACCGACCTCGTGCCCGAGGAAAAGCTCCAGATCGTCCCGCGCGTTGTCCGCGCCCGTCAGGTGGGCCGTGATGTAAAGCTGGGGACTGGTACTCGTACCTGGAGCCAGGGCGGCCACCATCGGCGCAGCGGCCCCCCACAGCCCGCTGACGTGAACCACGCCCTGCCTCCTGGCGACGCGGGTTCTGAGCCGCTCCATGCGCGCGTCGTTGCCAATCGAACGGATATCCAACATCCTTGGCCCATCTTAGCGCCACTTCGGGGTCGTGCAAACGGATCAGCCTGTACCAGCGGCGCAAGAAACGCTACAAAAGAGGACAAGTAAAGACGGGTTCAAGGTGGTACGAGGCCGAAAGGCCATATAGGCTATCGTAGCGGCCGGTGAGTTCGATGGAAGGGTCGTGCCCGTGTCGCGCGGTTCCCGCTTCCGAGCTGATGCATGTGGGCGGAGGTTCGCCTCGGACGGGTTTGACGCCTGAGACGGCTTGCGGCAATGGCTCCCGGGCCTGCGGCGCTGGGCATGTCTCGCCCGCGCAGCGGTTTCGGTTGACTTGGCGTCCTGTGGATTGGTTTTAGGTTGGAGATTAAGGTCATGCGTTTTTTCCCACGCTTTTGGGGCGTTTCGTTTCTGCTGTTTGCTACACCGGTCGTGCTGGGGCGGGGGCTGCCTGAGAATCTTACCTTGGGCAACTATGTCCCGGGCGATGCCTGGTTCTTTATGGACTTCGGTGACAATCCGGAGAACGCCTGGCTGGATGATGAGTGGAGCGAGGTGTGCGAGGCTTTTCACAAGAGCGGCATCCACCGCGATCTGATTTCGCTGGTAACGTCCATGGCGTCCGAAGAGAATCGCGCTGATCTTGAAGCATCCATTGAGACAATGACGAACCTGGTGAGGCAGGTTCAATGGAGCGATCTGTTCGGAGTCGAAGCCTCCTTTGCCATGCGCATGGCGAAGCTTCCGGTGCCTTACGACTACATTATTCTGATGCGCGGGACGACGGGATCGGGCAAGGACAACCTGGCCGCGCTTTCCGCAATCGTGCGGGAAGTCGCGTCGTGGTCGCCGACGCACATGACCGTTACGGAATCCAACATTGCCGGTGTCCAGATGCTTCGTCTTGGCGCCGTCATAGAAGAAGATGCGAACGCCATGGCCAAAAAGTTTGGAGACATTCGACTCCACCTCTTCGGCAAAGGCGATCTGATCGGCGTCGTGTTCGGTGGAAAACCCGTTTGTGATGATGTCATCGCCCGGATCAACGGCGAAAAGACCAGCGACTCCATGCTCGGACAAGCGAAGTTCAACAAGGCACTGAAGGACGTGCCCGCACCGGAAGACGGCGTCGTCTATGTGGATGTGGAACGCCTGATCAATGGTTTTTCAAGCATCATCGACGAGGCGATCAAGCAGAAACACGGCGGCACCTACGGTGACGACAAACCCGTGATCAAAACGATCAAACGCGTCCTTGATCTGGCCGACGTCGTCGATTATTCGGTGACGACACTGGAAACCCAGGGACGAAAGCAACTGGCCCACGAAGTCGCCAGAATCCATTCGGATAAGCTCAACAGCCCGGTTTGCAAGATCGTCCTGGATCGCAAGCCTTTCGCCAAGTTTGATCAATACATCCCTTCCAATGCAACGAGTTTCCTGGCTACCGGATTCATCGGCATCGAGCAGGCGTACGACACCGTCACCGACTTCATCAAGACGGAAATCCCCGACGGCGACGATGCCGACGATCTGCCCGATGGAGAACAAATGATCACCGCCTGGAATCTGAAGCTGTCTGAGATCGGCTTCGACCCCAAAGAAGACATCTTCAGTTGGCTGAGCGGCGAAATCGTTTCCGTGTCCATGCCCCCCGAAGTGGTCACGCCCATGAGCAGTAGCGATAGCGTGCTGCTGATTCGCGTCAGTGACCCGGTTAAAGCACAGGCGAAGGTCAACGCCGCCATCGATTGGATCGCCGGCATGATGCAAGGAGGCGGTCAGGGACTTATGATCACGGATGCCGCAGTGAACGCGGAAGGGTTCAAGGAAATCGTACACCCCATGCTGGCCATGTTCGTTCGACCGGTGGTCGGCGTAAAGGATGAGTGGCTGATCATCGGATCGTCGGTTGCCGCCGTCAACAAGTGCCTCGCCGTCTCCAAAGGCGAATCGCCTTCGATTTCCGAATGCCCGCGATTCAAACGCGAAGGGCTCTGCTGCGACAAACCGGTGCATTCCATTTCCTTTACCGACACCTCCAAGTTTGGCGAGGAACTCGCCGGCGCGGTGGGCATGATCGGCATGTTCGGCGGGATGGCCACGGCCCAAATCCCCGACGAAGAGGGCAAGAAGATGGTTCAGTCCCTAATGGGCATGGTCATGAAGCTCGCACCGGTCTTGCAGAAGCTCGATTTCTTCAGCTCGGAAGCATCGGTGACCACCCAAGAGGGCAATCTGCTGCGCACCGAGTCGGTTGTCACGTACAAGAGCGCCGAGCAGCTCAAGGCGCAGTCGTCGAAAGTCGCCAGCCAGAACTGAATCAAACGAACCGGCCGCGCGGGAGGTCACCCTGCGCGGCCGTGAGCCATCGCCGCGGCGCAGGGCGGTCGCCCATAACCACGACGCCCTCGCTGCATTGAACGGCCATGCCTGACACCCGCTCGTCGGGATTACGTCCCCCCACGTTGTCGATTCTCAACGCCGGCGGAATAACCTGAACGAGGCCGCGACACCGAATCCGATCGGCCCCTGCGCTGGTCTGTTTGCGCCCGTCACCCCCAACGCCTTCCCCAGCGCCATTCCTGTACGATCCTATCGGACCTCCGAACTCCGAACGTGCCCATCCGGCAATCGCAGCCCGCGCGATGCCTCTTTGCGCCCGCCACGTGCCAGCTATTCCTGTAGGTACTGAGAATGAATACGACCATTCAACACTCATCGCGGCACAAGACCACCGACCCATCCGCCCGAGGCGTCTGCCCGGCGCTGCCCTGGACTCGATTCGTCGCGTGCCGCAGGCGATTCACCCGATCGCCCTTCACATGCGCGGCCGCGGTCTTGACTGTGGGCCTGGTTCTGGTTGCGCTGTTACCTATGCAGCTTGTGACCTCGGATGCCGCATTGTGGAGCCGATTCCACAGTATCCAATGGGGACTATTCGGCACGTCCGTACATGCGTCATCCTTTGAAACCGCGTGCAGGCTCTTGGGGACGGCCGCCGGATCGCTCTGGTTCGTTGCGATCGGGTACCTTGGTGGTCGCGCCGCCCATGAATGGGGGCGGCGCAACGAAGAGGCGATGCTCAGCGCGACCCTGAACGGATTGGCGCTGGTTGCCGTGACCGCGTGTCTGTCCGTGATCGCCAATCCGGCCTCCCTCAACGTCGAAGCCCTGGTGGCCAACGCGCTGGCCGTGATTCTTGGTGGTTGGGGCTCGGCATCTGGCTTTCTCTCCCCGGACAGTCCGGACACAACGCTCGCCCGTTAAGCTTCCAGATCACCGGGAGCTACCATTACACCGATGTTCTGACTCCCTCTTAAGCTGCGAACTTGGCCCCGCGAGGCCTGACAGTCTGTTGACGAATTGGTCCTCTGGTATGGTGGCGGTTTCCAGCCGCCTGAAACAGGATCGCCTGTCCCAATGCGCCCGCGTTAACAGAATCACCGGCACGATGCCGTTACCCAACCTCTTCAACAAGCTGCTCAGGGACCGTAAGGCGCGTAGGCACCCAACATCGCGAAAGCTGATGCGTGCGGCTCAGATAGCACTGATCCATGTGCTCCCTTGGCGTCCCGCTCCGAACCTTGGCACGGCATCGCAATTGCGGCCGTCCAACGGCACGCTCACGCCTATGCGACATGCCACGACGCTTGGCAGGTTCTTAGAAAGCTGATCAAACATCGGACGAGAACGCCGTAGCACCGGCCGCCTCTCGCCGGCATTGTGCTCTTCGCCGAAAGGGTTGTTCGATGGGTGGCGGCGACCGCCACGACGGAAGCCGTAGCCCCCCGGCTTCAGCCTAACAACCGCCCACGGCGCACCGCACCCATCGAAGCTTACGGGATAAGCCACGCACGCGCAATCGCCCGCGCCACGGATCCCGATCCAGACTAACGGGATCCGTGACGGGGCCAGCCCCATCTCGACCCGCTAGGGACGGGCCGAGGCACTGCGTCGTCCGCCTACCTTTCCTGATCGGGTTTTCGGCGAGGCGCTCTTGATCAGCCCCTGCCGTCGCAAGGCAGCAACGTCAAACCCGCGGGATTCCGCGTATTCAGGGGTCAGGTAGATACCCACTTCACTCTTGACCTCACTAGCCACACCATTACGCTCGAAGACGAACGTCGTTGGCGTCGGAATCAGATCGCTACCGATCTCGGTAATATCGAACTGGACCGCATCGTCCTCGCCTTCTTCGTCTTCATCGATGCCGTCATCCACGACGGGTGTAGAGAGCGTCGGGTCGGCGCTGACGAACCCTTCGGGCGGCGCCACGGCGGCGGTCACGCCCCAGTTTCCGATGGACTGGAACACGAACGGATACTGCTGGTCTTCGTTGTCCCAGATGATGTACTCGGGCTCAACGATCAACAGCTCCTCCAGATCATCGGGGTGTAGTTTGACCTTTCGCGACTTACCCGCGAGTTTCTTGCCATCCCCGCGAATCAGTTGCTTTAGACGCACCTTGGTGACCTGACCGCAATCGATCGCATCGAACGTCTTGCCGAGGGGATCGGGCAGATCGGTCGCGGTTGGATCAGCCGCGACGGCCACAAACGTACCCGGACGCGTTTGCATCGTGCAACGACCCTTTCGGTCGGTAACGCAGCAGGATACGGGCTCACACGTCGTCGCGATGCACTCATACTGCGCGAACGCGTCTCCGCCGCAGACCGTGCTCACGCAGCTCGTTGCGGAGTCATCGTAGACACACACCTCAGCATCCTTCAGGCCCTTGCGGCGCGTCTTGGGTTTCTTGCCACCGCCAATCGTGTGCGTCTTAACTCGGATTTCGAGGGTCACGTGATCATCCATTCCCGGGCACAGATCGCACGCATCAGCAATGCCGTCCAGGTCGGCGTCAATCCGATCATCAAACCCGGGGCATTCGTCCAGACAGTCCGGGACGGTGTCCCCGTCGGTGTCCGTATCCGCGACCCCGCACCCGCAAAGCCCCGGCTCGACCTTGAGGGGATCGGTCGGACAGTTGTCGATGCCCCCGGCGATGTTGATGCAGGACGTAAGGAACTCGCTGCACATCAGACCGGGACACGGATCCGTACCCGGCTGGCATCCACCCTGTACGTCGCAGGTCTCTACACCGTTGCAGAACAGCCCATCGTCACAATCCGAGTCGATTTGACAGGTATCGCCCACACGGAAGATTCCCCACAGGCCACCGTCAAACTGGAAGGAAGCCATGTCGCGGTACAGGTAGTCGCCGATTACCCCGAATTTCCCGCCGGCACCATTCTTCAGCACGATGTCGAAGTGGCTCGAGGGGCCGATGCCCGTCAGGTGACCGGCCCACTGAGACAGAGGGTTGTCGCCGATTTCCGTAGAACCGTTGGCATACGGCTCCTGCTGCCACACATGGCCGTGCACCTGGAGCACATGGTTGCGTTGGTTGCCGCCGGGCTTCAACACGCGGAAACGAACCGGCGTCCCCGCAGCGGCCTCGAATACCGGTGTCTCCGGGTCGCCGCCTACCTGACTGTTGCTCAGCATGTTGGCAAAGTCCATGTCGCGCGTCGTTGGTACCCCGGCTTGCACGTCGCGCCCGCCCATGGCGGTGGTCGGATCATAGCCCATACGGAACCACATCGGCTCAGTCCGGTAGTTGAAGGCCTTCTGGCCGGAATCCTGCGCATCATCGGTGCCGGCGATGTTGGCGACGACGGAGCCGTCGCCATAGCGCAGGTTGACGTCGCTCTGGAACATCAGCACGAACTCACGGAAGCTGGTGCCGTCTGTCATCGTAACCGTGGCCGATGCGCGCGAATCGGCATCCTCGACCCAGGTTGCCCCGACCGGCTCGATGATCAGGGCACCGATCATGCCCTTGCCGGCCTGCTTGATCGGGTCGGCCGGCGCGAGCCCGACCGTCCCAAACTCCACCGGCGTCGCCAGCAACTGCCCATCGGGCTGCATCAACAGATCGCCGGCGTACCACTTGTACTTCTGCTTGGTACCCGGGGCGGCCGTTTGCACCGGATTGAATCCGACGTTTTGACCATCGGACCGCGTCACGTCGGACGCCAGCAACTGCGGGTGCAACCCTACGTGGGACGACGGCTCAACGTCGTTGCCGTTGAAATGTTCCACGATCATCGGCAGTGCGCTCATCCCGTCGAGATGGGGCAAGACCGCCGGCAGCTTGTTGCGCACCGTGATCTTGATGCAATCTCCCGCGTTGGCACGAAGAATCAGCGGTTCCACGGGCACGCCCGGCTTGAGCATGCCGTTGGCATCCAGGTCGTAGCTGCGCACGTACATGATGGCCGTGGGGTCGTTAAGTGGGCCTTCACCCGCGTTGCCGGCCCGCGCGTTGTAGATCAACCTGCCTTCAGGAAGGATGTCCTGCGCCAAGGCGGCGGTCACATCCAACACGCGTTTCGGTGCATTGGCAGGGCAGACCCCCTTGTAATTGTTGGTATCCTCATATTCTTCCGGATTGCCCATCGGGGGACCGCCCGGCGGATTGTTCGGCAGCGGCTGCAGGTCCGCGCGCTGATCCTTGTACGTCCGCAGAATGCCCCAAATACCGCTCCAAAGATCATCCGACGAACTGCCAGGCTTGTAGAGGTAATCCGAGAACGGACCCCGCGCGTTCTTGGGTCTGATGATCGGTGAGTTGAACTCAAAGTGCTCCGATATCCCCATCAACTGCGAACTTCGCCATCCCGAGTTCGGCCACGAGGGTTGGAACAGCCACTTGAGCCCGCTGATGCTGAAATTGTGCGGCTCCTCCGTCGCGCCCACCATGGTTCGAATCTGCACGTGGTCCCCGTCGTACACCTGCATGAGCGGCGTGTACGGGTCTCCAGGCTCTACGCCACCGGTCAGCGGAGGATAGGAATTCGGCTGGCTGTTCAACGCAGGATCCGCCCGAAGAACATCGGAGCGGAATGCCATCGCCAAGTCGCCGGCATCGCCGGTGGCCTGAGAATTGGTGAGCGGATCGCGAACACGCGTAGCGATCGGCTCCGCGCGGTAGTTGACCGTCATGAATCCCGGATCCTCGGCCGAAATCGCTTCGGGACAGGGCAGGGGAACGCCGCCTGGGCACACCTGCTTGGGAAGTAACAACGCGGGGAACGTCTGGTTCCGAGCGGGAGGATTGATCGCATTGGGCGGATCGTCGTATCCGTCTCCAGGCTGGCGACCACCGGCCAGGATGGTATTGGTGTCGTACGGTGCCGGCACCTTGTTGTTGGGGCGATACGCCAGTTGGAAGTCCGCAAACTCCAACATGAACTCTCGGTAGCTCTGCGACGGGTCTGCGGTCACAATGTCGGCCCGCCAACTGGTGGGGCCGCCATCACCGCGCGATCCCATGACCTCGCCCGTTTGCGGATCCCGCCAGGAGGACCCCTCGGGCTCGACCAGCAATCCGGCGTACAGCCCGACCTGCTGGTGGGTCGACGGACCATAGTGATCGTGCGTGAAGACGGTACGCAGCGTTCGGTTGTTGCCGGCGTTGTTCAGCACATCGTCGGCATACCAGCGCTGGACCGTAGTCTGGGCACCTATCCATTTCCCATTGGGCCCCGGACCGAATGTCGGGTGGGCCCGGGCCACGGGGCATTCGAATGTGCCGTCGCGCGGATCGGGATCGGCACATCCGTTGTTCGCGCGAATGGCGTGAATGCGCTCCCGCACGTCGTCCGGACTGAACGTCCCGTCTTCATAGTTCCACCCATTGCCGGAACCGTCCGACGACGTAACGTCGAACTTCACCAGGTGAATGTGCTGGCCCAGAATGTCCGTTGGTGTCCGGATCTGGAAATCGTCCATTTCGTAGACGCCCGGCACCAGATTCGTGTGCTCAAAAGTAATGCAACTGTTCGAGTTCGCCCGGAAGAAGAACGGTTCGGGGGGCTTGGATCCATCCAGGAACGACGCAACGTCATCCCATAAGGAAAGCATGCGGGTTTGCGGGAAGTGCCAGCCGGTCTTGGTTAGAACAACGTCCAGTTGAATGACCGCGGCCTTGTAGAGGCGTGCGAGCCCCACGGCGTTTCCGGCATCGTCGATGCATGGTTCCGCATAGGGAGCGCCGGGGGCCGGAGGCAAGCCGTTGGCGATAAAATCACCGGTCGTCCCGTCCTGCCGATAGCTGGGGTGCAGACGCTGCGCGTGGTAGTCCATCGCGGCAATCTCCAGCGACGTACCCCCTTCAGGAACTTGCGTCGCCGTCGCCGTCACCAGCTCCTTCGTAAAATCAAGCCTAGTCTCCACGCTGACGGCCGTACCCCCCGTGATGTAGTGGCGCGGCAGTCCGCCGTCGTCGATCGTATCCAAAGGTGGGTGCGGCGGGCGATGTCCCACCATACCGGGAATAAAGAAGGGGTAGCCCGGATTCCCCGATCCGGTCACCTTCACCTGGCCGCCCGGCTGGCCTGGAACGGTTACGACTTCCACCGAGGCTTGAGGCATCGGGGGCATAACGAGTTCCGGAATCGGAACCACCGCGGGAATCGGCGTACCCGTAACAATCTCCGCGTCGGGCAGCGCTCGCGCGCCGGGCAAAGGTCGCCCGTTGGCATCGAGCGGCGTACCTTCTTCAAAGACATCGTGCGTTCGCCACAGGTGCCACATGCCCTGGGCGAAGTGCGGATAGAAATGGCAGTGGAAGATCGAATCACCGACAGTCTGGTTGCGGTTGCCGCTGCCACGGTAGGGAATCTCAAGCGTGTAGGCGGACCCCGGACCCAGCGCCTGACTGTCCAGGTAGGCCGAGCTGCTCGCATCCGGCGTGTACAGCCATTGATGGGCATGCAGATGGTGAATGTGGTATTCGCGCGGGCCGTTGTGCAATAGTCGAAATTTCACGTGGTCGCCGATGTAACTGTGCGCCACATTGGAGGGATCGTCCGCATAGAGCGCCTTGGTCGCCTGCGGTCCGGGAACCGGAATGCCGTTGGCGTCGAGATTGGCGTTGGCGGGAATGTCCACGACCATGGCCGGGTCGCCCACCGCCCACGACGTAAGGAAGAACTCCTCATACTTGCAGTCCGTACAATCCCACATCGGCCCTACGCCGAAGCGATTGCCCAGAATCTCCGCACCGATGCCGCCGGTGCCGTAGTTGATGCCGAACCCGTCGACCACGCTGCTGAGCGTGTGCTTGAACACCGGATCGTTGAAGATCGGGAACGCCTGCACAGCTCCGATTTCCCCTTCGTAGATGAACGTGAATTCGCGGAAGGACTGGTCGCGGTCCGGATAAATCGGATTCGGCGGATAGGTGCCGGCAATGTGGTGCCCTCGGCCCGGGCCGGTGATGACGGCCGTCAGGTCGGTGTGCCGAATTTTTCCGCCGGCATCGAGCATGCGGTAGATTGGTCGACCTTCCAACGCATGGCCGACCGGATAGACGGCATCGTAGTCGATGATCGGATGCCCTCCCGGGGTCGTCCCGACCCGCGCCAGCTCGATGTCGTCCCGTCTGACCTGACTGCGATACCACTCCGCCCCCGCCGGCTCCACGTTGACCGCTCCATGAAGACCGGGCGACAACTGACCCCCGTCGCCCTGCCCACCGGTCGTCGCACCGGCGCTGTACAGATGATGCGTGCCTTCGCGTTCGCCGTAGAGGAGGTAGGTCGCCGACCCGCCCGGGGGAACCAGGCTCGAGGTATTTCGACCGACGTTGGATCCATCGTCCTTGATTCCGCTAACCAGTTGCAACCCGGCGACGTGAACCGACGCGGCGCGGGTGGCCGGTTGCTCATTGTCGACCTTCGTCGGCGCGAGTAGGTTGGTGAAGTTGATCTCCAAGCAGTCTCCGACATTCATCCGCAAGACGATGGGGCGTGGTCGCTTGTCCGACCGCAGCCGCACGTTTCCGGGCGTCAGCGCCGTCCCGCTGGCGGGCACGACGTCCTCCAGCAACGCAAAGATCATCCCGTGGGGTTGCAGCACACCCATCCGGTTCCAGAAGAATGGCTGATCCAGCGCCACGACGTCCACGGAAATCGTCCGGTTGCAGGTTTGAGCGTGCACCGGTGCGCCAACGCCCAGAGCGATCAGCGCGATGAGCCATGGTTTATGAGCGGCCGCCCCCATGCGGCGCGTCCATCGTTTCAGCGTGTTGGGCATCCTAGTTGACATATTGATCCGGCCTCCTTTTTGTAGGCGACTGCTTCTGTTCCAGTCTCCGGTGACGCCGAAGGGGGCGGGGTGAGGTCCGCATTGCGGTGCAGCGCAACGGCGGTCGCCGATATCCCTTCTTCTTTAGTCTCTTATACTCAATCGTGCCATAAACCGGCACTACCGGTCCGCCGGTGGCAGACAAACATGCCGCCATGCATTAGGGGACGCCCCCTACGCATGCCCAATACATGCACCGACGCACGATTCCATATACAGGTTTCGGTAAGTTCGCGAGATTTGCCAACCCGGCGCCGAAGCGCCTCGAGGCCCGCGCGAATTGTCTTCTGTCGTTCCAGCCCTCAAGAACATGGGCGCAAGATTAACGAAACCGCTTATCGAGTGCAAGAGCAAAACGCAAATTTTGCAGGACATTTCCATGGGCGATAAGAATGAGCGACTGCGCAATGGCACTCACGTCCTCATATTTAAGCAACGCCATCAACCGGCGCGCAGCCGGTCGATCGCGCGACCCGCACGCGACAACGATGAACTCCTTATATTTAAGCGAAGCCGTGCGCCGTCGCGCGGCGCCGACCCGCGCTCGAACGTTTGTTCCGAGCTCGCACCGGACGGCGATCGGCCGATCCATCTTGCCGATGCGCCGCCGCGCAGCATCGATGCCTCCCGCGCGCACCGGACCGGCCCATAACGATACCCCTATAAATAAAGGTGTTTCATCGACCACTGCGGCGTCGCGCCGCCCCTGTCACGAGCCGGCGCCGCATGGCCCTCCTGAAATACGAGGATTATCAGACAGTCCTGCCGACCGCCCGAGAGCACCGGAAGCGCGCAGGATGGCGCAACGCGAAGATTACCGGATCGCACACCACGTTCGCATGCACGGGTTCCGACGTCCGACCGCCGGCGCAACGCGCGGGATCGCTTCGCGTGGAACCCTACGTCCCCATGCGCGCCGCGTCCGGCGCACCGCTCACGCCTGCCGGCGGGAATTCCCGATCGAGACTGGAATGGCGGACAAGCAGGGACTACAATGAGCAAGGAGTGGGATACTGGGAAACCGGTGAATCGGCGCACGGTCGCATCCTGGCTCGTTCGAGCTGCTGCGTCGGTATTCCTTTGGCCAATACTGTGGCACTCGTAAGTTGGCTGTGGTTCAACCACGCGCCGAGGCGAAGCTTGATGCGTTTCGATCGGCAGCTCATGAGGGGGAGGAGGACCATGTCCAGGGATTCCATCAATGGATCGCGGCAAGCACGGCCCGTGCGGCAACCAATCGGAACGACAACGCGCGCACTCGCCGCGGCGCCGTCAGGTACGTCGAAGGCGCGAAAGCGGGTGGCGCTCTATTGCCACGTCGGTCTCCTGATGGCGGCATGCGCCGCGATACCTTCTTGCGCACAACCCGAGCGTACCGTCCAACATGTTCCCCAGCGCGGGCCGGCCGCACGTTTGCCCGACGACGGCGAGCCCGGCGGCGACGAGCCCCCATCGGACGTCGCCCGTGCGACGCCACAGACGGCATCCGATTCACGCAAAGCCGTGCGGCCCACGGTGCAGACCGTCGAACAGGTCGGCGTCTCGGTGGAGTGCACGCTGACGCCGATTGCTCAGAGTCAACCGAGGTCGATCGTTTACCCCGGCGACGATCTCGAAGTACGCTTTCGCGTAACGGACGCCACGACGAATTCGCCGCTGACAAACCTGAACCCGGCGGCCTGGATTGATCCTCAGAATGCAAATGCGTCAGAATCCTGCCAGAGCAAGATTCAATCCTTTCTGACCGGAAGCCTGGGCGCGCGGGCGGAATTCGACCTGAACGTCTTCTACGTACTGGCCCTGAACGATGAGCCGTCCATCACGGTCGTCGATCCCCTGTTCAGCTACGGAGGCAGTCGGCTTCTGGCCATGGTGCAACTGCCAAGCCCCGGCGAGGACTGGGTGCTCAGCAACGACGGCAACCGCCTCTACGTAACGATGCCGAAGGTAAATCAAGTCGGCGTCGTGGACACGACAACCTGGAGACTGATCCAAAACATCGATGTGGGAACTCAGCCTACCCGGATCCGACGGCAACCTGACGGAAAATACCTGTGGGTCAGCTGCGTCGATCTGACATCCGGTGCGCCAGGCGGACGCGTACACACCATCGATACGGACACGCTCGACGTAGTCGGCCGGTTCCCGTTTGGCGCCGGACACCACGACTTCGCATTTTCGGCGGACTCGCGTTTTGCTTATGTCTCCAACAAAGCCTCCGAATCGGTCTTCGTGATCGACATTGGATCGATGGCCAACGTAGCAACCGTCGATATCGGAGCCAGCGCGGGGGCCATGGCTTACTCCGCGGCGAGCCGATGTGTGTACGTTGTCGACGGTGTCGAAGGCAATGTGGTCGTAATTGACGATCGGACCCACCAGGTCATCGGACGTATTGGCGACGCACCGGGGCTCGGCGTAATCGAAGCCGCCCCGAACGATCGTTACATCTTCGTTGCCAATGCTCAAACGGATACCGTGCACATCATCGACGCCGCATCCAATGCCATCATTCAGACCGCCGACGTCGGACCCGGGCCCGATCAGATCATCTTTACACTGAACCTCGCCTACATTCGATCCGAACGCTCCGAGATCGTCCTGATGATCCCGATGGATCAGGTCGGTTCGGGCGGGCGGCTCTCCGTGGTCGACTTCACCGGCGGCCACGCTCCGTTCGGCCTGGTGGAGCATCCGAGTCTCGCCGCCGGAATGGCCGCTGCCCCCAGCGGCGTCGCCGCCGTCGTCGCGAATCCCGTGGACCGGGCCATTTACTACTACCGTGAGGGGATGGCCGCCCCCATGGGCGAGTTCAGCAACTACGGCCGACAGCCGCGCGCGGTCCTGGTTGTGGACCGGAGCCTCCAGGAAACGGAGCCCGGCGTCTACAGCACCACCGTGCGATTGTCTCGAAGCGGAACTTTCGACGTGGCCTTTCTGCTCGACAGTCCACGGATCGTCCATTGTTTCGAGCTTCAGGTGGACAAACAACCCGGCGCGACCGAACCCAAGAGCGACCTGCCGGTTCAAATCGAACCCATCATCGAGCAACGACAAGTAGCCGTCGGCGAGTCCGTTCGCGTTCGGTACAAAGTCCGCGACACCGACACCGGCCGACTTCTCACCAACATTCGGGATCTAAGCGTACTGGCGTTCTCCTCCAACAACTGGCAACAGCGTGTGACGGCCGCCTCCATAAGCGACGGCTTGTACGAGGCGACCTTCACACCGCCTCATTCCGGGGTCTACTATGTCTTCTGTCAAATCCCCTCCATGAGCGTGGGCTATCGAACACTGCCGCATACCACCGTAATCGCGTCAACCAACCGCAACAATCACTAACCGAACAGGAGTCACAACCCATGAGTACCGCTAGGAGCCATCGTTTTGGCACCCGAATTGCGGGCGTAGCGTTCAGCGTCGCCTGCCTGACCTTGTGGACCGCCTGCGCCACCGGGCGCGTGGCCTCCAGCGGGCCCGCAGCGTCAGCGCCCGCGAGCGAGACCAAGACCGCAGCCCCGGATTGTTGTGCCAAGAAAAGCGAAGCGAATGCCGCCCAACGCCCATCCGCGAACACGCGCCTGGACATTCCCGACGCGCAACTCATCACCCACGACGGCAAGTCCGTCCGCTTGTTTACGGATCTCATCAAAGGGCGGACGGTTGCGATCAACACGTTCTTCACGTCCTGCACAACGATATGCCCTCCGCTGATGGCCACCGTAGCACGCGTCCAGCAAACGCTTCTCGATCAGGGACGCGACGACATCCAATTGATTTCGATCAGCGTAGACCCCACAACGGATACGCCGCGCCGGCTGAACGTTTGGAGCCGCAACTTCGACGCCAAACCCGGATGGACCATGCTGACCGGCGACAAGGCTACCGTAAACAGGGTGCTTAAAGCGCTCCAATCCTTCACGCCCGACTTCCAAGATCATTCTCCCATGATTCTGATCGGCAACGAAAGCACGAATGCCTGGAAACAGGTCTACGGACTCGCCCCGGCTGCCAAGCTCGCTGACGCCATTCTCGACGTCGCCGGACCGAAGCCCCCTGCGACACAATCGCCCGCGACCGCCGCAGCTACCGATCTCGACCAACCCAATCAACGCGCCGAAAACACACCGGCGCGAAACTACTTTACCGATGTCGAACTGATCGACCAGAATGGAAAAACCTGGCGGCTCTACAGCGATCTCATGCGCGGCCGAACGGTCGTGGTCGATAGTTTCTTCTCTTCGTGCAAGGGCGTCTGTCCGGTGCTCAACCAGAAGATGACCGCCATTGCCAAGACCTTCCCTGAGCAAATGGGTAAAGACCTGTTGCTGCTTTCGATCAGTGTGGATCCGCAAATCGACACGCCGGCGCGTCTCTACGAATACGCTCAAGGGCTTCATGCCGGACCGGGTTGGCTGTTCCTCACCGGGAGCCGGGAGAATCTCAAGATCGCCTTGTCCAAGTTCGGCATGTACGTGGACAACCGCGAGGACCACAGCAATCTCGTCATGATCGGCAACGATGCGACGGGATTGTGGAAGAAGGCTTTCGGCCTGGCACCGGACGACAAACTTCTGGAGCTGGTCACTGAAGTGGTTAACGATCGAAACCCGGACACGGGGCGTGCCAGCGCGGCCAACCGCGCCGGCCACTGATCCGCCATCCGAGCCACAGGCTTGATGCCCGCGCAGCCGGCGCGCCGCGCGGGGCATCATCCGCAGGACACAGCCTCAATGGGAACGACCATGAAACCATCCACCAAAGTTCGGGTCTGCGTCTGGGCTCTGTTGCCGCTGCTCTTCGGCCCCGGTACCGACGCGCAGCCCCCCGGCGGCAAGCTCGTGTTGAATTCCATGCAGCGGCGAGGCAAGCAGATTTACCTCCGCGGCGAGGGTGGCTCCGACGCGCCCGTCCATGCCCTGCTCGGCGATCCGCCGATGCAGGTCTCCGCCAAAATGCTGCCCTGCGTCAATTGCCACGGCTACTCCGGACGCGGCATCCCTGAAGGCGGCGTCACGCCGTCCAACGTCGCGTGGTCCGCGCTCACCAAGAGTTATGGGACCGTGCACGCCACCGGACGCCGGCATGGCCCCTATGACGAAAACACGCTCAAACGAGCCATCAGCAAGGGCATCGACCCGGCCGGTAATACGCTCGGCGTCGGCATGCCCAAGTTTCAAATGGGTGACGAAGATTTCGAAGCGCTCATCGCATACCTCAAGTGCATCGAATATGACCGCGATCCCGGGGTCAGCCCATCGGCCGTCACGATCGCGACCGTACTACCGACAGACGGCGCCATGGCACCGATCGGCCGGGAAGTCGAAGCGATCCTTCGTGCGTACGTCGAAGACATCAACGCCAACGACGGCATCTACCATCGCCGGATCGAACTCCGCGTGATCCCGGCCGCGAGCTCGCCGGAGAAAACGATCGACCGGTTGGGCGCCGCTCTGGATGCCGACGAGACCTTCGCCCTGGTCGCGCCGCTCGTGCCTCGGGGAGAATCCCAGTTGGCGGCGCTGGCCGATCGGCGCGGCATCCCCGTGATCGCCTCGCTCGGCGCATCGCCAGACGACATGATCGGACCAAGCCGCTATCTGTTCTACCTGTCGCCAGGCCCTTCCGTACAAGCCCGGGCGCTGGCGGAATACGGCTTCCAGAAACTCCAAAACGCCGAATCACCCAAGGCCGCCATCATCACCAAAGCCGGTAAGCCCTATGAAGCGCTTTCCGATGCCATCGCGAGCCAATGCCGCAAGCGCGGCATGAAGCTGCAAGTGATCGCCCCCTACGCGGCCGACTCGTTCGCGCCGGAACTGCTGGCGTGGCAGCAGGTCGGAAGCGATGGTCTTTTCTTCGTCGGCCCCGACGCCGATGCCGTGCCGTTGCTCGAAAAGATCGCAGCCAACGGCCACCCGCCGGAGGTGCTCCTGATGGGTTCGCTGCTATCGGGCCCAATCTTCAAAGCCCCGCGCGTTTTTGAGGGAAAAATCAGCGCCGTCTTTCCGAACAGCCTCAGCGCCCAATCTCAGGAGGCGCTGCAGGAGTACGACACCTTCTTGAAGAACCACGGCCTATCAGGGCGCCGTTCGGCGCCGCGATTGGCCGCCTACTGCGCCGCGCGGGTCATGGTCGAGGCACTCAAAAAGTCTGGTCGCGAGCTGCGACGCGAGCACCTCATGCGTGAACTCGAGGGCTTTTGGGATTACGAAACCGGTCTCAGCCCCCCCCTGACGTTCGGCCCCAATAGAAGAGTCGGCGCCTTCGGCGCCTACCCCGTATCCATCGACCTCGAAGCGCAATCATTCAACAGCGCGCTACCCTGGATCGACCTGGAGCAATAAAAGCCGCCCGACGCTGCGGACGCCGGGCCGGATCGCC
>JBHHUB010000050.1:0-22506 GCA_046753625.1 Phycisphaerae bacterium | reverse complement strand
GACGGCTTGCGATTGCAGTAGTCCACGTAGTACAGCGGCCCTCCGCTGTGGATGGGCCTCCACCCAGCCGTGGGCGGCTGGGCTACATCGGCCAGGCTACAACGGTTTGGCGTCGCGCCGGCCGAGGAGTTGAATCAGCCGGTCCACCACGGCTTGGATCGTCAAGTTGGTCGTGTCGATCACGGTGGCCCGTTCATCGGAAAGAAGCGGCTCCCATTGGATCGAATCGATCGCATCTCGAGCACGGAGATTCTCCTTCACCCCGGCGAGACTCACGTCCTGCCCGTCCGCCCGCAACTCGTCGAACCGCCGCTGAGCCCGAGCGTCCACCGAGGCCTCGAGGACGAATTTGGCGTCGGCCGCCGGAAAAACAACGCTGCCCTGATCGCGCCCTTCGGCGATGAACGACCCCAGCTCGCTCCCGATCCGCCGCTGAATGCCGACCAGCAATTCTCGAATCGCCGGATGCCTGGCCACAAGCGATGTCACGGAGCTGACCCGCATGGTCCGAATCAACTCGCTGACATCGCGACCCTGAATCCGCACGCGCGTGTGCGTCGGTCCACAATCGACCTGCAGGTCCGCAGTCCGCGCATACGAGAGCAACGCCGCGTCATCCTCGAAAGGCACGCCCGATTCAAGGGCGGCATAGGCCAGAGCGCGGTACATGGCCCCGGTGTCAAGGTACGGCACATCGAGTTGTGCTGCCAACTTGCGCGCGATGGTGGATTTTCCGGACCCCGCAGGCCCGTCGATGGTTACGATCATACACCACAATGATAGCGGGAAACGCCTGGTGCCGAAAGGTTGCCGCCCGCGTGCTAATGCGGCGCGACCGAAAGACACGCTTCGAGCATCTCGATCAACGTCCGCACGTCGAAAGGTTTGGCAACGAACGCGTCAAAGCCCTGTTGCACCAGCCCCTGCCCCTTCGACTTGGAGAGCATGGTGCCCGTGGCGATCAGGCAAGTGTCACGCAATTCTTCGGTTGATCTAATCCACTGAACGATCAAGGCCGGAACCACATCGGGAAGCGAGGCGTCTATGACGACCACGTCCGGCTTCTCGCAAGCCGCTACCGCGCCGGCTTCCATAACGGAGGTGGCCGTAAAGGCGTCGTAGTCGTGGCGATCGCGCAACGCTTGCGCCAACGCCTCAGCCAGCGAAAAATCGGCGTCGACGATGAGCACTTTAAGGCGGCCCGTGTCAACCTCACCGAGCGGCATGCCGTTGGCCCGCATGAACCGAATCAGTTGCTCCATCGGGATTCGCCGGTCCTTGCTGCCGGGTATCCGGTACCCTCGCAAGTGTCCGGAATCGAACCACTTGGAAACCGTCCGGGGCGCCACGCCGCAGATTTTCGCCACTTCCCCTGTTGTGAGCACTTTCTTCATCTGTGTCATCACGGTATCTAACGCAATCCACAGTCAAACCGGTCGAACAATTCTCACCGGAAGCGCGAATGCCGCGGGCCGCCCCGCAGGGCCACTCACCTGGTTGATCGGCCTGGCGTATGGGCAACTGAACTTGTGCGGTATGGTCGGTAGGGCGAAACCCTGCGGCCACGCCCGACCAGGGCGGGTCTCGCGCACGTGATGCTCGGGGCCGCAGGCGTCAACCCGCGCAGTAGCGGGGTCGGCCCGACGCGGTTCTACGAATGATGCAACCGATCTGGTGGGGCTATTTCGGCGGTAGCTTAAGCACTTGCCCGATCTTGAGCCGCGACGGATCGTCACCGACGAGCGAAGCGTTCAACTCGTACAGCGCCCGCCAGCGGCCGGCATCTCCGAGCTGGCTTCGGGCGATGCCATAAAATGTATCGCCGGCTTTAACCGTGTAGGACCTGGCCGATGCGCGGCCGTCCGTGCTGTCCCGCGTGGAAGCCTTTCTGACGTGGGCCGAGGTGGGCCGACGTTCGGGCCCCGCCGTCGGCAGAGGCGGAATCCTTACCTCCGTCCCCAGCGCCAGTCGACGTGGATCGCTAATCTTGGGATTGCTCTTCAGCAGAAACGGCACATACTTCTCGTGTCCGTAATACATCTTCGCCAGTGCGGCCAACGAGTCACCCGGCTGGACTCGATGCAGGTCGACGGCGACGCCGCGATTGTCCGATCTTGTCGCCCGGGCGGGCGGAGTCTTGGCACTCTTGGCAACCGCGATTCCCGGCGCCGGGCCATGCGGACCGGGCCGGTGGACGCCGCGTGCGACTTGGCCGGACGGACGCCCTCCGTGAGCTGCATCGACCGGCTTGGCTCCAGCTCGCGTGCCGCTTTTTTGCTGCACCGCATTCGTGGCTCCCCCATGACGCCCATCCGGAACACCCGAACGGTGCGCTGGACCATTGGCAGCAACCGATCCCCCTTCTTGCCGATGGCCCGCAGAAGTTGGGCCGGACACGCCGGGGCGAGATCGAGCGGCCGATGTGGCACCAGAACCCGTGAGCGTGGGCGTGGGCTTGACCGGGTGCGTGGCGGCTGAAGCTCCCGATGGCTTACGCGTTGCCGCCGGAGAGGCGGTAGCCTGCGCCAACCGCTTCTTGTTCAATTGCGATGCGCGGGAAGGAACACCTTTCGGCGGCATGGAGACTCCTGGCTTCGCAACAGGCTTGCGCTGCGCGACAGAATTACGAGGGCTCCTGACCGGCGAAGTCTTGCCTTGCGAACCACGTGTGCTGTGCTGCTTGGCGGCGGTGTGGGACGTGGCCCGACCGGCCGTGTTGCCGGCGCGCGACGTCGGTCGCGCGGAAGGCGTGGCAACATCCGCGAGGGATTTCCCCTTCATTTCGACCGGCTTTTGGTCGCTATCGCCGTCCATATAGTATCCGCCGGCCACCAGAACCGTCGCCAGCGCAATAACCACGCCAAGCTTCACATCCGTGCGCATAGCATTCTCCCTTCATACGGCCGACCCGTGGGAACGTGGAAAAGATTTGCGAAGTGCAAAGCATCCATGCGAAACGAGCATCCATGCCCATTTTCAGTCGTCCATCGCCGGGCTGCGGCGATCCCGCGCGAACCAACCCGCGCTAACGCGCACGCCAAAACGCGCACGCCAAGACGGCGCCTACGCGCACCTTCAGTCTAAATCACCGTTCTTACCTAGTCAAGCGATCTTTACTCGAGGCACAAAGCGGGGGGGGCGGCCGGGGATTGCAGTATGGCGCGTGAAGCCACGGGAAGATGGAGCGTTGTTCCTGCATTGTTGCAGCCCGACAAGCTGCACTGCAGCAGCCGTGGGTCCCCCCAAGGGCAGACCCACGGTCACCGCAGAACGAATTCCGAGCTGCATGCGTTGGCTTGTGCGGCGCTGGGTGTCAGCCAGCGCACCGCATGAACTGCGCGGGCTCAAGCCCGAGTGAGGCACGAGTCCCAACAGCTTCAAGCGCGACCATAGCCCTACGCCACAGCGGGTCGCCCCGATCGGCCCACTGTTCCCTTGCGCATCAGGAAACCGATCAGGCCCGCCAGGAAGATGCCCGTACCCAACAGGCGCATGGTCTGGCTGTCCGTCACCAGGAATACGACGCCGATCATCATAGCCGCGACAAGAACGGCCACCACCTTCCACAGCATCGCAGGACGATAGAGCAGCGGCGTGGCGACACCGATCGAGCTGTAGGTACCTACGATAACACCGATCATCAACGCGAAACTGAACCCATGCACGCCGGCGCCGCCGAAGGCGTACAAAATGGCCACGGCGATAAACGTTGTGATCGAAGTCAGCAACGTGCGCGACAACGTCTGGTTGATGCTGTTGTTGATCGTACTCGCCTGGAGTTTTCCGATCTTACCGCGATTCTCACGAATACGATCGAACACGACAATCGTGTCGTTCAGGCTGTATCCGATGACCGTGAGGATCGCCGCGATCATCGGAAGGTCGACGCGGAAGGCATCCTCAATGAGCAGCATGTCGCCGATGACGGTACCCGCAACAAAGCGGCTCACTGCCACCAGCCCCAGCGTAATCGAAACGTCATGCACAAGGGCAACGATCGCAGCCAGCCCGTATTCTTTCGTTCCGAACCGAAGTGACAGATATACGACAATTGCGCCGAGTGCCAGAATGATGGCGAATACCGCGCGGTTCTTCGCCTGATCCGCGACCTGCGGCGCAAACTGCACCACCTTCGACAACGATTTCTCCGCCGCCATCGCACCCTCTACGCTGGCGAGGAAGGGACGGGCGATGGCATCTTTCCAGAACGATTCACCGACATCGTCGTAGTGCGTGGCGTCGTCAACGGCCAGGAACGCAAATCGCTTGTACCCGTCCGTCGCGTTGCCCGCGCCGAGCGGAAATACGTCGGTCTCATGCGCCCGGGCTTCATCCTCTCCGATACTGAGCGAATACTCCCGCAGGCGACGTTTGAGCTCCGCCACCTGAATAGGATGCTCGTTGTCGTCGAGCTCCACCTGAACGGCCACGCCCCCACGGAACCGCCGGATGTCGAATGACGCATCGCCACCGAGGACGTCACTGATGTAATGATCATCCGATTCTACAACGAAGAACGGCTCATTGAGCAGCTCATCGTCGTTGATCACGGTCATCTGAATCGAGCGCTGCACCTCGAGCCGATCTCCCAGCGCCGCAAGAATCGCAGCCTGCACCAGTTGGCGATTCGTCTCGATGGTCACGACTTCATAAGAGAGCCCCGCGTCCTCGTCCGCGTTGATGTCCGCGACACTTTGCACACGCGCGCTGCGCAGCCTCGTGGCCGCCCCCCTTACGCCTTCCTGAGCAACCGCAATGGCCGCCTCAAGCTTTTCCACCGACAGCGCACCGGGTTTGCCCTCGAACTCAACCGCATGCCTGTCCACGATCGTGGTCCCATCGGTCTCGATCTTGCCGTCCAGCGCGCCAGCCAATAGCACGGAAAGCTCCTCCCCGGTAAGGCTGTTGTCCGTCGACCTAACGAGCAACATCCGGGAAGAACTGCCAGTTGTGACTTGAAGGCGGCCCAGATCAAGGCGATCGGCGGCCGTGGCAAGCCAGTCCGCTGCCGAACCGTTGCCGCGCCCCGAGATCAACGCGGAAACCTCCTCATCCGTCAACGCCACACCGGGCTTCAGATCGACCTGAACGCCCGTCCCCCCCAGGAACTCGATGTCGAAGACCGCTTCCTTGTTGGTGTTGGCCATCACCACAAACACACCGGCGCCGCAGACAACGGCCACCACCGAAATCGGCCAGAACTTGCCCCGCAAGCTCAACCAATCCAGGCTGGGCATGCCGATGATCGATCGCATCGAGAAGTCCTTGAGCATGCCGGCGCTGATCAGCGTATTGAAGACCAGGCGCGTCACGAACAAGGCCGTGAACAAGCTCGTCACAATACCGATGCCCAGCGTGATGGCAAACCCCTTCACCTCCTCGCTCCCGACAAAGCCGAGAATGATGCAGGTTAGAAGTGTCGTCAAGTTGGCATCCATAATCGTCGAGAATGCCTTGTCGTAGCCCGTGTTCAAGGCTTTCTTGAACACGACACCGCGATTGCGCTCCTCGCGGATGCGCTCAAAAATCAGCACGTTGGCGTCGATGGCCATACCGACCGTCAAAATCAAACCCGCGATACCAGGCAACGTGAAGGTGGCCTGAAGCAACGCCATCGCCGCCAGCACAAAGAGGAGGTTGAGCGCCAGCGCCACGTTGGCCATCCCGCCCGCGGCGATGCCGTAATACAAGAGCACGAACACCGCCACGGCAACGGCCGCGTATACCGCCGCATTGATACCCATCGTCCGGTTGGTCTCGCCGAGGCTCGGACCAATCGTCTTTTCCATCAGCGGCTGCTCTTTGACGCGTGCCGGCAACGAACCGGCGTCAAGGGTGCGTACCAGATCCTGAACCCGTTCCGCGCTGAACCGGCCGCTGATCTGACAGCGCTCCGTAATGCGCTCCCGGATGGTCGCATAAGAAACGGCCCGGTTGTCGAGCAGAATGCAGAGTTCGCGCTGGACATTCGCCCCGGTCAACTCACCGAAGAGTCGGCCGCCCCGCGGGTCGAGCACAAAGCTCACGACGTTTTCGCCCGTCATGGGGTCTCGATCCCCGAACGCCGCACGCAGCTTCCATTTCTTCTCCTTCGTGCCCTTCAACATGCGCTGTTGCGGAGAATTGTAGGCGAGCACGTAGTAATGCCCGGCGTACTCCTCGATCACCGGAAGACCGGGTGAATCCTTCAGGCGATCCACATCCTCCAAACTACTCACGTTGCGGAAGAACTTGAGCGGACTCTCGATCGCAAACCATCCGAATCGCTCGCCCTGCCGCAGACGCGGACCGTGCTTGGCCAACGCCTCGCGAAACGAACTGATCGATTTGTCGCCTTGGCCCTGGGGATCCAAAATGTTGGTCGGCGAGCTGGGATCACGCTCCGCCAGAATGCGGAATTCGAGCACACCGGCGCCCTTGATGCGGCGCTTCAGGTCGGATGGATCTTCGAGATCGGCTTTGTCCTTGGCCCACTCGTCGTAGGCCTCCACGCCCTTGGTAATCAGCTTGCCACCCGGTTCCTGAATGGAGCCGGCATCAAACGCCGGGAACTCGTTGCGGAACCGATCGAGCTCCTTGTCCCGCTTGGCGCCCTCACCTAATGCCAGAATATCCGACAGTCGGCCTACCGGGGCATTGGTGGCAAGCAAGTCCGCCATCGCGGATTCGTAGGCTTCGGCGGCCTTGGTCTTGGCCTCGTCATCGTCTGCGCTGTCGGCGGCGCGCTTCTTGTCAAACGCCTCCACCAATGCCTTGGCGAGCGCCTCGCGCTCCTCCGTCGCACCGACCAGCTTGGCCAGCGCGGCCTTGCGCTCACCTTCCGCTCGACTGAGGGCTTCTTCCACGTCAAAGCGTTTCAGATTGCGCGCCGCTATGGCATCCAATGCCGCGTCCTTGGCGTCGCGACGGGCTAGGGCCTCTTTCGGAGGACGAGGCATCCGGATTTCAAGACGCGTGTTGCCCACCGGACGCCACTCCAGGTTGAGCTGCCCCTTCGGATCGACACGATCCTTGAGCACGTTCATGACCTTCGACGCCAGCCCGGTCTGCTGGCCCCGGTCCAACCCGGTGGTGTCGATTTCCAACAGGAGGCTCGTACCGCCAACGAGGTCGATTCCGCCCTTAAGCGTGCGGCTCGGTGGATAGAGTGAAAGCCCTGCCAGAACGACAAGGATGATAACCAGCGCCCATTTACTAAATCTGTTTGAATCGTGCATCTGAAAAAAACTCCCATAGCTCAAGAGCCGGCAAAACGCGACCCTTGCTGTGCAGCAGCAAAATCAACTCGTCCCAGCATCATCGACCTGGCGGAAAAGCGAGATTCGGCAGGCGCACGCGAAGGCGCCCGATGAAGGGAATCTAGGCCGGTGGGGCGTGCGGACGTACGGCCGTGGCCACGCTGGAGAGCAAGACCGCGCGGCGGCCGTTGGCGTTGGGGGGTAAGACGTGGCGGTGCGGGATGCCGCGGCCGTGGTCGGGTCGGGCATACGCGTCGCAGCCACGCGTCTTCGCATGGGAGCCGCTGACCGACCACATCGCCCTGCCGACCATTTCAGCGGGCGCGCGAATCGGCCCGAACCCGGTTGGGACTTCCGAATCGCCTGAATTGGAAGGATCCTTGGAGTGGGTCGGGGCTGTATCCTCAGCGGACTGGCTGGGTTGTGCTGCGGCCGGCGAGGCGGGCGCAGCATCCTCAGCGTAAGGTTTCCCCTGGAAGGCGGTGGCGACCAGAATCGCCGGGATCACCGCCCAACTGGTGATAGGAATAAGACCCTGCATCATCGTGTGGCGGATTATAGCGCAGCCATACAGATCGGCAAGCCGGAAAGAACAGTTCACGGAGCCGCCCCATCCTGTGATTTCCTATCGGCCGGACCTGACGTCCGATGAGGTTGAGGCCGGATCGGACCCACTGGATCAGGCTGTACGTCCTATAATACGCCGTACTGGTGCACCTATTCTGCGATTCTAACAAAATCCGCCCTCGCAAAATAAATAAATGGAATTGCGCCGCGAAGTCCGTATAATCATTGGATTGTTCGGTATTCCTGATGGCGGGATTTGAGGTAAACGTGGAACGCGGAAAATTAAGACAGACGGTCGAGGAGTTGCAGTTTTGCCTGTACCAGCGGGCGCTGCACCCGGAGCTTTTTCACATCGATCGCGTAAAGCGGGTCACTCAGGCCCGGTATTCGGCCGAGATTTGGGTTACCGGGCTGGCACACGTGGTAACGATCCAGAGTGGCGACCAGATTCTAACTGAGGTGATTACCGAGCCGAATGAGTTGCTACCCAAAGTAGGGCTGGCGACATCCTTCCGCTTTCGCGGCGAGCGGGATCATTCGCAAGCCTTCGGCGACGGTATGCGGTACATCCTGTCAACGCAGGTAGAGCGGCTTACGCCACAACTATTCCCGGCCACGCATCGGGATTATGTCCATCATGCCCAAGATCGCGGCATTTACGTGCCGTTTGATCAGTGGGCGTCTGACGGCCTCTCGCCGTTTACCTTTGTGGACTTCGATGCACGGGATCACGAGTTCCACGTTCATGCGTACCACGCGTTCCCGGAGGACCTGACCCTGCTCAAGACGCAGTCAATTTTTGAGGTCGGTCCCGCTCGGGTGCAGCCAAACTGGTAATAGCCTGGGCGGAATCCCGGCAACGGGATGTCGCGCGATGGTCGGCCGGCGTTCAGCAAGCGCCCCCGATGGTCGCTCCGCGTTCGCGCTGCGCGTGCCGGGCGGATCGACGAAATCCGCGATCCCCTCGGGCTTTATCTGATGCTCGCCCCCCGCAAATCACGGTAGAAATCGGTCGCGTGCCGGGTCAACCGGCACGCCATTCCATCCGATATTCCACTTGTGCATTGGTCCGCTAACGGATCGCCAGCGCGGCCGCACGCTTGCGCCGAGCGAGAACAGACGTAACGACATTCTAAGGAATACTTTGCATCAATGCCGGTCGCCGTTCGGGCTCAATAGCAGAGGGTAATTCGTCGGGTTTTGGGTGCCCAGGCGCCCCGGCTGGACCAGCCAATCCAGGATTCGCGCGTGCCATGGCCCATGACAGCCCCCAACATGGCCCGTTGAGATCAAGGCGGTGGTTTCTTGGTGCGACGGCCTGCGCGCTCGGGCACGCATCACTGACCCGGTCCGCATCAGGCCATGCCGGTGATGCGGCCGGAAAGCTCCTGGTGGATCCCGGGGCGAAACCCGCGGAGGTACGCCACTCGCGATCGCGGTTTGCGATCGACGGGCCAATCGTTCATCCGGAGATGTTCCGGGAGCTGCTGGAGGCGGCCGTCGCCGGCCTGCTGGGCACGCAATCGCTCAGCGAAGCGTGGAAAAAGCTGTTTCGATCGGACGACATCATAGGATTGAAATTCAATCAGTCGGGACAAGACGTCATCGCCACAACCGCGACGGTGGCCGAGATATTCGTTGATTCCCTCGTCCGAGCCGGTTTCCCCACCCGTCAAATCGTTTGCATCGAGGCTCCTGCCTCGTCGGTGGTACACGAAGTGACCACGCCCGCCGCCCGAGGATACGACACCGTCTCGGAGGATTTCGCGAGTGGCTCCGACGCGTTCGCCAGAGTCCTAAGCCAAGTAACTGCAATAATTAACATTCCGTACCTGAAGACCCACAACATCACCGGGCTGACCTGCGCCCTGAAGAACCTCTCCCACGGACTGGTCAAACACCCAGCCCGGTACCACAAGAACGGCTGTTGCCCATACATCGCGGACATCAACCTGCACCCACGAATCAGGAAGAAGGTGCGGCTGTGTGTGGTCGACGCGCTCCGGGTTGTCTTCGACCGTGGGCCCGAGGCGTCAGCCTCGACGCTTTCCAACGAGGGCATCCTCCTAGCCACCACGGATCCGGTAGCGGCGGATACTGTTGGACTGACCATCCTGAATGAAATCCGAGCGGCCCGCGGACTCCAGCCGGTGGCCCGATCCGCGGCACAGGTCGCGTATCTGGCGGATGCCCATCGAAAAGGCCTTGGAATTGCCGCCCGGCACGGCATCCACGTTTCCTACGATCGGCTTTCCTAGTCCTGGGAGGCCGTTTAGGGGCTGATCCAAGGTAACCCCCGTCGTCGGGTGGGGAGCTGCGGGAGCCGATCGGGGATCATCGGCAACGGTGAAGGATGGGTCGAGCGCCGACCTTGGACCCGCGAAGGCGCCAGGTGACCGGTGACGAGAGCCCTGAAGTTGGCCTCCCTTGCCTCAGAAAAGGAGAAAATGGGCAAAAATCGCCCCATATTGACGGTGATGCCCCAGGCTTAAGCCCCTGATCTGCCAATCGCGGCGACAGCACCGGTCAAGAAACCGCACGGGCCGCTGTCGCGGTGGCGGAAGAATTGCGGGCGGAATTCCAAGGAATCGTGCGAGGCGAGTTGACAATGCATCAGCGTCCTAGTATAGTCCCATGGAGTTGGTTCTAGTGGATTTGGGGAGTGGGTGAATTCTTTCGGGCGTCCTAAGCGGCGTGCGGAAACCTTGAGGACTCGGGTATTCGTATATCCCATACATGACCTGTCATTTTCTTAGTCATCGTATTCTATTGCTCCCACCTCAACGGACTCCCACCTACCACCCTGACCGGCCACTTGAAACGTCGGAACCAGCGCGTTGAATTCGGGTCGCTCCTCTTCGCCGGCGTGACGTGGAGGCGTTTTCTCGAAGCATGTTACCGGGCCAGAGTAAGCTGATCCGGCAACATTGGCGGCATGGGCGTGACCGAGCACGGGACCGATGGGTCTCGCGCGAGGCGTACCGGCAGAATCGGCGGCCAGCCGCAAACCTCGAAATCGAGTTGGCGACCGGCGTCAGTCGCGATCACAGGTTGTAGTTGGTTCGCGGCCGAAACAAGCCGCGTTTGGTTATGTGTTTTGGAGTCGTGTTGCGAGAAGGTAGCCCTGCCGTCTAATGCGGTTGATTGGCATTATTCTTCGTAACGATACCCGACGGAGGCTTCCGTCGTCGCAACACACGGGTATCTAATTGGTTTTGTTAGGAGATAGTGACGTGAGTTTCAGACAAAGAATTCGAGCATTTACGTTGATCGAGCTGCTCGTGGTGATCGCCATCATCGCGTTGTTGATCTCGATCTTGCTTCCGAGCCTTTCCCGGGCCAGGGAGTTGAGCAAGCGCCTGGTATGCCAGGCGAACATTAAGGGCGTGGGAACGTCGGCGAAGATTTACGCCAACGACAACAACGAGCGTTGGATGATTCCGCCGTACGATCGCTCCCTCGACCTCGCGTCGGGCGACCGCGTGGAGTACACCGCGCCGATGGTTCCCGTAGGTTTCGAGCGGGATCAGAGAAGCTTCTCACTGGCTCCGGCCAGCACGTCGCTTTCCGTCACCCGCGCGTTCTGGATGCTGGTCCGCTCCGGCGATGTCACGCCGAAGCAGTTCATCTGCCCCAGCGCCGGCGACGACGAGGATCCCACCCAGAGTATCGATTTCTACTACGACTTCACCACCGTGGATAACATCAGCTACGGCTATCTGGTTCCATTCGGACCGCGCGACACCCAGCCGCGCGAGGGTGCGGACAACCGGTTGATCATGGCGGCGGACCGGGGCCCGTTCTATTTGGGCGGGTCGCCTGATTGGGTTTCGCCCGAGACGGACAACCTGCTGACGCTGGACGATGCCCCGCGCAACTGGATGAGGTTCAACTCGCCGAATCATGGCGGCACCAGCAATGGCGAAGGCCAGAACGCGCTCTTCGCAGACGGCCACGCGGCGTTCCACAGGAAGCCGGCGATTGGTATCGACGGTGACAACATCTACACGGTCATCGACAACGATTGGGGCACGATTGAAGGCAACAATCGCATCCACGGCATCGCGCCCGGGGAAATCTCGGGAGGCGCACCGTTTCCCGGCGACGATTCGTTTGGGCCCGGCAGGTGGGCTTCGACGGACAGCCTGATCTACCCGTAAGCATCTGAAGCTTTCGAGCTCTCTCGGGACGGTCCCCCCTGTTTGGGGGCCGTCCCTTTTTTTGTGCCCCGTGTGATCGGCAGCGCGGCAGATTCCCCATCCGCCTGATACCCAGAGGCCCAAGTTTCGGGTAGACAACACCGTATGAAGCCGCTCAAGATCATCTGCCTGTGCGCCGCACGGCCGAATTTCATGAAGATCGCCCCGATTATCACCGCGCTGAATCGATGCGCACGGACCGAGGCAACGCTGGTCCACACCGGACAACATTACGACGCGAACATGAACGGGGTTTTCTTTGAAGAGTTGGGCATTCCCCAACCCGACGTCCATCTCGGCGTTGGAAGCGGATCGCACGCGTCTCAAACCGCCGAAGTCCTGAAACGTTTCGAGCCGGTGTGCCTCGAACGTACGCCACAGTGGGTGATCGCGGTCGGTGATGTAAACAGCACACTGGCGGGCGCGCTGGTCGCCTCGAAACTCGGGATTCGCATCGCCCATGTCGAAGCGGGTCTGCGCAGCTTCGACCGCACGATGCCGGAAGAAATCAATCGCGTGCTCACGGACGCCATCAGCGATCTCCTGTTCGTTACGGAACGCAGTGCGATCGACAATCTGAGCAACGAGGGCGTGGCGGCGTCGCGCGTTCACTTCGTCGGAAACGTCATGATCGATACGCTCATGCGCATGCGTGACCGGGCCAGCGGATCGGACATCCTCAAGCGGCTCGGCCTGGAGCCGGCGGAGTACGCCCTCGCCACCCTGCACCGCCCCGCCAACGTGGACCACGCGGCAACGTTTGGCTCGATTCTCGCCGGATTGAACGGGATCGCGCAAGACCTGCCGGTCATCTTCCCGATCCATCCGCGTACGCGCCGAAATCTGGACCGCATGGGCCTGACGGATCGCCTGGAAGCCGCGCGCAACATCGTGCTTCTTGATCCGCTGGGCTACGTCGATTTCCTTCAGCTCATGGCCAACTCAGCGGTTGTCCTCACGGACTCGGGCGGAATTCAGGAAGAAACGACGATCCTCGGCGTCTCCTGCCTGACCGTTCGAGAAAATACGGAGCGCCCCGTAACACTCTCACAAGGAACGAATCAGCTCGTTGGGTGCTCCGGCGACGCCATGATTGCGGCATACCGGGCGTTGAAGGCCGCCCCCGCCGCCCGGCCCACCGCGCCGGAGCTCTGGGACGGGCATGCGGCCGAGCGCATCGTGGACCTGATCGTTGCGGCCGATTGACTCCCTGTGGGGGCGCGTTACCCGGCGACCGGCGCGATACACCGCGGACCATTGTTGCGCGGATTGTTGACGAAGGTATCGACGGGTCGAACCACCAAACGGGAGGTGGGATAGGGGCGCAGCAGCGCTCGAAGCGCATCGACGGCTTGATGCGAGGGATCGAGCCATGCATCGAAATCGGCGGGTTGCAGGATGGCGGGCATCCGATCATGGATGGGCGCGAGTAACTCGTTCGGCTCAACGGTAAGAATCGTGCAGGACTCGATGGTTTGGTCCCCGTCGCGGTACGCCTCGCAAAGTCCCGCGAAGGCGAGCAGCCCCCCGTCGGCCGCGGAAATGAAGTGGGGCGTCTTGGTGGCCCCTGATTTCTTCCACTCAAAGAACCCGTCGGCGGGAATCAAGCAACGGCGCTGGCGAAAGGCGGCGCGAAACGAGGGCTTGGCGTGGGCGGTTTCACTTCGCGCGTTGATCATCCGGTTTCCAATGGCCGGGTCGGCGGCCCAGGAGGGGATCAGACCCCATCGGTGAAAACAAAAGCTGCGGCCAGATGAGTCCGGCGCGACGCGGACCACGCCCACGTCCTGCGTCGGAGCGATGTTGTACCGAGGGGTGATCGGCGGAGGCGTCGACAGTTGGAACCATCGGGCGACCACGTCGGCCGGCGAACTCAGCGTGAATCGTCCGCACATGGCCGGCCTCCTCAGGCTTCCGATCGGGTCACGCGAAGCGCTTCTTCAAGCGTGGTAAGCCCGGAGTTGACTTTGGTCATCGCATCGTCGCGCAGGGTGATGGCGCCGTGGGCGCGGGCGTAGGCTTCCATAGCGTCGGTCGCTTGTTTTTCCATCACCATGGTGGAAAGCCCGGCGTCGAAGGGGACGAACTCAAAGATCCCGATGCGGTCGAGGTAGCCGCTGCGCGCGCAGCGCGAGCAGCCTTGCCCACGGTAGGCCTGGACGGAGGTCCGATCGGGGGGGATGCCCATGATCTTTCGTTCGGTCTCGTTGGGCTCATACCCGTGCTTGCAGTTCGTGCAAATCTTGCGCACGAGACGTTGGGCCAGCACGCCGATCAACGCGCTGGCGACCAGATAGGATTCGCAGCCCATGTCCAGCAGTCGGGTGACGGCGCCAACGGCGGTGTTCGTGTGCAAGGTGGCGAAGACCAGGTGCCCCGTCAGCGACGCCTCCAGCGCCAGGTGTGCGGTTTCTTCGTCCCGGATCTCGCCCACCATGATGACGTCCGGATCGTGGCGGAGGATGCTGCGCAGGGCTTTGGGAAACGAAACGCCGAACTCGGAATCGACCTGCACCTGATTGATCCCGGGCATTTCATACTCGACCGGATCTTCGACGGTGATGATGTGCTTGTCGATGGTGTTGATTTCCTGCAAGGCCGCGTAGAGCGTCGTGGACTTGCCACTACCTGTGGGACCTGTAAGCAGCAAAATGCCGAACGGCCGGTGGATCAGCCGCTCGAACGCCTGCCGCAATTCGGTCCCCATACCCAGGGTTTCCAGCGTCAGCCGCGAGCGATCCTGGGAAAGCAAGCGCAACGTCGCGCGTTCACCTCGAGCGGTCGGAATCACCGCGACACGCACGTCGATTTCCTGATCGAAGCTACGATGGGAAAAACGGCCGTCTTGGGGGTGGCGACGTTCCGTGATGTCCAGGTTCGCCAACACCTTGATCCGCGAAAGCAGCGCCGACGCCGCTTCCAACGGAAACGCGCGGGATTCGATCATGCGCCCATCGATTCTCAGCCGGACCCGAAGCCGATCCGACTCCGATTCAATGTGAATGTCGCTGGCACGGCGATCGACCGCCTCGTCGATGATGCTGTCAAACTGCTCAACCATATTGAGCCCCGTGGCGGATTCCGTGGCCACCGCAGCGGCGAGCGGCGCCGCGACGGTATAGGTGGCCCCTTGCTCGCGGGCGTGGCCGTAGATGGTGTCGATGGTTTCGAGAATCTGATAGCGCGGACTGACCACGTATTGAATGGGCCGCTCGAACCGGCCGGCAAGCACCGCGTGGACGGACGGATCGAATGGATCGGCCACCACGCAAACCAATTGACCGGCCACCTCGCCGAACAGCAGACATTGCTTGATGCGCGCGATGTTCTCGGGAAGGGTTAGGACCCAGGCACGCGTCGGCGGTCGCCGTGTTAGATCAAGAAAACGAAGCCCGGCCAGTTCCGCGTATGTCTTGGCGACGTCCGCCTCACTAACGACGTCGTTGGCCTCAAGGACCGTCACCAGCGCCAGGCCCATGGTTTCCGACTCGCGGCGGTAGGTTGTCAGCCCGACCGGGGTCACCGAACCTTCGTTGAGCAATTTGGAGACGATAGTATGTTCTGCGGCTTCCGCGGCGATCATGGCTGCGCGCTCCTACTGGGACAGCGCTGGAACTACCGTTTCGGACCGCAGGCTCCAGCCTGCGCGGTCGCCGAGCGGCAGGGCGCTTCTGAGCCGCCGGGCCCGCGCGGTCCGCTCAACGGTGCGACAGCACAAGGAACAGCGCATCGTCATCCGGTTGAGCACCGCTCAAGTGCGCCTCCCAGGCACTCGTGATCTTGGCCAGCAATTCATCCGCCGGCCGGAACAGCTCGCGATCGAGCAACAGCTCGTGCAATCGTTGATCGCCCATGGGTTCCCCGGCCGTGCTCACCGCCTGAGGCACACCGTCGGTGTGGCAAATAACACGAAACGCCTCGGGGAGATCCGCTCGGGTGTATTCGTATACGTAGTCCGGATCAACGCCCAACACCAGCGAGGGTTGGTCCAGCGTGATCAATCGCCCCGAGCCGATCAGCAGCAGCGGAGGCATCCCGCCGGCATTGATGTACGCGATCTTGCCCGCGGCCATATCGATTCCCACGTATGTACAGGGAAGTATTTGTCGCGTCGCCATCGAGGCGATCATGCGATTAAGTTCATCGAACATCGGCGCCGGGTCCATCAGCGCGTCTTGCGTTACAGACAGCGCCGTCCGTACGGCTGCAATCATCGAACTCGCCTGTGTAATGCCCGTAATACCATGACCGCCGGCGTCCACCACGAACATGCAACAACGCTGTCCGTCGATGTGTACGACGTCCGCGAAATCGCCGCAGCGGGCGCGCCCGGGAAAACACTTGACCGCCACATCGAATGCCTCGTTCGACACGGGGACGGGGCTGAGCGCCCGCTGGACACGACGGATCGTCGTCATCCACGCGGCCCCCTCACGAACGGCGGCCTGGGTAAGTTTGCGTGAGGCGGCCGCCACCTGGGCCCCCACTACCGCACCGGCCGCGATGCAATACTGCAAGGCCGAGCTGCTCAAGGGCCTCTTGGATTGCGGGCGATCCACGTAGAGCACGCCGACCACGTCGCCGCGATAAATCAGAGGTGAGACGATGGCCGTAGAGGCAAGACCCGATTTCAGGTCGATTTTTCCGGCGGTCTGAGGATAGATCCCACTGACCGACTGCAGCACGGGCGCCAGCGCAAACGACTGACTGACCGGCACGACCGTATCGCCGGGCGAACGAACAAGCGCCCGCTGGGCCAGCGGAATCAAGTCCGTCTTGGACTCGCCGCGGAGCGCCACAAACCCGCGCTCCGCTTTAACTTCAAGAATGACCCGCGACAGCGCCATTCCGGCAATGTCTTCCGCCCGCGCCGTAAGCGGCTGCTCGCCGAACAACTCGGTCAAGGCTTCCACCTGCCCGATGGCGAGCGAAAGCGGCGCTTTGGTTTTGATCCAATCACAGTGGGCCGGCTCGTGCCGGTCGGGTGTCAGGAAATCCAAGCTGATCTTTTGCGCCGGGACGGTGTCGTCGACGAACTCGAGGACAAACTCGCCGACCCGGATGATGTCTCCGGGGTTCAGCAGCGTTTCCGTGATGATTTCCCCGTTGACATAGGTCTTGTTGCGGCTGCCCAAGTCACGGATGCGAAAGCGACCCTCTCGCTCGAGGTCGATCCGCAAATGTTCGCGCGAGATCAGATCGTCGTCGAACGTGAGTTGGCAGGAGTCCGCGCGCCCGATGATGAAATGCTCGGAATCCAACGCCCGCATCTGCAGATGCGATTCCTGGTCCATAAAACGTAACAGCGCCATGGTTTGAAATATAGCGGTAAGCAACCGCGATGCAAGCTGGTGGCGTTTGCGCGATAGGCGGCGGGTGCATCCCATTTCGGGTGGCCAATCCGCGAGCGGCCGTGAGGCCTCTTACCATCCGGATTCTGAGCCACAAAGAACACAGAGCACCAAGGCGCAAGCCTGGTGACCCCAGCCGCGAGCGGGCGCCTGGTCCGCAGGCTGGCGCCGGCGGCTCTAAGTCCGAGCCTACGGCGCTGCGCGCATGAAAAACGCCCGCGGGTCGGTGGATCAGACCGCGGGCGTTTTCATTCGTTTGAACCGCCGCTCACCGAGCGCACGGCATGCACGTGGCGATCACGCGCACCGGTGATCCAATCGCGAGGCTCAGACCATGTCCTTGAGACCTTTGAGTGCCAGAACCTTGACCACGTTGCGCGCGGGCTTGGCTTTGAACATCATCTCTTCGCCGGTGAAGGGGTTGGTGCCCTTGCGGGCTTTGGTGGCCGGCTTGCGCACGACTTTGATCTTCATCAGGCCGGGTACGGTAAACACGCCGGGGCCTCGCTTGCCAAGGTCCTTCTTGATCATCGAGGCCAGTCCCTCAAAAAGAGTGGATACCTGTTTGCGTGTCAATTCCGCGCTTTCCGCCAGGTCACCGAAAACCTGCGCCTTCGTTTTTGCCTTGACCTTGGTAGCCTTCTTCTTCGCTTTCTTCTTTGCCATTGTCGTTTTCCTTTCTCTATTGCCACGCCATCCCATGGATGGCTAGCGGGAACTCTACGCGCGCCGATACACGACTTCAAGACTTTTTCCCTACAAAAAAGCTAAAAAATGCTGACCCCACCGGCGAGGTCCCTTCGCGAAGCGAATCGATCGTCGCTTCACGGCGGTCGTTTCCGGCGTCTTTGAGCCTGGTTGACCTGTAGTCGGCGAGGACCGGCCACCGGGTTTTCGTCTCCACCGGATGGCCTGGGCCACGCCGGTTTTCCATCCGAACCCTGCAAAAACCGGGGTTTTCAGTATGTGTAGTTGCGACTGTGCTGCTATTTCAGCATCCCAAGGGATCCGGCGCCGCGGCAGAAGGCGCATCGGTCTCACCCTGCAATAGCGGTAGATGGCGCACGTTGATCCCAATGGGGAAGTCACGAGCACCGTGGCTCCAACAAACGATTTCTTTCAAAAGGAGAAAAGGCTCATGTCGCGCAAGAATCGTCTGGCAATAGCGTTGATGCTGGCCTCGGCCGGCCCGATTTTCGCCCAGGATTCAGGCCAGAACGACCCCACACCGGAGGGCGTCGTCCGCCAGTGCACCCGGACGCTCGTCCGGGCGACCAAACGCAGCGTCCGCGCCATGCGTCACACGACGCAGCATTCGGTCACGCTGATCACGAAATTGAACGAGGCTGGTCGAGACGAAGCGGCCGCGGCGGTGGCCCAACGCACCACCATCCTCATCGGACGCATTACCGAGCGGGGATTGTCTCGGATCGCCGAACTGGCCGACCGGTGCGCGGCGCAGCTCGGGGAAATCGGCGCGCCGCCCGAGATGTTGGACGTGTTGGATGAACGTGTCGACCGAGCTATTGGGGCGGTCACGCAAGCGCAAGAAGCAGCCGTGGCAGCCATCGCTGAGGCGCTCGCGCGGACCTGACGCGTGGCAGAACGCGTACGCGAAGCTCCGATCAGAGCCGCCCGCGCCGGCCTGCGGACCACCGATGCGAATCCGCAGGCCTCCGCGGCGGCCTGTCACCGGGCCCGCGCGGTGCTCCAACGCCTGCCCGACTCCGCCTCCGTTACGAAACAGACCACGATCGAGCCGGGGATCGAGCCTAGCGCAACGGTTGCGACAAGCGGCTGCCACGCTAGAATGTTCGCCCAGAGATGTCCCATCTTTCGTGCAACGGAGATCGGGCCAACCCGTGCGAGCTTCGAATCCGCGGGTCTGGGTAGCCGCTCAATCGAGCGGCTTGGGCACCGCGGCATAAAAGGTAGGATGGCTCCAGCCCTCAACGCAGGCATCGGTGAACCCTGGAAGGAGCGCACCTGGATCATGGTCAAGATTCCCTTCGTTGGTCGATTGTTCTGGAAGATCCTGCCGGCCGTATTTGTCCTGGTCGTGCTGACGTTCTGGATCGCCGTCAGATTCTTTGACTACGAAATGACCAACGCCGATTACGGCGGCTCGTTTATCAGCGGAATCATTTTCTCCTACCTGCTGCACCTCTGGATGCTGCCGGCCGATGCCTATCCGGATTACGAGGACGATTACGAAGATGATGACGAGTGGGAGGACGAAGAAGACGACGACGACGACGAGAACACGAGCGAAACTGCAAGCGATTCAACCGTCCGCAAAGGCGCCCCCTCATCCCCATGATCCACCCCGCACCCGCGCTCGGACGCAGCAACGCGCTTCATCGCAAGCAAGACATCCGACACGAGCATCCCTCCGGAGCATCTCTAATCTTCAATCTTCAACCTTCAGTCTTCAGTCTTCAGTCTTCAACCATGAACGACCCCATACCCACCACCGCGGTCATCTTCGATTTTGACGGAACGCTGACGGAGCATTACCTGGACTTCGACGCCATTCGCCGGGACATCGGCCTGGGACCGGGGCCCATTCTCGAAGCGGTGGAACGGCTCGATCCCGCCGCACGCGTTCGGGCCACCGAAATCCTCCAAGCGCACGAGCAAGAGGCCGCACACAACGTGTCACTTCGCGCCGACGCCTTGGATGTGCTGGCACGGCTGAGATCGAACGGTCTCGCCCTGGCCATCCTCACGCGCAACGCCCGGTCCACGCTCAATATCGTGATGGATCGTTTTGGGTTGGCCGTCGACGCGATCGTCACCCGAGAGGACGGTGTTATCAAGCCGGCGCCGGACGGCGTGCTGACCTTGTGCAGGCACATCGGCGTGCCGCCCCGGCAAAGCTGGGTCGTGGGCGACTACCTCTTCGACATCCAAGCGGGCCGGGCGGCGGGGGCGAAAACGGTATTGCTTGTTGAGGACGGTCAACGGCCCGAATACGCGCACCTGGCCGATCACGTCGTAAGCCGCCTCACCGACCTTTATCCGATTCTTGGTCTCCAATAGTGGGAGGCGATGGGGACGACGCCTTCTCCTCAAGGGGCACTGCTGAATTCTTAGTCGGCGCGTTCTTCCCCGGCTTCGCCGAGTGCGCCGACGCCTCCTGACGGGCGACCTTGGCCCGCTGCGATGCGGTGGGCAGCAACTCGACGCGCCGCTTGAGTTCGGCAAACAGCTCGTCGATCGGTCCGTACAGCGCCTGGATCTTCTTCTTGATTTCCCCCTGCTCATCAGGCGTTGGGTTTTCGTCTTCCAGTTGCCGCTCGAGTTCGGCCAGCTCCCGGCTCCGCTGGGCCCGATGAGATAGCGCCCGTTGCTTCATTTCCGCAAGCACCGATTGAGCCGAGCTGCGCTGCCCATCGTCTAGTTCGAACCGGCGAACGAAGTTTACGACGTACTGATCCCAAAGCGAGAGCTCCTCCTCGATAACGTCGTGCGGCGTGCCCTTTTCCGATGCCACGTCCTGATCCTGGTCGGCGGCTCGGCTTCGCTTTTTCTCTTCGCGTTTTTCCCGACGCTGCCGCCGTTGCGTTCGTGTGGGCGCAAGAAAATCGGCCGGATCGAATTGGCCGTCGCGCCAAAGCTTAAGCTGCGTCTCACCGTAGGTCAGCGCCCCGCCCAGCATCACCGCTTGAGCATCGATCTTGACACGCTGCAGGTCGTTGGCCACCTCGCGCAGATCATCCACGCCCTCATACAACTGCGTCTTGATCGACTCGAACTCCGACAGCGCCCGCCCGGCCCACGACTGGATTTCCTCCTTGGGCGGCGGCGTGAGCTGCATCTTCAGTTCAAGGTATTCGTTGACCAGGGGTTTGAGCTGCTCATGATGCGAATCAAGATACGGCACCCAACGATCCAAAACCGCCTGATCGAGTTCCGCCTGTTGTGCCTCATCGAAGCCATATTGGGACCCGAGATCGCGAGCAAACCGCTTGAGCAGTAGCACTTGCAGCTTGGGAGAGGGCCACAAGCCCTCCTGAACGCTCTGAGGGGAACCACCCTCCGCGCGTTCGCCCACCACGGCGCCGCCAAGCTCGCGATTGGCCGAATCGCCCAGCTCCTGATTGGCCAGCAACACCCCCAGGCTAAGCAGCAGGTACGACATGATTTTTCTTCCTATTGCCGCCGCGCACGCGGGTCCGTTGCGACGGAACGAGCCAAAAAGCCGATAAAACCCCCGAAGCCATCGCTCACAAGGAGTCGCCCGTGCCTACTGATCCTATTGTCTCTATTGTCGTACCCACGTTCAACCGCCTCCGACGGCTTACGACATGTATTCAGAAAATCCAGGAAAACGTGGCCGTGCCGCATGAAATCATCGTCGTCGACGGCGGCTCCTCCGACGGATCGCGGGACTGGCTCAACGCCCGCACCGATGTGAACGTCATCCTGGAAACCGCCCGCGAAGGGGCCGTGCGGGCGTTCAACAAGGGCTTCCGCGCTGCATCCGCCACCTACGTCATGTGGATCAATGACGACGCCTACCCCCTGGTCGGCAGCGTCGAGGCCGCCCTGGCCATGTTCGAACGTGAAAACCTGCCCGACCTCGGAATGGTGGCGTTTTATCACAATTGGCACAGCCCCTTCAACGTGCTCGATCGTGTCTGGCACGACGACATGAGTTTCGAGCTGTGCCACGTTCGGGGCTACCCCTACGCCAATTTCGGTTTGATCCGCAAATCGCTCCTCGAGCGTATCGGGTATGCCGACGAGCGCTACTACTTCTTCGCCTTCGATCCCGATCTATCGCTCAAAGTGCAACTCAACGAAGGCCTCGAGGTCATTGGATGCCGCAACGCCCTGATCCGCCACGAGGAATTCCACGACGACCGCAAGACCCAAGACCTCAACCCCGGTAAGGCCGACAATGAAAAACTCTTCGCCAAATGGAATCTACCCCCAAAAGACGCCTACCCCGACCCAACCCCGGCCTACCTGGCCATGCTGGCCCAACGAAACCTGCTTTTCGAAACGGAACCGACTGTATGAAGGCCCGACGCCGTAGCCCGTAGCGGTCCATGGCTACAGTCCTGCGCCCCGCCGGGGCGAAGACCCTGCATCGCGCGTGGAGCGACGACTCCGTACATCCCAGAGGACCGAAGACTTTGTACC
>JBHHUB010000049.1:0-22706 GCA_046753625.1 Phycisphaerae bacterium | reverse complement strand
CACTGGAGCCGAGCGGGCACGATCCGCCAACCTCCTGGTTGCAAACCAGGCGCTCTCCCAATTGAGCTACGGCCCCTGATGATCGGCGGAGTGTAGCGATCGAGCCCGGATTTCGCAAATAGGCGGCCCAAACCTTGGGTGTCTTGGTGATACCGCCGGCGGGAAGCGCACGCGATGCCATGCGCAGGTGATGGTTCGATGGGCAACCGCGGCAGCATGTCACGGGGCTTGCGCCCTGGCTTTTCTGCACAAGTCTGTCCACTGCGCCCTGGACCGGCCTGAGGATGCTGCCAAACGCCTTGCATGGCCGCATGTCATCCGTGCCCAATCCGCTGCCCGGCATCGTGGCGCGGACCTCGTCGACTTGTGTAGCACAACGAGGGCTTACGCCCCGCTGCTCGGAACGGTGCCGACCGCAGATTGCGCGGTCCGTGGGCTCGAATCCGGCGATGCGGGGAGCTCATCGAGCCGAAGCATGCGCCGTGAGCGCGAGAAAAAACTCCGAGCGGGTATGGGAAAACCGGCCGCGTGCGAGCATACTTACGCCATGCGGCATCACGTACTTATTGACGGGAACAACTTGCTCCATGCCATGCATGAGGCGGGGCTCATCCGCAACAGAACCCGGGCTGCGTTGCTTCGGACGATCGAACCATGGGCCCGAGGCGTGGACGATGATGTAACGCTCGTTTTTGACGGTTCCCCGCCAGCCGAAGGATTCCGCAAGACCGTCTCCTCGCGGTACATGCAGGTGCTTTTCTCCGCCGGGCAAACCGCCGACGACATCATTGTACGGATGGTCCACGAGGCCAGGCATCCCGAGACATTGCGGGTCGTTTCATCGGACAAGGCCATCGCGTACGAGGCTCGCCGCCGCCGCTGCAGCGAGGTTTCGTGTGCGGACTTCATGCGCGAATTGGCCCCGCCGGCGGACGTCGAAACGCAACCCGCCCCACAGCAACCGGAAAAACCGATCCGAGCGCTTTCCAAGGAGGAAACCGACAATTGGCTGAGCACGTTCGGGCTCGATGAGGACGACGAGCCGTTCGACGGATACAGCGACATGCTGGGGGAATAGGGCTGCGACACCCGCGATTCGACCGGTGTCTGCGACCATAAGGGGTGAACACCTCCCAGAGCACCTGGCGCAAGTACTGGTGACATCGTTCCGTGGATCGTCCGCAGGCTTGCGCCAGCGGTTCTGATGGCATACCCATTCCGCCGCAACGGTCGCGGACCTCGGATCGAATCGCGCCGGGGTCGGCCGTGGACATCCGCGCGGTTCCTTGCGATACTGCTCCTGGTTTTCGTGCGGGAACATTGGCCGAGCCGGCCCGACCACCGCCGGGAGCGAATTGGCATCAAGAAGGGAGTCAAACCCAAATGAGCATTCTGGTCAGCAAGAATTCCAAGGTGATTTGCCAGGGGATTACCGGCAAAGCGGGCGCGTTTCACACCGCACAATGCCTGGAATACGGTTCCAAGATGGTTGGCGGGGTTTCGCCTGGCAAAGGAGGGACTAAATCGGAGCACGGTCTGCCCGTTTTCGACACCTGCCACGAGGCGGTGGCCGCGACCGGAGCGGATGTTTCGATGATCTTCGTGCCCGCGCCGTTTGCCGCGGACGCCGCCATGGAAGCGGCCGACGCCGGTTGCGGACTGGTCGTGTTGATTACGGAGGGCATTCCCACGCTGGACATGGTGCGCGCGCGGGCCTACCTCGATGACCAAGGCGTCAATCTGCTTGGTCCCAACTGCCCGGGGATCATCACGCCCGGCGAGTGCAAGGTGGGCATCATGCCCGGCTATATTCACAAGCCCAAGGAGCCCGGCTGCAAGACGGTCGGCATAATCTCTAGAAGCGGCACGCTCACGTACGAGGCCGTCTGGCAGTGCACCACACGCGGCATCGCCCAATCGACGTGCATCGGAATCGGTGGCGATCCGGTCAAGGGGCTCAACTTCGTCGAGTTGCTCGAAATGTTCGAAAACGACCCCGACACGGATGCGATGATCATGATCGGAGAAATCGGCGGTACGGACGAGGAGGCCGCGGCCGCACACATTCGCGAACACATCAAGAAGCCGGTTGTAGCGTTTATCGCCGGTCAAACGGCCCCTCCCGGCAAGCGCATGGGGCATGCGGGGGCGATCATCAGCGGTGGTGAGGGCACGGCCGCCTCGAAGATCGACGCCCTGAATAGCGCGGGCGTCATCGTCGCGGATTCGCCGGCAACGATTGGTGAAGCTTTGTCCGGCGTCTGTTGTGCTTGCTAGTGGTCTATGATGGAACGGTCGGCCTACGTTGAGTGCCCGACGCTGCGCGGGGAAGGAAACGCACATCGTGGCGCCCCATGACGAGCACGAGCCGCCGCCAACCGGGCCAAACGGCCCGGCGGGGCTCGATCCGATTCCCGTCGCCCGGAAGATTGACCGCGCCGTTTTGTCGGCGGTGTTGCCGCCGCCCCACCCCATGCTGCTCCTGCAATCTTCGAAGAAGTCGATCACGGTGGACATCCTGCTTTTTTTCGTGCTGATCTTCATGGCGGTGTTCTTGCTTCCGGGATTGCTTGCGGAGGGCTTCTTGGTGATCTTCGGGCAGCCGCTCCACGGCGAGCCTACCCTCGACGAGGTGGCATTGGGCCGCCGGCTTTTTCTTCCGGCCATCGTGATGCGCGCGGGCGCGTCCTTGCTCGTGATCTGGGCATTGCTGGGCGTTCGGCGCCTATCGTTTCGATCGGTGGGGCTTTCGGGTGGGGCGTTTTGGGGCGATCTGGGCGTCGGGGTGCTGGCGACCGGCGCTTGCTTTCTCATGACCTGGACGTGGATGCTGCTGATTCACATGTGGTGGCCTCATCTGCTGCCCCAGGCTGACGAAAACGTGCAGCGGCTGCTCGACCGCGTTCCCCGCATGGGTCTTGGGACGGTGCTCTTGGTCGCCGTGCTGGTCGGCTGGTACGAGGAAATCCTTTTTCGGGGGTTCCTGATGACCCGGCTTCGCCGCCTGAGCGGAAGCTGGGTCGTGGGCGTCGTGGTCAGCGCGACGGTCTTCACGCTTCCTCATCTGCTTGATCAAACGCCGATCATGATGGGGGTTGTTGGTTCTCTGGCACTGATTTTCAGTCTGACGACGATCTGGCGTCGCTCGATCATCCCCGCGATCGTCGGACACACCTTGTTTAACTTCTTTCAGTTTATCGGTCTGTTCTATGTGGTGGCTCCCCGGGGCACGCCCTAGATCGGTTTTGGCCACGTTTACAGGGCGGCTGAACATTGCTATAGTTCTCCCTTTGTCGGCCGGTTGGTTTGCCTCAAAGGCTTCGATGCAGAAACACGCTCATTTACCTGAACCCTTCGCAGAGCTAGGAATCGAGGTTCGGTTCCTCAAAGCCGTGCACAAGATGGGGTTTGAGACCCCTTCCGATGTGCAGGCGCAGTTGATCCCGCCCGCGCTGGCGGGCAGGGACATCCTCGGGCAGGCCCAAACCGGAACGGGCAAGACCGCGGCGTTTTCCCTACCCATTCTCCAGCGGATGGATCCGGCCGGGCGCATCCAGGCGCTTTGCCTCGCCCCGACGCGGGAATTGGCGGTTCAGGTCGCCGCCGAGACCCAGCGGCTGGCTGAGTTCGCCAACCTGCGCATCGTTCCGATCTACGGGGGCCAGAAGATTGCCAAGCAGGTGCATGCCTTGGGTCGCAAGCCTCATTTCGTCGTGGGCACGCCAGGGCGGGTCAAGGATATGGTCGGGCGGCGTATGCTCGATCTCCGTGGCATTCGCTTTGCCGTGCTCGATGAGGTCGATCGGATGCTGGACATCGGGTTCCGCGACGACATCAGGGAGATTCTGGGGTTCATCAGGGGCACCCATCAGACGATTTTCGTTTCGGCCACGCTTACCGACGAGATCAAGCGTCTCTCGCGCAAGTTCATGCACGATCCGATTGAGGTGAACGTATCCAGGGACACGATCACCGTTGATGAGGTCCATCAATCCTACGTCAGCGTGGAGCGATTCGACAAGTTTCGAGCCCTTCGTTTGATCCTGGAGCAGGAAGATCCACCCGTCGCGATCATCTTCTGCAACACAAAAGCAACCGCCCGCAAACTGACCAAGAAGTTGTACGATGCCGGGTTTTCGGCCAAAGAAATCCACGGTGATCTGATTCAGGCAAAGCGTGACCGAGTCATGTCGCAGTTTCGCAAGCACCAGGTGCGTATCCTGGTAGCTACGGATCTCGCCGCTCGAGGTATCGACGTCAGTTCGATCACGCACATTTTCAATTACGACATCCCCCCCGACCCGGAAGTCTACGTTCACAGAATCGGGCGGACGGCTCGAATGGGTGCCAAAGGCGTGGCGATCACCTTTGTGGCGGCCGACCAGGGGAAGGAATTGACCAACGTCGAAATGCTGATCAACCGGCAGGTGCCCGAGCGAAATGTGGATGGCTTCGTCCCCCGCCCGCCTCGTGAGGAAAGCCCCGAGTCCGCCAAGCCGTCGATTTCCCGCAATGAAGCGCTGCGCTACCCGGGTGATGGCCAAGCCGTCAAGAGCCCACCAAGAAAGACGCTCGGTGGACGCTTCAAAACGCGCCGGCGCCGGCGGCTTTGATTGACGTCCGTTCTGTATTGCGGAACATTCGCTTCCGTGCTCGCGATCACACAGGGGACGTTTGAACGATGACTTCCGCAGATGGTGCCATACCAGCCGAGTCTTCCGAACCGTTGGGCGAAGGGCCGAATGCCGGCGACGCCTTGTCCAAATCGGTCGTGGACGAGCATACCGTCAAGCGACGGATTCCGGGGCGTCGGCTTGATAAGTACCTCCAACACCGACATCCGCGTATCTCAAGGAGTGTCTTGCAGAAGTACATCAAGGATGGACACGTAACCGTCAATGGTATGCCCACGAAAGCCAGCTACGAACCGGGCGCCGGTGATCTCGTTACCATCGCATTGCCGCCCGCGCCGCCCAGCGAGATCGTAGCGGAGGACATTCCGCTCGACATCGTTTACGAGGATGAATGGATGCTGGTTATCAACAAGCAGACGGACATCGTCTGCCATCCCGCCAACGCATATCAGACCGGGACCATCGCCAACGCCGTCGCCTTCTACGCCAAAACGCTGAGCCGGCACGTCGACCCGTTTCGCCCTGGAATCATCCACCGGCTGGACAAGAACACGACGGGGTTGATGATTATTGCCAAGGCGGATGAAGCGCACTGGCGCATCGCGTTGCAGTTCGAGCGAAGAACCATCAAGAAGCAATACTTCGCCGTCTGCGAAGGCGACATCGACCTCGATGGGGATAGGATCGACAAACCCCTGGCGCCCCATCCGGCCACGACACGACGGATGATCTTGAAGCCCGCCGACCCGCCACGTCAGGCCATGTTCAAGGACGCCGTTACGGAGTATCGGGTGGTGGAGCGTTTCGGGGGTTATACGTCCGTCGATCTTTTTCCCAAGACGGGCCGAACCCACCAGTTGCGTGTACACATGGCCTCGATCGGCCACCCCATGGTCGGCGATACCCTGTACGGGGGGAAATTCGTAAGCGAACATGACCTGATCGGTCAGGGCAGTGACAAGCCCCTGATCACGCATCAGGCACTGCATGCCAGGCGACTCCGCTTGATGCACCCCATTCGCGAAGAGCCGTTGGAGATCGAGGCACCCTTGCCCGCCAACATCGTTCGCCTTCTGGAACTGCTCGCCGCACGCAAGAAGCAGCGCGGCTGACTCTGCCATTTGTGGCCTAGCCGCCCTCGGCTGGTCGGTTGATCGTACACAGCCGGTTGCCCGGACACAGCGGAGGGCCGCTATGCCACACGGCTTGCCCCATCACATCAGCGTTGACGCAGCCCTAGCAGGGGCTCGAACGGTCCGATGCGCGTCGGGCGGACTCGACCGTTCCTTCGTACGCCTGAGTGGGACGGGTCGCCGGATCGAAGGGCAAGTCGGTCAGCCGTTCGAGGTATCGCTGCAAATCTGATTGGGAAAACTCGGCGAGGAATTCCGAGTTCGCGGTGGGGTTGAGTTCCATGATTCGTTCCACGGTCGTGTTTTTGCCGTTTGCCATTGTCTTAACTCCCGGTGCGTGTCGTGGCGGTTACCGCGGCGCACACCGCATCGGCTCCTACCGCGGGGCTTCCCTCATCGACACATGCGAAAGCTTGGCTTGACCGCCGGACGGCGCTTCGTTGGCATTGATCGGGCACAATCGGCCAAGAGGAGTTGCGCTGCTGCGCATGGCTTGCGCGATGGCTGCAAGAGGCGTGGAATCCGGCGGTCGTGCGGGCCTTGGCGAGAGGGTGGACGCGCCGAATTTGCCGCGCGGTTATTTTGCGTCGGTGGTACGTTGACCGAGCTGCATCATGACCGCTACGATACCGCCGCCATGATCAGATTCCAATGTGCCTCATGCCAGCAGCCGATCGAGATTGACGACGAGTGGGCGCTCAAGGCGGTGGCGTGTCCCTATTGCAGGAAGACCGTCACCGCGCCGGCCACATCGACCATCGGTCAGGATGATGAGATTCCGTTGGCCGCCCCTCTCGCACCCGGCGCGGCGACGCCCGCAACCCCGGTGCCGCCTGCGGGGTTTCCGGACTACGACGCGACCGATCCCCTGGGGCGGCTGGGCGATCGGCAAGCTTCGGCAGGCAACCCTATCGCCATCGTGGCCCTCGCCCTCATGCTCTCGGCGATTGTTTGCCTGCTGGTGGTCGTCGTGATCGCTGCCGAGCACCCGGCGGAGCTGACCGCGCTGACTCAACGCGTCGAAAAGGCGGGGAGCGCGAAGCAGCAGTTTGAAGCCATGATGTCGTTCTTCGATGAGCAGGGCGGCATGCCCACATGGTTGATCGGGTTTTCTTTAGCCCAGATGGGGTGTCTGATGCTGACGTTGGGCGCGCTGATTTGCGGGCTGCTGGGGCTCAGGCGGCCTGCTAAGCATGGCCTCGCCGCCATCGCCGCGGCCGTCTCCGGCGGCCTGCTATTGCTGTTGTGTAGCGGGATGGTGTTCTGAGGGGGCTCGGACGGCCATCCGGCGCTCGCCGCCGGCCGCACCCGATGGCATGTCGCTGCCTTACTTGTCCGCCGGCTGCCCTTTGGAGGCGGACGGCGTGGCGGCCCGATTCTTGGCATTCTCGTTCGGGACCAGGAATGTAGAGCCGCATTGCCCGCAGCGCACGCGCTTTCCGCGAACCGACTCCGGAACCTGGAGCACCGCCCGGCAACTCAATCGTGGGCATTGAAGTGTAATCGGCATCAGGGCATTCCTTTTTGTACGTGGCCGCGCGGCACTATCCTATCGGCCGCAAGGTGCCTCCGATTGACCTTCAGTTGGGTGGACGAAGGCGGCACGCCCTTAAGTTTAGAATACGGGCCTGGGGGCAGGCGGGTGCCCTGTTGAAAAACCGGTTTTCTGATGGGGCGCCGGCTTCCAGCCGGCGAAAACCGGTGGCATCGCGCGTCCCAGTGGGGCAGTACTGGCAGAATCACCGGCAAGAAGCTGGTATCACGCTTTTCCAGCCAGGCTGCTAAGCGGATTCGCGTCGTCGGCGCGGTTTTGCGGCGATCAGCGCCTCTTTGCCTTCGACAACGGCCTCAGTGACCATCTTCCGACCGGGCCGGTTGTTATCGGGCAGGTTGTACATGGCATCGAGCATGACGTCCTCCATGACGCCCCGGAGCCCCCGCGCGCCGGTTTCGCGCTCGAGCGCCTTTTCCGCGATCATCTGCAGGGCTCCGTCCGAAAACTCCAATTGGCAGTTTTCGTATTCGAACAGCTTTTGATACTGGCGCACCAAGGCGTTCCTCGGTTCAGTCAAGATGGCCACGAGGATGTCCGCGCTGAGCGGTTCGAGCGTGGTGAGCACGGGCAGGCGACCGACCAACTCCGGGATCATTCCATACTCGACAAGATCTTCCGGCGCGACCTGGGCGAGGAACTCACCCTCTTCCCGGATCATATCGCGGGGCTCGCCTTCGTTCCTGAATCCGATGGCGCTTTGTCCGAGCCGGCGACGGGTGATGTCGGTCAGTCCGACAAACGTACCACCGCAGATGAAGAGGATATTCGACGTATCCATCTGGATGTATTGCTGTTCGGGGTGCTTGCGTCCGCCTTGGGGCGGAATGTTGGATACGGTGCCTTCCAGCATTTTGAGCAATGCCTGCTGGACGCCCTCGCCGGACACGTCGCGCGTGATGCTGACGTTGTGCGACGTACGCCCGATCTTGTCGATCTCATCGATGTAAATGATGCCACGCTGCGCGATGTCCAGATCGTAGTCCGCGTTTTGGAGCAGGCGCAGGAGCACGTTTTCGACGTCCTCGCCGACGTAGCCCGCCTCGGTGAGCGTGGTTGCATCACCGATGGCGAAAGGCACGTTGATCATTCGTGCCAGCGTTTTGGCCAGAAGCGTCTTACCGGACCCGGTCGGGCCGACCATCAGGACGTTGGACTTGTCGATCTCGATGTCGTCGGGTCCGGACAGGTCGATATGTTGCAGCCGCTTGTAGTGGTTGTGCACGGCCACCGTCAGAATGCGCTTGGCCCGATCCTGCCCGATAATGTACTGGTTGAGGTACTCGTGTATTTCCCGTGGACTCGGGATGTCGCCGATCACCGCGCGCGATGCGGCGGCTTTCTTGGTTTCCTGCTTGATGATGTTGTGGCAGAGTTCGACGCACTGCTTGCAGATGTAGACGTCTTTGGGACCCTCGACCATCGGCCCGGCGTCACGCTGGCCTTTTCCGCAAAAGCTGCACACGCTGCCGCGTCGCTGCCGCGTACCACCACCGCTCCGTCCGCCACCGCCACGACCTGTAGCCATTGCCAACTCCTACCTGGACGGTCCATCCGCCTGAAACTGCGTCGCGTACATATCGTCAGTTTGTACTGACGCGCTGAAGAAGATTATCGGTCGAAACCCAATGCCCGGTGGCTACGAGTCCAGCATCGCCTTGCTTCTAAGGATTCCGTACTCCGCTTCGGTCAGGTCGCCACGGTCACGCAAGCGCTTTAGCTGGTCCAACGTAAAAGCTGCCCGGTCACTTTGGACTCGCCGGCGAAAATACCTTCGAACCAGCACGATTACCACGGCCATCACGACCACCGCGGCCAGCAAAACAGCCAGCCGGACGAATCCGTCGATCAGCACCTGCTGGTTCGCTGTCGGCGCGCCACCCAAACCATGCGTGCTGCCCACCATGAGCCCAACAGCCTGTAAGATGGCGGAATACTCGGGTGTTGGCAAGCCCAGCCAACTCGCCGGCGCCCCTCCGCGTGCGGCGCCGCGCGTTTGACCCAACGATGGACCTCGGCCGGCAGTGCAACCGCTGCACCACGCCTGGGATCGTCGCAGGAGCCATTCCCTTGCGACAGACGATGAGTCGCACGGGGCACGCTAATTCTAGCGGGTTGCCGGCCGTTTTTCCAGTCGGTCGGCGCGCATCACGCCGTGGGCGGATGCGGATGGGCGGTCGCCGACGCTGAGTCCGGCATAGTCAAAGGCAGTGTGACCGTGAATTTGGCGCCCTGCCCAACCTCGCTCTCCAATTCGATCGATCCACCCAGCATGACCAGCAACTCACGCGTAATCGCCAGGCCCAGACCGGTGCCCTGGTACTCCCTCGTTTCAGATGCGTCGAGTTGTCGGAACTTCTCAAAAACGCTTTCGTGCTCGCTGGGATCGATGCCCGGACCTGAATCCTGCACAAAAATGCGTAGACGGTCTTCTGCTCGGGAGGCGCCCATCGTGATCCGACCCGCTGGGGGCGTGAATTTCACCGCGTTGCTGAGGAGGTTGTACAGGATTTGCTTTAGTTTTCCGGCGTCGCTGTGGACTTCGGGCAAGTCGCCGTTCATCACCAATGTCAGCTCGTGCTTGCGCTCGTCCGCCAGAGGTTGTACGAAATCCACGAGGTCCCGGCAGAGCGCCTCGATGGAAAAGGTGGACAGGTGCAGGGTCATCTTGCCCGCCTCGATTTTGGCCAGGTCAAGCAAATCGTTTATGATCTCCAGCAGGCTGCGCCCACTGATGCGAATGTTCTCGGAGTAACGCGCCAGCCGCGTCTCATCCGGATTGTCGGATTCCCAGGCATCGCGGAGCAACTCCGCGAATCCGATGATCGAAACGAGCGGGGTGCGCAGCTCGTGGCTGACATTGGCCAGAAACTCCGTTTTGACCCGATTGGATTCGTACAGCGCTACGTTCGTCTCCGCCAACTCACCGAGCTTGATGTCCAGTGACCGATTGATTTTCTTCTGCTGCTCCTGCGCTTCGCGCAGATGGGCGAGCATTTCATTAAACGTCTCCGAAAGTCGCTGAAACTCGTCCCCCGTAGTGATGGTCGATTGAACCTCCATGTCACCGGCGGCCACCTGTTCTGCGGCCCGCCTCAAATCGTGCACCGGCGAAAGGACCAGACGTTGCGTGACGACATAGAACACCAGAATCGCCAGCACGGCTCCGCTGGCACCGGCGAGCAGGGTCACCAGGGTGTTCCAGACACCACGATCTTGAGGCATCGCCAGACGTACGTCGATGATGCCGCGCAACGCGTCCGGATGCGGATCCGCATCCGTGGATCGGATCGCGAGGGCGAATCGGAAGATGCGTCCATCGTCCTGCAGCTTCCAGTAGTAGTTTTGACCGGGCCGATCCGTCAGGTGAACGATCGCCTCATGGCGGAATCCTCGTTTGGGCAAATCCCGACGAACGGGAATCAGCTTCGGAACCTCGGCATTCAGGTCGAGTTCCTTGGCCAGCAGCGACCAGCGGTAGTTAAGTTGCCCCTGCGCTTTGAGCCAGTCCGGTTGATTCAGATCGGCCGCCTGACGGGCAATGGTCGCCAGGCGATGCGCCCGCGCCAGCATGGTCTGGGAAATAAGGGCCTCCATTTGAACCCACGGTGACCAGAGCGTCACAACGATCACAAGCATCACAGCACTTCCGAACAGAAGGCTGATCTTCCTGGCGAGCGCTAAATGGAACCAGCCGCGCTTTGACATGGTACCCGCTTTATATCATGTTTCTCGGTAGGCTCCTACGTCGTCGCTCGCCAATCGCTGTCACGGCCTTAGAGGCGTTCGATGGGCGCGTTAAAGCGGGAGAGTCGGGCGGCTTGGCCAACGTCGGTCGGGCGGCTCGACCCTGACCCCGGTAGAACTGAAGCGAATTGGAGGTTGTCCCGTGCCGATCAAGATTTTTTCCACCCCCGGCGACCACCGGGATGATTTCGTCCACCTTGAAACCCAATTCAATGAGTGGGAAGCCCAGATGCAGCCTACTGTCATCAGCATGCACTCGACGGCCAACCCGCTTCCGACGCAGCGGGACGTCGGGAGTTTTATGCTGACCCTGGTCGTGCACTATCAGCCGAGCGCATGACCTCGGTGCGCACGCCACGCAGATTGTTTTCCGGGCCTCTGGGTTGTCGATGGCGGCTTCGTTCATCTCACCTGGCGCGCGGGGTCTCGGCCTTGCTGCTGTGGGGTTGGGTCACCTGCGGGCCGTCGGGCGCGGCTCAGGCCGATCCCGCAACGGCTCGGTTCGTACCGTTCTCGGCTGCACCGTCGGACGTTGTTGCGGCTTACTACAATGCGTGCAGCGGTGATCCGGGCGCTCTTCAGCGTTTTCTGGCTGCGACGAGTCTGCTTTCCGAAGCGGCGCGGCAGACGGGGATGCTTTCGAATCTGGACCCCGCGACCATGTTTTGGATCGACATGGCCGCGTCGATCCCCATCGTGTTGCAGCAGCCGCACACGATCTCCCTGATGAGCATTGCCGCGCGGCCGCGACCGGGGCAGGGGCACCGCCTTTCAAGCCTCCAACTTGGCATCGTTCTGGATACAAACGGGAAGAACGACGCCCTCAAATACCGTATCCGCCAGCTCCTCTTGGCCCACACCAACAGCGATGACACCCAACTCATCGAAGAGACTTCAGCCGGGTCAAAGCGGTATACGATTCACGACCGCCGGCTGCCGCCTTGGGCGAGCGTGTCCTGGGGTGTGGTCGGCGAGCGATACATCATCGCGATGGGGGAAGGGGCATTTGAGAAACTCGCCAAGACGGTACTGGGTGACCGGCCCAACCTGGCGAGCGACCCTTGGGCGAAGAGGGCGTTGGCCGATCTCGCTCCGTTGCGGACGGCGATCAACCTCTACCTGGATTTTGACCGGTTTCGACCGCAGGACGATCCGGCACTGGCCGAGAAAATTCAGCGCGTGCAGCGGTCGCTCCGCATTCCCGGCGTCTCCAAGTGTCTGTTCTGGCTTCGCCACGTCGGGCGATCGGTGGACATCGAAGGCGTCGTTCAGCGAAACGGAGCCGACCGAACGCATGCGATCGCGCACAGCCGGTTTCTTTCGGCGCTGCACGGGCCGGCCGTTCCGGACGCGGCTACGGGATACGCGGTGTTCGCATGCAACCCGAGTGCGCTGCTGGATACGATTTCCACCGGCTATTTGACCGCGCGAAGTCCCAAAGCTCGCGCAAGGGCGATCCAGTACTGGAAGGACGTCCAGCAACAGGCGGGCGTGGACGTGGCTGAGGATTTGGTGTCGTATTTGGGCCGGTACGTCGTCGTTCACAATTACCCCGAACACGCGCTGCGATTGCCTGTAGCCCTGACCATCGTGTTGCCGCTCACCGGCGACGCCAAGGCGCTGCGCCGGAACGTCGACAAGCTCATGAGGTTTGTTCAAGCCGAACTCGGCGAAGGGGGCGCCGTCAGCCTGCGCCGCGCCGACGATGGAGTCTGGTTTCTGGACATCGGCATCCACGGCCCGGCACTAGCGGTGGTCGATGGCTGGCTGATCGTGAGCTTTTCACCGCAGGCGGTTCGTGAAAACGCCACATTCCTGGCACCTGAGAGGTAGCACGCGCGCCCGCCCGGCGGATGGTCCACATCCTTCTGGAGGTGGGGCGCCGATGATGGTGACAGACTGACGCCTGTGTTTGCCGACGATCCAATCCCCTGTTAGCCGACGTCCGTGCTGAAGGGCCTTCGAGTTCTAGTGACCGCGAGATCATTGTCTCCGCCTTGTCCAATAGGACAGGGGGCACCCGCCGTCAGGTTCTGGCCTTCGACTCTCGACTCTCGACTTTCGACTTCCGGCTTGCGACCTTCAACCCCTCGCCCCGGGAATTGCGTTACGGAACAACCAGATGTGCGGTGCGTGCGTCCACGATGCGCTGCAACGTCATCAACAGCCGCGTATCGCCCCGGATGTCGAACCCGTCGGTGCGGAGCCATTCGAAGGTTTTCTCGTGCGCGTTGAGGATCGCCAGCCACGTGCGCTGGCTCGTGTGTACCGAAAGGTCGGGCTTGGCTGCGGCAGTCCGGCGTTGTGCGTCGGCCCGGTGTACTTGGATCGTGTCGCGATCAACGACCATCGTGTACGCGCTGCCGGTCGAGCCTGAGTTGCCCGAAAGCTGCAAGCGTACGGTCCCCCTGTGTTGCGCCAACCCCGCCGGCAAGGGGCCGCCCGATAGGCTCTGGAAGAAATCATCAACCGAATCGAACGGCCTGGCCACGACGTCAGTGTCGGCTCGCGTCCGCTCGATTCGCCCGGCCAACCAGGAGATCGTGCTTCCAACCGCCAGGCGATGCCCCTCCTGCTTGGCCTTGCCCCTCGAGGCTTGCGCTACCTGGCGCATCGTCGCCTTTTCCTTCTCGGACAACCGCCGACAATCCCAATAACCGCGGGCAAAACGCAGGAAATCCGTACGCCCCACAAGATGTACGGCCGTCGCGGCCAGGTCCGAAAGATCGGACACCACGCCTTCCGGGGGGACGGATCCCGAATAAAACCGGCCTCGTCGATCCGGATCGAGCAGGCAGAAACGCCACGCCCGCCCGTCGCGATCCGCGGTGGCGTCGCGGCCAACCATGATGTTGCGCCCGAACAGGCCGCCGTGCAGCACGCCTGCGTCGTGCATGCGCCGAATCTGCGCGCCGAGATGGCGTGCCAACGCTCGACGCTCGGCCGCGTCGATGTCCGCGGCGAGCAGCAGGGAGTCGATCGACTCCGTTTCGTCGGCCGCGGCGGTGATCAGGAAACACGCCCGCAGCCATCCTCGCTTTCGCTTCTCGCCATAGGCCATCGGTTCGACGGCCGGAACGCCCCGGCGGCGCATTTCGTCGAGGAATTCGTACTCAAACCGCGCCCGGCTCGCTCCGAACAGCGTCCCGCGAAACAGCCCCTCCCATTGGGCCCGCAGCCGCCGATAGCGGTAGCGTTTCACGAAGACCCGGCCCGCTCCGCCCGGCAGGTCAACGGGAAAGGTCTCGGACGATCCGCTCAAGGCGGCCAGCGACGACGGGCGATAGCCTAAGACATGGCCGACCGACGTGATGCCCGCGCCTTGGAGCACGTCGGCCGCGGTCGGGTCAACACATAGTCTGCTGGACATCGTTCTCCATTCAGAACATGAAGGGTCGGGCACGTGGTTGCCCCGCTTGTGGTCCAGTCGCCCTCGGCTGGGCATTTGATCCGTACACAGCGGAGGGCCGCTGTGCCACACGGGATACGCTATTAGATCGCCCCTTGGGCAAAACTAGCTAGTCGCTTCCGGAGGCACGCTATCGGGAACACGCCCAACGATCCAGTCCACACTCGCTCTTCCCAGCGAACGGAGGTCCAGAACGATCAGGTACAGCCCCGGTACCGCGATCAACGTGAGCACCGTGGCGAAGATCAATCCGGCAGAAATCGCGATGCCCATCGGAATCAGGAATTCCGCCTGAAAGGATCGTTCGAGCAGCAGCGGCGCCACACCCAAGACCGTGGTGGCCGAGGTGAGCAAGATGGCCCGCAGCCGGCTTGTTCCACCCTGGATCGCCGCCTCCATGGGCGGCACACCACTGGCGATGGCCCGATTGATGAAGGTGACTACGAGCATGGAATCGTTGACCACGATGCCGGTCAGCGCCACCGTTCCGATCGATGACATGATCGTCATCGGATAGCCCATCACCAGGTGCCCGAGCACCACACCGATGATGCCGTAGGGGACCACGGAAAGTACAATCAGCGGTTGGATGTAGCTCTTGAAGAGCCCGGCCAAGATGACGTAGATCAACAGCACCGCAATCACGGCGATGCTCTTGATGGAGCCGAACGCCTTCTTGGTTTCCAGCTTCTGCCCGCCGAACTCAAGTTTAACGCCCGGGTGTCGCTTGTAAATGGATGGGAATCGCTCCATGAGCGACGCGATGATTTCATCCGGAGTCACAACCGCGTCATCCACGTCGGCGGTGACCGTTACGGTTCGGCGCTGGTTTTTCCTGTGGATGGTGGAAAATCCGGTGCCCTCGGCCAGGCGCGCGACTTCCGTAAACGGGACCAACGCGCCGGACGGCGTCGCGATGCGCATCGTCTCGATGTCGTAGATGCGGCGTCGCGATTCGGCCGGATAACGCACCATGATTTTGACATCCTCGCGGCCGCGTTGCACCTTGCGGGCTTCAAACCCGTAGAACGCCGCGCGCACCTGTGTCGCCAGCGATGCGGTGGTCAGGCCCAGGGCTCGGGCGGAGTAGAACAGTTCGATTTGCACTTCGCGCCGGCCGGCTTCAAAATCATCGAGCACATCGAACACGCCCTCGTAGTCCGCGAGCATCGACTTGATTTCATCGGCGACTTCACTTAATTCCGCGACGTCGTCTCCGCCGATCTCCAAATGCACCGGCGCGCCGCCCGGCCCTCCTTGCAGCGACGTATAGTTCAACTTCTCTACGCCTTCGATGGCGTCGGTGGCAGCGCGAAGGTCTGCCAGGATTTTGTCGCTGTTGCGCCGGCGCTGCTCGCTTGGGGTAAGTTCGATGAACACTTGGGCCAAGTGCGATTGCGGCGGCGACACGATGGCGTCGTCGCTCACCTCGATACCGATGAGGCTGTAGACCGATCGCAACTCCGGAAGGTCCATGGCCGCTTTTTCGATGGCCTCGACCGCGGTCGCCGTTTGCGCTACCGGCGTGCCGACTTCCATGCGCAACCGCGCCACCAGCGTTTCGGAATCAACTTTCTGAATGAACACCTGCTGGACAAAACCACCGCCGAGCAGGCCGAATACCACGATCAGCACCGACATGAGCCCGGCTATCGTCACATAGCGGTACTGCGTGGTTGTCGTCAGCAGTCTCGTGTAGGTTCGACGCAGCCGACGCTGAACAAAATCCTGTTCCACGCGGCGAATGCGGGCGATCACGTCGCGCAGCGCCGAGCGGCCGCGCGGTTTCACGGGCGGACCCGTCGGCTTGAGCCCGTGTGCGAGGTGCGACGGCAGAATCGTTAGTGCTTCGATCAGTGACACCGTCAGCGCAATGCAGACGATGACCGGCAGCGTGCCCAGCCAGGATCCGAGCTGCCCTTCGATGAACATCAACGGAAGAAAGGCCACGACCGTCGTCAGGATTGCGGCCACCACGGGCCAGGTGACTTCTTCGGTTCCGTCGATGGCGGCCTGGTGCGGCTCGACGCCCGCTTCCCATTTGGTGAAGACATGCTCGGAAACGATGATGGCGTCGTCGACGAGCAATCCAAGTACGATGATGAGTCCGAACATGGTGATCAGGTTCAGCGTGTGACCGAGGAACTGCATGCACAGCAGCGCGCCCATGACCGCTAGAACCAGCCCCATCATCACCCAAAAAGCCACCCGCCAGTGAAGAAAAACAAGCAGAGAAAGCGCCACAAGCAGCAAGCCCCACAGGCCGTTGCGCGTCAGCAGATCCAGTCGCCCTTCAACGAATCGCGACAGGTCCGTGTGCACGTCGACGTTGACGCCGGGAGGGAACGGGTTGCGCCGCGCATCCTCATAGACGCCGGTAAGCGTATCCCGGCCCGTTACCCGTGCCAGCAGGATGTCGGTCCACTCGCGATGCAACTGGGTCCCCTGCTTGCCCGCGACCATGGCGCGAACGGTTTTGGCGATGCCGATGGCGTCTTGCTCGGGCGTTTTGTAGACGGTGATGTTGACCGCCGGCGCGCCGTTGAACCGGCCGAGCACGTCGATATCCTCGAATCCGTCGACAATCGTCGCCACATCGGCCAGTCGCACCACCCGACCCGTCGGATCGCTTCGCAGCACGATGTCGTATAGCTCCTCGCCGCGGTCTTTCTCGCCGAGCGTCCGCACGGAGACGTTGGAGCCGCTGGTGCGCAACTGACCGCCGGGCACGTCGAGATTGCTTTCGGCAATCGCGCCGGCCACGTCCATGAAGGAAAGACCGTAGCGCACGAGTCGCTCCGGCCTGACTTCAATGCTGATCTCATCGCGCCGCGTGCCGCTGAGCACGACGTTGCTGATGCCGGGCAGCAACATGACCTCTTCGCGTAGGTCTTCGCCCAAGGTCTTGAGCCGGCGGCTGTCCAGCTCGCCGAACAGCGCGATGCTGATGACCGGGAGCTTGGGGTCCAGCTTGGAAACCGCCGTTTGCTCGGCTTCGGTCGGGAAGTCTTCGGTGGGGATCGTATCGATCGCGGCCTTGACATCCGTAACAGCCTGATCGATGTCGTGGTAACTGCTCTCCAGTTCGATGATGATCGTGCTGACGCCTTCGCTGGCCGAAGAGGTGAGCTTCTCCACACCGTCGACATCCTTGACCGTTTCCTCGATGCGCAGCGTGATGCCTTTTTCCACTTCGCTGGGCGAAGCACCGGGATACGCCGTCAACACCATCACCCGGTTGGGGCGCGATTCCGGAAACATCTCGCGCACGATCGTAGCGCCGCTGTACGCGCCGCCCGCCAGGATGGTCACCATAAACAGGTTGACCAGAACGGGATTCTTAACGCTGAAGCGAGGTAGCGAGGTCATGGGCTGGCGCCGGACGGATGAGCATCAATGGAAATCGGTAGGGTGGGCGCGGCCGCGCGTCGCGAAGACAACCGCACGGCAGCGCCGTCTGTCAGTAAGGACAAATGAGACAGAATCAGCGCTTGCCCGGCGAGATCGTCCTCCGCCACCATGATCCGGTCGCCTATGCGGCGAACCACGGAGACGGCGTGCTTTGCGGCCTTGCCTTCGACGGCCAGGTACACGGCCCCGTTGCGCATGGCACCGCGCGGCACCAGGATCGCGTCGCGATGCGTTGGCCCTTGCACTTCGGCGTGCAGGAAGGTGCCCGGTACGCAAGGTTGTGCCTGCTTGGTGTTATCCACATTGATATAGACGGGGAACGTACGCGTTTGCTCGTCGACTTTGGGACCGACCCGCGCTACCACACCGGCCCACGTGACATCGGGAACGCTATCTGAGAACAGCCGGCACGGCGATCCCTCCGCAACCCGGCTGTAGGCGGAGGCCGGCAGTTGCAGGCTGATTTCGACGTGGGATGGATCCATGAGGACCAGCAGCAACTGCCCGGGGGAAACCCAGTCGCCGTGCTCGATTGGTCGCCGCAAGATCACACCCGCGTAGGGTGCCTTGACTTCGCAGCGCTCGATGTCGAGCTTGGCCCGCGCCACGTCCGCCATTTGTGCTCGCTTGGTTGCCAGCAAGCCCTGGGATTGTGGCCCGATTTTCGATGCTTGCAGCTCGTAGCCTTGCAGGACCCGTACTGCCTGCTGCAGTGCGAGATCCGCGAAGTCGTATTCCTTCTTGGCCGCTAGATTTCGCTGCCGCAAATCGGCCACGCGCTGCCACTCGGCCCGGGCGACTTCCGTCTCCCGGCGGGCGGTTTCGATCAGCGCTCCGAGCTTTTCGGATTCGTTCTTGAGTTCGTCGACGCGCGCCTGGGTTGCCGCGGCCAGCGCTTCTGCCCTCGCCAGTATCTGGCGATACTCGCGATCGTCGATCCGGATCAAAACCTGTCCCGCGGCCACCCTCGCTCCGGCCCGAAGTCCGTCAGCGATTGCAAGGATTCGACCGGCGACTTCTGCGGAGACGCGTGTCTCCCGCATGGCGTAGGCCGTTCCATACCCGGTGAATTGCTCCGCGACGGTTTCGCGGCCAAGAACCCTCGTTGCGACCGTTGGTGTTGAAGGAGGCGTGTCGCGACGCGGAACATCCTCGCGCATACCGTACAAGACGTTGGCTACAAGGCCCGCGCCGCCGATCATCAGGACGATCAGTACAGTGGACAGCAGAACCTTGCGTACCCCGGAGGTAGATGAGTGCATGGGATCAGCGGGAACCGTTTCGGCCTTTCTTCAGCTTTCATTCAACCGTGTCGGCACAATCACGATCGCCAAGCCCAACGCATCGACCATAGCGGGTCTATTTCTTGCGTCGCGGCGCGGTCCGGGGGCGGCGCTGCGCTTGCCCCCGGTTACTGCAGAGCAGCCCTTCAGCCAGCAATCACCGCCGCCGATTCTGTCACGGCCCACCCCCGCGCGTCCGTCGGGATTATAGGAGCCAGCTTGAAGATTCGCGACCGGCTCTTGCCGGCCGCTGCGTGCGACACGAAGCCGCATCCGTTGAGGCACCGCGCATAAAAGTGGCCCGGTGGGGTGGACCGGGCCTTGGGGAACCGTCCAATGGGGGTTTGGACGGCGAGTGATTCTTAAACCAGCGGGGGATGGATCGCGTGATCGGACAATCCAGCCACCCCTGGTGCTAGTTCGCCATGCTTCAATAACAAGTATATCAGGAAATCAGCGCCAAGGGAAGCAAAAAGCAAAACTTTTTCGGTCTATGTCCCAGATTATCATGATAACCTGCCAGGAAGTACGCCCGGTTGCCACGCTGAAATTGAAGCGTCGCTTGACTTTCTGCTTTCTGGGTCGGTTTTTCGGGCTTCGGACCGGCCTGCCGCATGTGCGGCTGGTCCCGCCGGCGTCGCGATTGACACGGCACCGACCGTATCTATACTGCCGGGGCCGTTGCGGGAGGCTTTGGTAATGTGAGGCGCGGCACCTACGGGCCAGCCCGCGAATTCGCGAAACTTTCCAGTTGGGTTCTCAACGAGCATGGCGAGACAGGCACTGTTCGGTCTTAGCGCCATGGTTTCTCTCCTGGCCACATCCGTACACGGCCAGGGTCCTTTTCCCATCGCCGATCAGGTCGAGACGCCCCTGACTCCCAGCGGAATCTCCGAAACCGGTGCCGAGCTCGACGGCAAGATGGTGTTCTTGTTCCAAGCCGACGACGGCGCCGAGGTGGCGCACTTTCTGGGCGGATTCCAGCTTCGTCAGCAGAACCTGGAAACCTACAGCTTGCGGGCCAAGGAGGCGATCGTTTGGATCACGGAGGAAGCGTTTGAGGGGCGCGCGTACCGGCACTTGGAAATCCTGCTCTGGCGAGACGCCGAGATCATCGAGCCGGGCGGCACGGTCACTACCGGCCCGGCCTTGTTCGTTACGCTCAACACCTTTTCGGATATCCAACTGAACGCCGACGACATCACCCACGAATCCTCCGCCGACCAGAGCGTCTATCAGAAGGGCAACGCGATTCGGAAGGCCTTGTCGCAGGCGGAGGTGTTTACGGGTGATATAGACTCGTCGCTACGGGTGCTGGACACGAGTGGACTGTCGCTCAGTGAGGCCAAGCCGAAGATCAAGCCACCCCTTCTTTTCCAGGCGCCCGGAGAGGTGACCACGCAAACCGTAGGCGATCGTGAGGTGGTTACCGTAGTCGGCGGCGCCTACCTGTCGCGGGGCGATCCGGACATCAACGACTATTTGGAGATTCGGGCCGATGCGGTCGTCGTCTACCTGCCGAAGGAGGCCGAAGGGGAGGCATCCCCGGATGGGGGCACGCCGTCCCCGCGTCGAAGAGGCCGGGCTGATCGCCAACGGATGACCGGGCCGTTCGGCGATCGGACGATCGACGGAATCTACCTCGAGGGTGATGTGCAGATGCAGCAAGGGCCGATCACCGTCCGTGCCGATCGCCTGTACTATGATTTTGTCCATGAAAAAGCGCTGATTCTGGATGCCGTGGTACATACGGCCATCGAGGGTCGCAACGTGACGCTCTACGTCCGGGCGTCCGAAGTTCGGCAGCGCCAAGCCAACGAGTTTACGGCGAATGATGCCGTGTTGACCACGAGTGAGTTCTACACGCCCCATTATCATTTAGCGGCGCGCGAAGTTCGCCTCATCAATCGAACGCCGCTCGAGCCGACCGGCAAGCGTGGTACGCTTCGCGCCGGCACGTTCGAGATCAAGGATGTTTCGTTCCGTGCGAGCAACGTGCCGTTGCTCTGGTGGCCGTACCTTACGGGCAACATCGACACCAGCGAGTCCGCCATCCGCAGCTTGCGTACCGGGTTCAGCGAGGATTTCGGTGTTGAAAAGGAGTTGGATCTACACCTGTTCAACGTGCTCGGCTTGGAAACACCGGACGGCTTTGACGGAACGCTCAGTATTGATTACTTCTCCGAGCGCGGGCCTGCGGTCGGCGTGGACGTAGACTACGAGCAAGAGCGCTATTACGGACTGTGGCGCAGCTATCTGATCCACGACGACGGAGAGGACAACCTCGGTCGCCGCCGCCGCGAGACCGCCCGTTCCGACACGCGCGGCCGCACGCTCCTACGCCATCGTCAGTACTTGGAAGACGATTGGCAACTCACTTTCGAGCTGTCGTACATTTCGGACGAATCGTTTCTTGAAGAATTTTTCGAAAAGGAATTCGACAACGATAAGAAGCAGGAAACGCTGGTCTACCTGAAAAAGCAGCGGGACAACTGGGCGCTGACCCTGACCGCGCAGACGCGCGTGATGGATTTCACGACGCAGACGGAGCGATTTCCTGAGGTGGCGTTTTTTCTTGAGGGCGAGCCGGTCGGATCCTGGGGGACGCTCTACAGCGAGAATCGCGTTGGTTTCTTGCGGTTTCGGCCTGCGGATCAATCGTTCTTTGATTTTCTGGTGGATGGGCGGACCGACTCGTCGGGCATGGTCGGGCGTGCGGATACGCGGCAGGAAATCAGCGTGCCGCTTGATCTCGGTCCGGTTCGGGTGGTGCCGTTCGCTTCGGTTCGCGGGACCGCGTACGACGATTCTCCCGAAGAGGGCGGGCTTGGGCGGCTTATGGGGACGGCGGGTGTGCGGGGCAGCCTTTACCTCTGGCGCGTCTATCCCGAAGCCCGTTCCGAGCTTTTCGACATCAACGGTGTGCGCCACATTGTCAAGCCGGATTTTACCGCCTGGGCTGCTGGATCCAATCACGACGCCGAGGATTTGTTTCCGTTTGATTCCACGGTGGCAGGCGAAATGGTCGACAGCATCGACGGGGTCAGTGGCGTGCAGCTCGGCGTGCGTCAGCGGTGGCAAACGAAACGAGGCTACGCCGAGAATCGTAGGACGGTCGATTTCCTGACCTTGGATGTCGAGCTTGGTCTGTTCGACGACGCGACCGACCGGCATTTCACCAACGGGTATACGTCGTTTAGCCGGCCGGAAAACAGCATCGCGCGCAACTATGTGAATTCCGCGATGGTCTGGCGGGTCAACGATCGGACCACGCTGCTCAGCGAGCTCAACTATGATCTCAACGACGGTGAGGTGGACGTTTTCAACCTGTCTCTGGCCGTCGAGCGATCGCCGCGCATGAGCTACCTGATCGGATACCGCTACATTGAGGAAACCGACTCCAACCTGGCCGCCTTTGATATGAACTACCGCTTGTCTGAGAAACACACACTCGCGTTCCGCGAGCTTTTTGATCTGCAAAGCGGTCGCACGCTCGATTTTACGGTCGGCCTGATCCGCAAATTTCCGCGATGGTAC
>JBHHUB010000048.1:0-22731 GCA_046753625.1 Phycisphaerae bacterium | reverse complement strand
AACGTGCAGCAGCCCGTCGATGCCCTCCTCGATTTCAACGAACGCCCCGTAATTCGTGAGGTTGCGCACGCGACCCTGAACCCGGGTGTCGGGCGGGTACTTGGTGGCCACGTGCTCCCAGGGATTGTCAAGAGTTTGCTTGATCCCCAATGAAATCTCATGTTTGTCCTTGTTGACGTCCAGGACGAGGACATCGACCATGTCGCCGACGCTCAGGATCTCGGAGGGGTGGTTGATCCGCCGCGTCCAACTCATCTCGCTGATGTGGACCAGACCCTCGACGCCGGGCTCGAGCTTGATGAACGCGCCGTAGTTCATGATGTTGACGACTTCGCCCTTGAGCCGGTTGTTCACGGGATACCGCGCTTCGACCTCGTCCCACGGATTGGGTTTGAGTTGCTTGAGCCCGAGGGCGATTTTCTCCTTGTCCCGGTCGATCGAGAGAATCTTGATTTCGATCTCGTCGTCAATCCGTACCAACTCCGACGGATGCCCCACGCGATCCCAACTCATGTCGGTAATGTGCAGCAGCCCGTCAATCCCGCCAAGATCGACAAAAGCCCCGAAGTCGGCGATGTTCTTGACCGCGCCCTTGCGCGTCTGTCCGACCGCGATTTCAGACATCAGGGCCTCCTTCGCGGCCGTTCGCTCCTCGTCGATGAGCTTGCGGCGCGAAATCACGATGTTGCGCCGCTCCTTATCGATTTTGAGAATTCGTGCGCGTACGTCCTTACCGATGAAACCGCCGATGTCCCCCGGGCGGCGAATGTCGACCTGCGACGCCGGTAGAAAAACGGGGTAGCCGATATCGACCAACAACCCGCCCTTGATCTTCCGCATGACCCGGCCCTCAACCTCATCCCCCTCGTTTTTGGAGTCCACGATTTTGTGCCAGTTGATGACGCGGTCGGCCTTGCGCTTGGACAGGATGACGTGTCCGGTGTCGGATTCCACGCTGTCGAGCCAGACTTGTACTTCGTCGCCGGGTTCGAGCGAGCTGGGGTCATCCCATTCGCTGGCGGCCACCAGCCCTTCGCTCTTCAGGCCGACATCGATCACGATGTCGTCGCCGGCGCGGCCGACGATGCGTCCCTTCAAAATCGATCCGGGCCGAAAGGCGTCCTGCTTTTCAGTGATGACGTCTTCGAGCTGTAATGTGCCGGCGTCCGCGTCCAACATCGAGGTGATGTCCGCCGTCAGGTCCGACTGATCGCTGTCCAATTCGCTAATGAGGTTGAAATCTACCATTGCAAAATACCGTTACACCCGGCGAGTCCCATCACCCGACCACGGCACGCCCCAAATCGCAGTGATTTCGGTCGCGCCACGGCAAGCCGACGTTGGGTCGCCATTACTTCCATGCCAAGACCGTCCCTGCCGCCGAAGGGGAACGTCCCCTGTCTTGTTAAACGGAAGGGATCGCCAAACACTGAAACGCCTTTACTGATGGGCAACGGGGCGATGCGGGACCGACACCGCTGCCACGTCCACGATCCGGCGCCGCGGACCCGCCGCCGGCGCAGGCCTCCGGCCCCGCCAAGCCGACGCGCCGCGCCGCCCGTCTGCGCAGCCCGGTATGCGCACACCGCGACCGCGCATCTTGCTCTACTCCGCCTGCACCACGGAGCGCCCAAGGGTCAGCAGACACTGATCTTATGTCGTCCGGCCCGTCTTTTGCGGTTGATGAGCTTGCGTCCGTTGTGGGTTCGCATACGCGCGCGAAACCCCTGCTTGCGCGCCCGCTTTATCTTGCTGTTGCGTCTCGGGTAATGCATTGAGAAACAATCGTCCAGCGTCCATCGCCACGTCGCCCGCCCGGGACGCTCCCAGGCCACAAGGCAACTTGCGAGGCAAAACGCCGTAATCTACCCGGCTTCACCCGCTTCGACAAGCCGGTGGCCGGACTTTTGTGGCGTAGAATTGCGACCAGCGATTGCGGCGCGCACGGACAGCCTGAAAGGCCGCGCTGCCGCCAGCGGGCGCTCTTTCAGCCTGAGTGGTTTGCCAGCCTGAGTGGCCTGGCAACCTGAGTGGTTCGCCAGCCTGAGTGGTGCGCCAGCCTGAAAGGCTGCTCTATAGTAGCCGGGGGCAAGCGCAGCGCCGCCCCCGGATCGGGTGCCCGACGAACCAAACGACCCTGCAGGGGTCGGCTTCGATGGGCGGCTCGGCTTCCGCTCGCTACACCTCACCGCACTGGCTGCACGCCCCGGCGGATTCGCTGCAACCGCCGCCGTATTCTCTGCAAGCCCCGCCCAATTTGCTCGCTAACCAATTTGCTTGCTAACCAATTTGCTTGCTAACCAATTTGCTTGCTAACCAATTTGGCGCTCGCTGAGCTAATTGGGCTTACTTGCGCCTGATTGCCGCGTCGAAACAATTCACCGAAACAATTGGCTTGACGCGTTTCAGGAAAAACATAGGATTGCCGATCTGAAAGGAAGCGCTCGTTTTGTTTCTGACATCAAGGATTGTTTTCTGAAATCGAGGATATGGCCATGGCGAATAAATCAGGGAAGAAATGCGAATACTGCGGTATCAGCACGGGTCGAGGAAAGCGGCATAAACCAGGCTGTGGCCGACCGAATCAACAAGGCAGGGCGAGCGCGAAATCATCGGTGGCGTTCAGCATGAATATGCTCAAGGGGTATCCCGTACAGGATTTGTTGGCGATCAGAGATAAGCTGGATGGCCTGATCAAATCCAAGGATTCCGAGCTGGCGGAACAGATCAAAACATTGCAAGAGGCGTTGAAGGAAATCCGAAGGAAATAAGTGGGTCAGGTCAAGGCGATCACCGCGCGTAAGGATGGCAAGAGGTCGCTTCGCGGGAACGTCCCGTAAACGGGGCACGGGCGATGCTTGGACGCCGCGGATTCTGTCTTGCGGTCTGAGAGGCCGGCGCGGGTCGCGAGGGGTCGACCGCGACCGTTGGTTTTGGTATGGTATGCTCTGGTGCATACGGGGGAGGGAATTGGGACGACTTCTCGGGGTTGTTCGTTCCCGGATGCCTGCTTCGGACGCTATCGGAAGTGCCCGCTCGCCATGGGATGGGCTGCCTGCCGACGAACGATGGAATGCTCAATCCTAGTGGATCGACGCGAGATATTGGATGCGGCCCAAGAAACGCTGGGGCATCGGTTTGCGGACGAAGGCCTGCTCGTAACCGCCCTGACGCACGCGTCGATCGCCGACACGCGCCTGGCGAGCAACGAACGGCTGGAATTCCTCGGTGACGCCATATTGGGCATGATCGTCTGTGAAGAGCTGTACCGGCGTTTCGGCGACTGGGATGAGGGGGATCTGACGAAAGTCAAGTCCGTCGTGGTGTCGCGTCGGACGTGCGCGAAGATTTCCGACCAGACGGGCCTGTCTCAAATGCTGATCCTGGGCAACGGCATCGACGTCAACAGCGTGCTTCCGCTTTCGGTACGGGCCGCGGTCTACGAAGCGATCATCGGTGCCCTTTTCCTGGACAGCGGGATCGACGTCGCGCGTCGTTTTGTCTTGTCCACAACCAAGGCGCACATCGACGAATGCTCGGTATCTCAGACGCATGACAACTTCAAATCGGCGCTGCAACAGTTCGTGCAGCGGCACATGGCCACTACGCCCAGATACGAAACTATGGATGAGCAAGGGCCCGATCACAGCAAGTGTTTCGAGATCGCGGTGGTCGTCGGTGGTCGGAGGTACCCCAGCGCGTGGGGGCCGAGCAAGAAAGAAGCGGAACAGGCCGCCGCTAAGCTGGCGCTCGATCTGCTGCAAGAGAATCGGCACGCCGAGGCCGGGGATTAGGCTGGGGGGGGCTTCGTCTGACGCACCCGCGTCGCGGCCTTTCGCTTCGGACGCTCCAACCGATCATGGTTTGGACGGCCTGTGGCAGATTACGCCGTGGACGGTCCGTTTGGCCGGGAACCAGTATTCAACAGGCTTTCAGGGCGTTGTACGCGATGGTTCCCGCGGCAAGCGTCAGCAGGACCGCCATCAGCAAACCCCAGGATTGCACGGCGGGGATGGCCGGGGCCGGGCCGCCGTTGCTCATTATGATGACCACGTCTTGCAGTTCGTCGATCAGCGCCAAGTCGAGATCGCCGTCGTTGTCCATGTCGAGCATGACGCAGCAGGACGCGGCTTGGGGTGAGAGGAACTCGCGGTCAAACGCGAACGTGCCGCTGCCGTCGTTGGTGAATAGGAACCAGTCCCCGCCGAAGCTGGAGGTGATCCAATCCAAATCGCCGTCCCCGTCGAGGTCGCCCAAGTCCGTGGCCAGACCGAAGGGATCGGTGGGATAGGTCTGCAGTCCGAAGAGCCCGCCCGTCCCGTCGCCGAGGAGGATGCTGCCGTCGTTGGTGGAGCTGTTCACCGTGGCCACGTCCTCGTGGCCGTCGCCGTCCACGTCGCCGGTGACCAGCATCCAGAGCGGTCCGCCGGCGGAGGTGGTCGATGCGAAGGCAAAGGTGCCGTCGCCGAGGGCGGTTTGCACGATCAGTTGAGAAGAGCCCCGTGCGCCGACAACCAGATCCAGCAAGCCGTCTTCATTCATGTCCGCGGCGGCCAGCGCCCATTCGCCCGTTCCGCCCGCCTCGAAGAAGCTTGGTGCCCCGAATACGCCCATGCCGTCGTTTGTCAGCACCGATAGCGTCCCGGCTCCGGCGGAGTTGGTATTGACGATGTCCATGTCGCCGTCACCATCGACATCGAGCACGGCGATGCCGCGCGGCGCACTACCGACGGGGACGATCTGTTGGGGCGCAAAGGTGCCGTCCCCGTTGCCGAGCAGAATGGAGACGGTGTTGGGGTTGATGTTGCAAACGCACAAGTCGGCCAGTCCGTCGCGGTTGAAATCGGTCGGTTCGTTGGGCGATGCGCGATCCTGCAGGGGAAACGGGGGCTGAATGAATGCGTTGATCGTACCGGTGCCGTCGGCGGTATTGAGATAGACACGCAGGTCCTGCGTGTCCTCGTTAATCATGCTGACGTCGAGCCATCCGTCGCCGTTGAAATCGGTGCCGACGCCGCCGTACGGGCGACTGGAGGGTCCGCCGTTGGTGTTGGTCGAACGCACCTGCAATTCGAAGTAGTCCATGGCGGCCGGTCGTGCGGCCGTCCAGAATTGGTACGAGTATCCGCCGGATCGCAGGAACGTCCCGTCGAGCGCTTGGAGGTCGTGGGATAGGATCACCATGACGACTTCCCCGGCGGAAAACGGCCGATTCGGCATCAGGGCGACGGTTTGGTTCCCATTGGAGAACCGGAAGGTTCCGTCAACGGTGCCGCTCCAGCGGCCGAAGGCCCAGAAAGACTGTAAGGCGACGACGGAGTTGGGATCCACGGGTCGATCGAAGTTTACGACGATCGGGCTGTTTGTCGGAGCCGTGAGGGTGTGTGCGGCCGGTTGAACGCTGGTTACGGTGAGGTTTCCGCCCTGCGCCCATGCGCAGCGTGCGCTCGCAACCGCGCTGATCCCGAACACCGCGGCCATTGCGAGGATGCGCGGGCATTGAATGCCTGGGCGACGTACCGGGCGGAGCGAGCGCCGGGAGGCCGCGCGGGCTGAAGCCCGCGGCTCGGGATTCGGAGCCCGTAGTTCGGGATTCGGAAGCGGCGGCTTGGGATTCAAGCACCAACTTGGAACGATCGGTTTACGTAAGAGCGGTCGATGGTGCATGGTGACTCCCCGAGATGGTCGGCCCGGCGCCGGACTCCTCTTTTGATTTCGTCGGGTGGTTTTTACCCCGCGTCTGTAGGAAAGTGTAGCACCTGATCGAGCCGGGGTAAACGGAATTCTCTCGGCGGATTCGCGCGTTGGGCCCATTATTATAAGGCCGCGCGGTTCGTCCCCTGCGTGAGTTGTGGGGGGCGGGAAGTTCCTTTTGGGGACGCCGGCGGCGCCGGGATGTTGCCAGTTCGCGCTGGACGGACTAAATATCCCGCTAAGCGAGTGGGACAATGTGCGCCCATCGCGCCGACGGGGTAGCACCTGACAGCGGATATGGTTTTGAAGAAGCGAAGAATGCAGCGGTCACTCTTGGGGCGAGATAGGCCTTTGGGCATTGGAATCGGGTTTTGGGCGATGTGGTTGAGTGCCTTGCCCGGGTGCGTCACGACGTTGCCCTCTGAGATGTTCCAGCAGGAGGTGTCGCTGCCGGTACCGCGATCGGCGGTGGCGTTGCCGTCCGAGGATCGCTTGTCCATGGCTCAGGGAGGCGATCATTATCGCCTTACGCCACTGAAACTGATTTCTCTGGCGTTCAACCTTCAGCCCGACATCAAGTCGAGTTTTCAGCGCTACCGATCGGAAGAAGCGCGGTATGACTTTTTCTTTTCGTCTCGGGATTCGCTCACACCTCGGATGCAGTTGACCAATCGCGTAGGTGATTTTCGCGCGGACAAGATGATGGATCGACAGCGGGATCACGACGTCGAGTTTTCCGTGGAGAAACGATTCTTCGACACTACCGAGCTGGACGTTTCGGCGGGCTATCGGACGTCCGGGCTCAATGAGGACTTTGGGAATCATCCGTTCCTCTCGGCCAACGTGCGGTACCCCTTGGCGGCGTCGCGGCAGAAGTTGGAACGGGCCAGCGAGGACATCTTTCGGCAAAACGAGCTGAGCGATGTTCAGTTGGCCTACATCCAGCAGGTGCGCAGTCGCTTGCAAAACGTCTTGTTTCGGTTCTATGACGTGCTGGATTTGAAACGGCGCGTGGAATACCTCACGCAATGGGAGGCCGATCTTCGGGATGTCTTGGAGCGAATGCAGGCGATTCGAGGCCGCGACGTGTCCGAGGATCTGCGTCGGCTTGAGGCTGAGATCGGTCGGGTGGGGTCCGACTTGCGGATCCGCGCCGGTCGCTACGAAATCCAGGTCGCGCGACTCAAGTCCGCATGCGGCTTGCCGTTTCACGCCGTGTTGGAGCTGAACGAGGAGCCGTTCAACCCGTTTGTGGGATCCAGCCACGAGGAGCTGCTGCAACTGAGCATGAAGACGGACCCTGAGATCGCTTCGCTGCGCAACTCGATGCGGAACGCGGAGGTGCAGCTCGACCTGGCGCAGCGGGGCACGTGGGATGTGGCCATCCTGATTGGCGCTACGGGCAATCTGGAGGGGCGCGGCGAGGACGAAGGCGATTCCGATTGGAGCGCATCGATGGGGTTGGATGTGAGCCGGGTCGATCCGAGGGTGACGGGGAGCTTGGCGCGTCAGGCGCAGGCCAACATTCATCGCTTCGAGCAAGCGATTGTCGCGCGGGAGAACACGATTTTCGTGGACACGCTCGAGCCGCTGATTCGCGTTGAGACGGTAACCGCCAGTAAGGAACAACTGCTGGCCACGCTGCCGAAGTACATCGCGGATTTTGAGACCGGAATCACGCTCTATGAAGGCAATCAACTGAACATCGACGATCTGATTCAGCGCCGGAGGAGTCTGTTCGATCAGCAGCGAGAGATTTCGAGACTGACTTTGTTGGTCGGGGCGAATGTGGCGGAACTCTGTGCCGCTACGGGCAAATTCTTTGAGTTGCTCGACCGGGATCGCGAGCTGGCGCGGGAAAGCGATGGAGAAGTATCGTTGCCGGGCGGCCGCGCGGGCTGAAGCCCGCGGCTTGGGGTCGGGCGGGCCGCTTCCTGACGGGCGCGGTTCGGTGGCGTGGGCCGGTACAGGTGATCGAGAGGAATCGGCGGGTGGTCAAGTCGAATCAGCGTTCGATCGCCGGGCACTCTTGTTGGATTGTGGCGTTGCTTTCGGTGGCGTGCTTTTCCACCGTTGTGCCCAACGACTTTTGCGACGACGGGGTGCCCATCGTCCAGCGCAACGCGAAGGTGACCGGGGAAGGGGGCTGGTGGTCGATTTGGACCACCGATTACTGGTCGGAAGCGAAGGAGGCGACGCCGAATCGGGACTTGCTGTATCGACCGATGGCGCTTGCGTCCTATCGCCTGGTTTATGCCGTGGCGGGGGATCGGGCCTGGGCCCACCATCTGGTGAACATAGCCCTGCATGCGCTGGTGGCCGTGTTGCTTGTGCGGCTGTGCGCGGCGATCGGAACATCGGAGACCGTCGGGCTGACCGCCGGGGTCTTCTTTGCCGTCATGCCGATTCATACGGACGTGCTGAACAACGTGGTCGGTCGGGCGGACTTGCTGGCGGCTGCGGGTGTTGGGGCGGCGCTGCTGTGTCATCGCGACCGGCGATCCGGCGGGCCGGGGAAGGTGTGGCTCGGGTCGATCGCGGCGGGACTGTGCGCGTTTGTGGCTATGGGGGCGAAGGAAAGCGGAGTCACCGCCGTGGCGTTGGTCGCTCTTTTCGACTGGTTGTGGCGGCGGAAGGATCGGGCGGGTCGGAGCGTGCCCGGCGGCGCGGTGGTACGCTCGGTGGCGGCAGCGAGTTACATGCTGATTCCCACGGCTGCCTATTTGGTGCTTCGATGGTACGCGTTGGAGGGGAGATGGCACCAGACGCCGGCGCTGACCAAGACGGTCAACGTGCTGGTCGATGCACCCACGTGGCAACATGCGTTGGGGGTCGTGCAACTGTGGGGCATGTATTGGGGCAAGATGCTCTGGCCTCGGGTGCTCGCCGTGGGGTATTCTATTAATGCCATCCGTCTGGCAACAAGTGTTTGGGACGGGCAGGTCCTGCTTGGGGCGGCGACGGGTCTCGGCATGATCGTGTTTTCGGTTTGGTCCTGGCGTCGTGGGCGGCGGTTTGTGGCCGTGGCTTCGGTGGCGGCGTTGGTGGCTTATGCGCCGACGTCGAATTCGCTGGTTTTGATTCAAGTATTCTTCGCGGAGCGCATCTGGTATCTGCCGTCGCTGTTTGTCGCCATAGTGGTTGCGGCGGCCGTTGAGCCGCTGCTGCGTCGCCGATGGGTTGCGCTGCTGGGCGTTTTGCTGGTGGCGGTCATGATGGGGCGGTGCTGGATGCGGAGCCTTCAGTGGCGAAACAACGGGACATTGTACGCGGCTGCGCAGCATGATCTGCCCGACGCCGTGCAGGCGCGCTACGCGCTGGGGCAATGGCTGGTGACGCGCGATGATCCTGAGGCCATCGCGCGCGGTGTTGGTTTGCTGCACGGGGCACTGTCGATCGATCCGGGGTTTACCGATGCCCAGCGCGTTATCGGCAACGGATACTATCTGCTCGGAGATTACATCCGCGCGGTCAAACACTTGCAGATCGCGGACATGCAGGTGCCCGGTCATCAGGACACGAAGTCCCTGCTCGATCTGGCGAGCCGGGCGCTGAGCGAGGTGAATGAGGCCGGACTGCGCCGCGCCATCGATGCCGCTCGTGCGGCGCCGGAGGATCCGACCGCAGAGCTTGCGCTGATTCGTCTTCTGCGCGATCTTGGGAGACTTGACGAGGCGTTGGCACGGTTCAAAGACGCCGAATCGCGTTTTGCGCAGGATCGGTCGTGGCAGCATGAGTATGCGGTTACGCTGGTGCTCAAGGATCAACGCGACGAGGCGATTGCGCGGTACCGTCAATGCCTGGCGCTTGGCGACGACGACCCGATGGTCTTGCTGGAGCTTGCGATGTTGCTTCTGGAGCGGCGCGAGGGGAACGATTTGGATGAAGCGTGGGCGCTTTCCGAGCGGGCGGCCGAGCTGGCTCCGGGGGCGTCGGCGGTGTTGCATTGTCAAGCCGAACTGCTGGCCGGACGCGGCGACCTCGTGGGCGCGCAACGATTGCTCCGGCGGGCGATTGAGGTGTTGCCGGAGGGCAGCGCGCAGTGGGTCATGCTGCGCAACCGGCTGAAGACGCTGGGTGGATAGGATGGTGGGTCATGGGGCGAGCCACGGAGTCGAGTCGGCCGGTGGGCGTCGGCATGCCGCTGCTGGAAGCTGCCGATCTATGCGTGGAATACCCGGTGCGCGCCGGGGCGTGGGGCGGACGATCGGTCGTGCGGGCGGTGGACCATGTAGATTTGGAGATTCGGCGCGGCGAGGCGCTCGGGCTGGTCGGGGAGAGCGGTTCGGGCAAGTCGACGATCGGAAGAGCCCTGGTGGGTCTGGTCCGGCCGGTCGCCGGGCGGATCCTGCTGGAGGGGCGCGAGATTCATCGGGCCGATCGCGGGCGGTGGCGTGAGCTGTCGCGCAACATCCAAATGGTGTTCCAGGATACGGCGGGCAGTCTGAATCCGCGCATTGGGGTTGGGCGCATTGTCGCCGAGCCGCTGGTGATCCACGGGATCGGTTCCGGCCGCTCGAGGGCACGCCGGGTGGAACGTACGCTGGAGCGGGTCGGATTGGGACGCGGCTTGACGATGCGCTATCCGCACGAACTGTCAGGTGGCCAGAGACAACGCGTTGGTATCGCACGTGCCCTGATTCTGGAACCGCAACTGCTGATCTGCGATGAGGCGACCAGCGCGTTGGACCTCTCGATTCAGGCCCAGATCGTCAATCTCCTGTTGGACCTCAGGGAGGATCGCGACATCGCGCTCTTGTTCATCACGCACGATATGGGCGTTGTGCGTTGCGTCTGTGATCGTGTCGCCGTGATGCGCCGGGGGCGCATCGTGGAGCACGGCGATGTTGATGCGTTGTTCGCCGCGCCGCGTCATGTCTACACGCGGCAACTGCTCGATGCGATCCCGATCGCCGACCCTACCGCAGCGCGTCTGGGCCTACCGCTGGGCGATGGCGCATCATGAGGATCGGACGACGGGCGGCGTTGCGTTGAAGCCGGAGTGTGTGTCGCCGCAGGGCGCGGTGCAGCCGTGTCGTTCGAGTCATCAGGACAGGTTCTGACGCGACACATCGACGGCACTGTCGGTCCGGGTGACGCGGACCAGGTAGCGCGGAGCGTCGCCTTGAGGCTGGGTGTCGGCGCGGCAGTGGACACCGATGGACCGCGTTCGGGCCAGCGCGGAGAGGGTGACCAGGTAGGCGAGTGTGAGCAGGTTCTGGGTTTCCCATGCCGTCGGCGCGTTCAGGGTTTTGTCAAGGGTGTAATGCGCCCAAAAGCGCAGGATGTCCTGTGTTTCGATGAGCCGGTCCGCCGAGCGGACAATGCCGGCGTTGCGCCACATGACGCTACGCAGCGAATGTTGAATGTCGGCGAGATCCAATTCCGTACGCAGTGACACGTCGTTGCGGTTGATGATTCTTCGGATGCGATTGGCGCCGATGTTTGCGGCTTGGGTGGCCGCACGCTCGCCGGCGCGACGTCCGAACACGAGTCCTTCGAGTAGCGAATTGCTCGCGAGACGGTTGGCGCCGTGGACACCGGTATAAGAGACCTCGCCGCAGGCGAGCAGCCCATCGAGGGCCGTTTGTCCGTCGAGATCGACCTGGACGCCGCCGATCATGTAATGGGCGCTGGGGCGTACAGGAATCAAGTCTGTATCGATGTCGATCTCGAACGCATCGCACAGTTTGGCGAGGTGTGGAAAGCGGCTGCGGATATCGGCGATGTGACGCACGTCGAGGTATACGCAGTTGGCCCGGGTTTGGCGCAGGTGAGTATGGATGGCGCGGCTGACGATGTCCCTCGGGGCGAGTTCGCCGGCATCGTCGAAATCGTTCATAAACCGATGTCCCTTGCGGTCGACCAGGTACGCGCCGGCCCCACGCACGGCCTCGGAAACGAGCGCGCGACCGGCTCCGGCGACGTAAAGGGTAGTGGGGTGGAACTGCATGAATTCCAGGCTGACGAGTGCGGCTCCGGCTCGGAATGCGGCCGCGAGCCCGTCGGCGGTAGCCACTTCAGGGTTGGTCGTTTCCCGCCACAGCCGTCCACATCCACCGGACGCGAGGATCGTCTGCTTGGCCCAGATGAGTTGGTGGCCGTATTTGGGCTGAAACGTCACGGCGCCGACGCACACGCCGTCGGCGACCAGAAAATCGATCAGAAAGCATTGTTGGAACACGCGGATGTTCCTGGTGGCCAGCACGCGCCGGGCGAGGGTTTTGGAAAGGGCTTTTCCGGTTTGGTCTCCGTCGGAATGAACAATCCGATTGCGACCGTGGCCCCCTTCGCGGCCGAGATCCAAGGCCTGGTCGTTGTGGTCGAACGGCATGCCCCAATCCATCAGCTCTCGGATGCGTTGCGGGGCGTCGGAGACGAGAAACTCGACTGCGGCTTGGTTGCTCAGGCCGCAGCCCACGCGGAGGGTGTCGGCCATATGATCGGCGGGGTTGTCATTCTCGTCGATGGCGACGGCGATGCCACCCTGGGCGAGGTTGGTGCAGGATAGGTGCAGGTCGGCCTTGGTGATGAGGGTGACCATGGCGTTTTCCGACGCCTCGATGGCCGCCCTCATACCGGCGACCCCACTTCCGATAACCAGGACATCGGTCAGGATGTTGCCGGTTCGATTGGAATCGAAACTGGTCAGGTATTGGCGGACCGCGTAGGGCTCTTCAGGGTTCATGGTGGGGGCCATGGTACGTATGATCTGACGGGCGTGCAATTGCGGCGCGTCCGTGACACCTGCGGCGGCTTCACGCGGTGCTTTCGTGCAGCAAGCAGAAAAAGCCGTCAACCGTGATTGATTCATGGATCCCGAACACGTTTGGCGGCTTCAATGCCGTATCGCTCCTCGGTGGTGAGCGCTGAGCCGACGTTCTTTCCTCCAGCCTTTAAGGCTGAACTCCAGGGCCGGCGGATTCGGCCAGACTTCGCGCCGCTGGGCACGGGTCGCGTGCATGCGGCGGAGGGCGGCCGTGCGGCAAGGTGTCCCAAGCGGGCGCGGTGGGATGCCGATAACACCTGAGGAAAGGACCGTGGTCAGGTGGATAGGGTTCGCGCTGATTTCAGGACAGGCCTTGCGCTGGTGGGGGGCGTGTGCGCGTGTTGCTTCTGGAGCGCGGCCGCGTCCGCCCGTCAAAGTGGCGATTCTGAAGAAGCGGTGCAGCGTATCGTGCACCGCTTTGATTTTGACGAGCGAGCGCAGGGCAACCTCGAGCAAGAGCCGAGGTTTTGGACGCAGATTGCGTTGCCGGGTTTTCCGACGTTTGCGACGGGGGCGTTTGACTTTGACGTGGGCCACGACGCGCCGCCTTCGTTTGGTCTGGCGTGCTCGGGGCGCAGCGTCGCGTTTCAGTACCGCGGTCCCGAGACCGGCGTGCGTCGGAACACGGATTATCGCATCGAAGGCTACATCAAGCCTGAAGGTTTGCGCGGCGCCCGCGCTTGCCTTAGTGCCCATTTTCTTGACACCTGGGGGCATCCGATCGCCGGGACGGTCGTGCGCAGCAAGTATATCGGCGGGCTCGAGATGGAGGGCGGGTGGCATCAGGTTGAAATCCTGCTTCCGTCGGCTCCCGCGAACGCACGCACAATCGGGTTGATCGCCTGGGTGTTGCAGGAATCCGAATGGAGTACGGCGGTGTTGGGGCGTCGTCACATTCGCCGGTTGGACGTTCGCGGCAAGGCATGGTTCGATGATCTGACCGTTTTTGCCTTGCCGCGTGCCGAGTTGGATGCGACCGCCGAGGGGAACATCATGGTTCCCGGCCAGTCCCAATCGCTGCGCGTTGTGGTGGCCGATTACGAGGATCATTCCCTCCATGCAACACTGTCCATATTCGCGGCCGACGGCGGTCTGGCGGCCATTCATCGGATTCGCGCGAGCGTGGGCACCAAGGCGGAACCATACGACTTTTCCATGAGCGACCTGAATCCCGGCGTGTACCATGCCGTGTTGCAGGTTTTCAGCGGCCCCCAGGAAGTCGTGACGCGCGAATTGACCTTCGCTCGCCTGGCCGCGGCGCGCGGCGATTCCGGGTCCACGGGGCGGTCGTTCGGCATCGTTCTGGACCCGAAATGCCGTAGTGATGTCACTGCAGAAGCCTCAATGATGAATAAACTCTCCGTCCGGTCGGCCAAGATTCCTGTTTGGAGCGGGGTGGCGGCCGACGCGCCGAGCCCGGCCGAGCGCCAACAGACGGACGTTTTTCTGCAAACGCTGGTACGCAGTGGTTTTAGCCTGACCGGTGTGTTCGTCGGGCCGCCGGGCCCAATCGTGCAGAGTGATGGGCCTTATCCACGACCCTTGATGGAGCTGCTCTCGGGACCAATCAACGCGTGGCACGATCACATGGCTGCGGTCGTTGTCCCGAACGCGGGCGTGTTCGACCTCTGGCAGATCGGGGCGGACGACGAGTCGCAAACGGTAGAGGCCAAGGAACTCGATCGCGCCGTGGAACAGACGCGCACAACGATGCAGCAGTTCATCACGCTGCCGCGGCTGGCGCTGCCGGTCGGCGTGTCGGCGCTTCCGGATGGGGATTCGGTGCAAGTCGATCATCACACGGTGATCATCGACGAGGGGGTGGGGATCGAGGCGTTCGGGCGCATCGTTAAGGACGCACGTAAGCGGTATCCGGGGGCGCTGTCGGTGTACGTGAAACCCTTGCCGGAGGCGGGGTACCGTCGGATGGCGCGCCTGGCGCGGTACGCCCACCGGATTATCGCCGCCCGCTTTGCCGGTGCGTCTACGGTATACGTTCCGCAGCCGTGGTGTGTTCGGGACCGCGTGTCGGGGCGGATCGCGGAGCCCCGCGAAGACTACATTCTGCTTCGGACGATCGCGGACTTGCTGGGCGACGCTGCGCCGGGCCACCGCCTCCCGGTGGTGCCGGGTGTGGTGTGTTATTCGTTCCAGTCCGGCGATACCAGCACGCTGGTGCTTTGGGATCCCAACGCCGACCACGCCGGGCGCACGTATCCCATTCAAGTGGGGGCGGCCACGGAGCAGGTGGACGCGTGGGGTGTTTCCACGCCGCTGGTGCGGGGTGAGGACGGTCGGCATCAGGTTCGTTTGTACCCCACGCCGGTGTTCATTGAAGGCGTCGAAAACTGGCTGGTCGATCTTTGGGCGTCGGTCCGCCTTGAGCCGAATGAATTGGCCACCGGGACGGAACTCGCTGCGCACACCATCGAGATACCCTACAAAGGATCGCGCGCTCTTTCCGGAACGCTTGCTCTTGTCGGCCCCGAGTCATGGGAGATTACCGGGAGTCGCACGTCGTTGCAGTTGTCGCCGCAGCGTGTAACGCAGATTCCCGTGTCGATTCGATATCCACACAACGTGGCCGCAGGGGAGCGCCTCCTAACCGCTCAGTTGCAGCTTGCACGCCCACCCTATTTCCTGGAGATTCCGTTGACGCTTCGGCTCGGTTTGCTGGATGTCGATGTCCTGGCGATGGCATCGCGCAAGAGCGGCGACATCATCTTGACCCATACCGTGACGAACCGTTCCGCCAAGATGATCGATCTGCGCAGCACCGCCAACGTGCCGGGCCGGGAGCGGCAGTACCGCCCGCTGACCAACGTCGCACCCGGCGACTCGCAGACCGTGGAGTTTCGTTTTTCCCGAGCGGATGCGTTGGCGGGTAAGACGGTCAATCTTTCCCTTCGGGACGTCAATGACGGGCCCAGGGTGCACAATCTTCAGTTGATCATTCCCTAATCCGGTTGCGGCTTGCGTGTAGCGGTTGTCGGGCAAACCCGTGAGGCCGCGCGGGCTTCAAGCCCGCGGCTCGGGGCTGCCGTGCGTTGCGCCGGATTTCAGCGGATGGGCCGGCAGCCCGAGGGGAACCGTGGCCAACCACTCGATATCGCTGCATGGAAGCCAACGCGAGCCCCGGCGCGATTGATGCCGCCGTTTAAGTTGCCGTTACTTTTCGCGGTCGCACGCAACCTATAGTATGTGGGCGGCGTACTGGTATCGTGACGTGCTTGCGACGCGCGGGTGCTGCGTCGGTGCTGCGATCACTCGAACCGTGGGCTTCTGCCAGTTCGGGCGACCGCGCGGGCTGCAAGCCCGCGGCTCGGGAAGCCGAGCCCGCGGTTTGGGGGCGGGTCCGGTGCAGGAAATCGCCGGTGAAGTTGGATTCGACGCGAAGGGAAGTGTTTGGATGGATGGCGTAATCGATTCGGCGGAATACCGCATGGTCTTGCGTCGCGTTCTGCGCGGGCAGGCCGGCGAGATAAAACAGGCGGACCGGACGGGCGTCGCAGGGTGGACCGGTCGTGGGTCCGGCTTGGGATTCGCGTTGGTTTTGGGGCTGTTCGCCACGGCGGGGACTTCGGTGTTGGGGCAACTGCCGCCAACGCCGAAGCAGCATGATCGGTCCGCGCGGGCGCAGCCCAAGCTGTTTGTAGCGAATCGGATCCTGGATTTGGGCAAGGTGATCGAAGGGGACAAGGTGATCGTGCGCTGGATTCTTGAGAATCAGGGTGACGCCGATCTGGTCATCGAGGAGACGCACGCGGCGTGTGGCTGCACGGTGATCGATTTGCCCGAAGATCAGCGGGTGATTGCTCCTGGCTCTCTTATCGAATTGGCGGCCCAATTCGACAGCAGCAAGCGCCGCGGTTCGCAGCGAAAGCACATTACCGTGAAGAGTAATGATCCGACGGAGGAGAGTCTGCGGCTCGAGTTTACGGCTGAAGTGCAAGGCCTTCTTGATGTAAAGCCCAGTCAATCCGTCAACGTGCGGATGCTGCAGCGCGGTCAAACGGCCGATCGCTACTTGGAACTGACACCTTCCCCCGGCCGTGGTGGGCTTGAGATTCTCGGTGTCGGTTTGCCCGAAAATGCGCCGATGACGGCCGAGGTACAACCGTTCCAGGATGGGAGCAAGACGGGCCAACGCGTCTACTTTACGGTGTCGGAGGCGGCGCCGCTCGGTCGTGTGAACATGGCGGTGGTGGTGCATGTCAACGTGGACGGCTTTGAGCGGACGCATACGACGGCGGTTCGCGGTGAGGTTGTGGCGGACTTGCTCTGGCAGCCAGCGCTGGTGGACTTGACGCGGATGAAAACGTCGCGCGGTCGGCATTTGACTCCGGTGGTTGTTCGCGCGTCGGCCAAGACTCCGTTCGAAGTGCTCAGTGCCTCGGCGGGACCGCTGTTGGATGTGGCATTCAAGCCGGTTGGTCGGTCTGCGCCGTACAGCCGGTACGAGTTTACGATGACGGTGCGGGACGATGCCCCGTCGGGGCCGTTTGCCACGACCTTGAACGTCTATACGTCATCCTTGGATCAGCCGGTGCTGTTTATTCCCGTGTTCGGTCACGTGGCACCCCGGGTGCTGGTGGAGCCGGCGTTGGTGGTGCTGCGGCAGGACGGTACGCTGATCGGGACGCGCCGGCGCGTCAAGCTTCAGGCGTCCCCGCAAGCGCACTTAAAACTAACCAAGGCGGAATGCGAGCTGGATTCGATTCGCGTTGGTATGGATTACGAGGCCAGCTCACCATACAAGCACCTGCGATTCCTGGAGGTGGCCCTGGTCGAGGATCTTCCGCCGGGGACCCATGAAACGACGGTGGTGGTCACGACATCGATTGTGGGAGCGGAAACGATCGAGATTCCCGTTCGGATCGATGTACCGGATGAGAAGATTGAAGATTGCAGATTGCAGATTGAAGATTGAAGATTGAAGATTGAAGATTGAAGATTGAAGATTGAAAGTCTTAAACCGTCCCGGAGGAGGGGAGTCCATGACAATCCCGGCGGGTGCGTCGTGGGTCATACCGTGCAGCGTGGTGGCGAAGTTTTTCGGGGGCTTGTAACCGGCAGACCGCTTCAGCGGTCTTTCCCGAAGGGCCGTTAGCCCGGACGTTCTACGCCCGGGAAGCGACTTCGCGGGAACGCCCCGTAAACGGGGCACGGGCGATTCTTGGACGCCGCCGATTCTGTCTTGCACCCGGAGGAGGGGGTCGGTTCGAGGGTTTCTGGTGCGATGGCATTATGCCGTTACAATGACCGTCTTAAGAAGCGGCGTTACGCGCGTAGCGGTCGCGGACGAAGACGGGTTTTCTTTTGCCAGGGAGTGACATCTTGTGGAACCCTCAAGCCATCAGGCCGGTACGGACGATATTCCGCCGGACGAGATACCCATCGGGAACTCGCCGCCCAGGCCCATCTGGTGGACCGTTGTGGCGGGGGTGACCTGGGCCTTTTGGATTGTCTTTCTCTTTGTGATCGCGATGAACCGGACGTAGTGCGGGGTGCCGCTGCACGAACCGGCCGGTGTTTGCCCATGCCGCCCGCCGAGAGGTTTTGTTGAGCACGGAAACCGCGACACTTCAGCTTGATCGCTTTGCCGGGGAAAGCGCGCGATGCCTTGCCCGGAATCTCGAAGTGCTCCGCCGCATGCAGCCCGAGGTGGCTTCGATGGTGGATGCGGCGTCTTTGCCTCCCTTCGAGCCTGCCGTCGGCCGAGACGGATCGGCTACCTTCTTGCTTGGCGATGCGAACGGCGAGCGTGGCTGGTTCGGCGGATCCTCCATGCCCACGATCAGTGCGCGGGCGATGTTCGGCGGCTTCGTTAGCGACGGGGCCAGCCTGGCGCTACCGTCCGTACTGACCGGGCAGGATGTCTTGGTGCTTCTCGACCGGTTGCCGGCGCACGCGGCGGTCTTTGTGCTGGAGGCTTCGCCTGCGATGGTGAAGCTCGCGATGCGGCTCTATGACTACACGGCGCCGATGGAGGCCGGTCGGCTGGTCTGGCTGATCGGGGTCGATCGGTCTGCGGCGATCGTGGCCTTCTTCGAGTCACACGTCGGCTACGAGCTGCCGCGTCATGTGCCGCGGGTGCCGCAATGCCCGCCACAGGAAATGGCACTGCTTCAACGCGAGCTGGAGGGGGCCGCGGTTGCGGTGGGCGCGGCGTTGGCCCAAGCCGTTGGGCGGTCGTCGTCGGCGATTGGGGCACGGTGTTTTTCAGAAATCAGTCCGGCCCCGTGTCTGGTACTGGTGGGGGTGGATCCGAGAGAGGCGGCGATCGAGCGGGCCCGCGGGGTGGGGCGGGCGCTGACGGCGCTTGGGTGGCGGTGGGGGGCGTGTATTCCCGATGCGCCCAATAAGTGCCACGTATTGGCACGCCTGGGTTTGATTGGGCGACTTCAACCGGAGGCGGTTCTTTTCCTGGGCGGCTGTACGGAGTCGTTTCGAGCCCTTCTGCCCGATGCGCTTCCGGTGGTCTCGTGGTGCGCTACCGGTGGGCAGGTGGAGGCCGACGCGGCGGCGAAGCTGCGCCCGCGAGATCTGTGGTGCGCCCGGAGCGTCGCCGATCGCGCGCGTTGGATTGATCACGGCATGCCAGAGGGGCAGGTGTGCGTGCTTGATGTCGGGGTCGATGGGGAACGCCATCGCCCGACTGCTCCTGTCGGCGGTGAGCCGGCCGAGGTGGCGCTGTGGATCGATCCACCGGACGATCGGCCGGAATCCTGCGGCATTTCCCTGGTCAGCCACGTGTCGCTTTGGCGATCCATGCAGCACGTGCTCGAACGTGCCTGCGACGAGTACACCTATGAAACCGCCGAACGGTACTTGCGCGAGGCGGAGGCGGAATCCCAGGTCCGCGTTACGGATGGGGCCGTACGTGAATGGTTTCTCAAAATGGTACGCAACGTCATCGCGCCGGCACGCGTAGCCTTGGCGATTGCCTCGCGGTTGGATACGCTCGGGGTGGGCGTCGATGTGTGCGGCGCGAACTGGCCGGCCGACGTGCTGAAGGGAGGATGCCGGCTCAAGGGGCCGATTCCCAATGAAATTGAGCGATCGGCCCGGTGCGCTGCATACCGGCTGGTCGTACTGGGGCATTGCGTCGGGCCGAGCGTGGAGTTGGCGATGCAGACCCTATCCGCGGAGGTGGCTGTGGCGTGCCGCGGCACTGCGGAGGAGGTGCTGGCGGAGAATCCCGATCGCGCCGCGCTGGTGCAGCGAATTCGCTTCTACCGCACGCGCGAGGAATTGGCGGAGGTGGTTGCGGCCGTGCTGCGTTCGGCGGAGGCGGGCTTTGATGGGCCGAACGCGTTGCGATCCGGCATCGTGGCGCATGATTCCTATCAGGCCCGGCTAAGACAGATTCTGAGGCGGTTACGCGTGGTTGAGGGCGGGTAGGGCGTGGGCATCCCCGACTTGGGTTCCGGGGGGTCACTCGCTGGTGCGCGGGTTCGGGCGGCCGCGCGGGCTGACGCCCGCGGCTCGGGTGGGGGTCTTGCCTGCCAAACTGGCAGCGGCGGGTGGGCTTGGGAACCGGTTTGACAGCATACCGGTCGGTCAGGCTGATGCGCGGTGGCCGGTCTTTCGGTCGCATCGGGGTGTAACGTGTTTTCTCTAAAAGGTTTATGCGATTCCTGCCGAAAGGTGCCTCTCGGGGCGGACGTGGCACCGTGCGTGCATGAGTGCCTTCCATTGCGAGGTGTAAGCCTGCGCGCCTAGCTGATCGAGGCGGAAGCATCGTGGCGAGAGGGTACTGTGACCAGCGGTCCAAGGTGGCAATCGAGTCCGGGCAATTCGCGCGATCCGCGAGCCATTCTTCTGGCGTACGGCCTGTGCACGGAGTCTGCGGGGCGCATCCTCGGCGTGGCGTGTTCGTTGGAGTCGGTGCGGTTGACTGTCTGCCGTACCCATACGGGCAAGGATACGATCGCCCGCGTGGAGCAGGGTGGTCTTTCAGCGGCTGTGGTCTGTGGGGACGATGTGGGCATGGATGGGTTGTCGGTCCTTCGGATTATCCGGTCGATTGATGACGTTTTGCCGTGCTGGCTGGTCACGACGCGGCCGTCGCGGCAGGTGCTGGAGGCGGCGTTGGCGTTGCGGGTGACCAGCGTGATCACGCACCCGCTGGATGAAGAGGATTTACTGGGAGCGCTTCGTCGCGTACTCATGGATCCGATCAATGACAATTAGCGCCGGACTCGGATTCGGCGGCTTTTAACGGTATGAAAGGAGTTTTTTTGAAGATGGCAAAGCTCAACATCAAGCCTCTTGGCGACAAGGTTATCGTGAAGCGGGTGGAAGCAGAGGAGAAGACCGCCGGTGGGATCGTGTTGCCGGAATCCGCGAAGGAAAAGCCGAAGCGCGGCATCATCCTGGCGGTGGGGAGCGGGCGTCTGCTGGACGACGGCACGCGCAGTGAGATGCAGGTCAAGAAGAACGACGAAGTGCTGTTCACGAGCTACGCCGGCACGGACATCAAGGTCGACGGCGAAGAGTACATGATTATGGACGAGACGGACATTCTGGGCGTGGTCGGTTAGCACGATCGGCCCGGTGGTGTTGTGCATGCGGACGCAGATTTTGAATGAAAGAAATTGGAGATAAACGTCAATGGCAGCGAAGCAGATAGCATTTGAAATGGAGGCCCGCGAGTCGATTCGGCGCGGCGTCAGGCAGTTGGCGCGTGCGGTGAAGGCGACGCTCGGCCCGGGCGGTCGCAACGTGGTGATCGAGAAGTCGTTCGGCGCGCCTACGGTGACCAAGGACGGCGTTTCGGTAGCCAAGGAGATCGAGCTCGACGATGCCTATGAGAACATGGGCGCTCAACTGGTCAAGGAAGTGGCCTCGAAAACGTCCGACATCGCGGGCGACGGAACAACGACGGCCACCGTTTATGCCGAGGCGATTTTCGACGAAGGCCTGAAGAATATCGCGGCCGGTGCCGACGCCATGCAGCTCAAGCGTGGAATTGAGAAGGCGATCAAGGCGATCACGAATGAACTCGCCGATATGAGCACGCCGGTCAACGGCACCAAGCAGATCGCGCAGGTGGGCACGTGCTCGGCCAATCAGAACGAGGAAATCGGCGGCAAGATCGCCGAAGCCATGGAGAAGGTCGGCAAGGACGGCGTGATCACGGTCGAGGAAGGGCAAACGCTGGAAACCACGGTCGATCTCGTCGAGGGGATGCAATTCGACAAGGGCTACCTTTCGCCGCACTTCATTACCAAATTCGACGAGCTCGCTTGCGATCTGGAAAAGCCGTACGTGTTGATCCATGAGAAGAAGATTTCCAGCGTCAAGGATCTGGTTCCGGTACTGGAGAAGGTGTCGCAGTCCGGGCGACCGCTGCTGATTATCGCCGAGGACATCGAAGGCGAAGCCCTTGCGACGCTCGTGGTCAACAAGCTGCGCGGTACGCTCCAGGTTTGTGCGGTCAAGGCGCCGGGGTTCGGCGATCGTCGCAAGGCCATGCTGGAGGACATCGCGGTTCTGACGGGTGGGACCGCCATCTTTGAGGATCTCGGCATCAAGCTGGAAAACATCGCGCTGAGCGATCTCGGCGCGGCCAAGCGGGTTCGTGTCGACAAGGATACGACCACGATTATCGAAGGCGCCGGGGCGACCGCGCAGATCAAGAGCCGCATCGAGCAAATCAAACATGAGATCGACAACACGTCGAGCGATTACGATCGTGAGAAGCTTGAGGAACGCCTCGCCAAGCTTTCCGGCGGGGTGGCGCAGATCAACGTCGGCGCCGCGACCGAAATCGAGATGAAAGAGAAGAAGGCCCTCGTTGAAGACGCGCTGCACGCTTGTCGCGCGGCGGTGGAAGAGGGCGTGCTGCCCGGTGGCGGCGTGGCCATCGTGCGGGCGGCTAAGGTACTTGACGGCCTGACCAAGAAGGTCCGCGGCGACGAGAAGACCGGGGTCGACATCATTCGCCGGGCCATCGTTGCGCCGCTCAAGCAGCTCGCGATGAACGCGGGTGAGGACGGTTCGATCGTCTGGCAGCAGGTGTCCGACAACAAGGATCCCAGCTATGGCTTCAACGCGATGACCGGCGAGTATGGCGATATGATCAAGATGGGCGTGCTTGTTCCGGCGAAGGTCGAGCGCGTGGCACTTCAGAACGCAGGCTCGGTCGCAAGCTTGCTGTTGACCACCGACTGCGCGATCAGCGAAATCAAGGAGAAGGAGCCCAAGGGAGCCGGCGGTATGCCGGGTGGCATGCCCCCCGGCGGCATGGGCGGCATGGGCGG
>JBHHUB010000047.1:0-22871 GCA_046753625.1 Phycisphaerae bacterium | reverse complement strand
CCCCGCCCGGCGTATGGACCGAGGGTGGCGTTTGTGGTCCCAATGCCGAGTGCCCTTGATGGAGGGCACGGTCTCGGCGTCGTAGCGCGGGTGCGCGATCGTCGAGGGACACCAACAAAAGCCCCGCATTTCGGGCATCGGGCGCATGCCGGCCGGCGCGCGGCGATCAGCATCGTACTGCGCGCATTGTGGGAAGCGGTGCGGGCGGAGGCAGCCGTCAATCGCGCTTGCGGCCGGTCCGGCGATGCTCGCGAAACGGCGCCAGAAACGCGCGGACGCGTTGAGGAATACGCCGCTGCGGCCACGCTGCCAGGGCCTCATGCAGATCTGTGAAGGGTTGGCCGCATCGGTGCTTGGCCTCGGCAGTCTCGTGGGTGGCGCAGTCCACCGCCGCGCGCAGGGCGTTGAAATCATCAACGGTCCAATCGACGCCGTGCCGGGTAATGTGGCCGTTTTCTGTCACGAGGAGGACTTCGGGACCGCGGAGGCGAACGGATAAGGATGCTCGGGGCGTTTGAATCTCAATAGTCGTGTGGGTGCCGGCGAGGCGGTTACGGGTCTGATCGGCACGGACTTCAACTTTTTCGCGATCCAGCCCCGATAGGAGGACAAAACCGGGCTGATCCTGCGTCATTCCGATGGCAAGGAAACCGCCGCCGAAGTTTTGCGTGTATTCAACCGTGTCGGCGTTGGCAACCGTACCCCACCGCTGGTAGCCGGCATAGCTCCCGGCAAATAGGGTCGACGCGATCAGCGTGATGCTGATCGGGCTGATCCGCTTGTGGGAGACGCTCTTCGAACGGGCTGGGGGCGCTACGATGACGCCGTGGACGGCTTCGATCCCGGCTGCGGATTCAGGCATGGGGTTTTCTCCATCAGCGTGCGTCATGGCAGGCTTCGATTCTCGCTGGCGCGTGGTCTCGATGGTTGACTCTGTCCGCGATCCGTCAAGACCACGCCCCAATACACCCCACGCGCCGTCATGCTATCAAGCGGCGTTGCACTCTGTCCATAGAACGTAGCATCGCGCCCTGTTTATTCCCGCCGCGAGGTGTTTTTTGGCGCCAACCGGCCTCGCGGTTCGCATGCCGGGTCTCTCACGCGGGTGGGATGTCGCCTCAGAACACCAGGCGCAAGCCTGGTGACACCCTACCGCGGATGGTCCGCAGGCCGGCGCCTGCGGCTTGGAACTGGCATGCGCAACCCGGCAGCATCATCCCTTGTGCGCAACTGTATTGTTTGGCGCTTGGGGGTTGACAGATGCGGGATGGCGCGATGGCATCGTACAGGGTCGGCGTAGGCCTCCGTGGAAAGGGACGATTTCAATGATCGCTTGCTGCATGAGCTTGGTCGTGATGGCCCTTGGTGGGGAACCTCAACAAAAACCCGATATCTTGCCGGAAACGCCCCCGGATTGGCGTTTCGAGCGCATTGATTTCCCGCTGTCCTTCGCGCCCGATTTGAAATACTCCGGGTTCGAGGAGCTGCGTTTCGCGCCGGGCATGTTCAACGCAAAGTCCGATACCTACTTCACCTACCTCTTCGCCGTCAAGATCACCAACCGCGTTTCCATCGACGCGGCCATGCTGAAGTCGTTTCTGGAAACGTACTATCGCGGGCTTTGCAAGACCGTGGCCGAGGGCACGGAGTTTGCCATCGACGTAGCCAAGATCACCGCGGTGGTCGAGGAGGATCACTTCGAAGCCCCCAACGCCCGCCACTTTCACGCCACCCTTAACAGCTATGACCCGTTCGTAACCGGCCGACCACTCAAGCTGCACCTGGAAATGATTCTGTTCGAAACCGGGCCGACCGACCACCGCATCTGTGCGGCGGTTTCCCCCAAACCCACCGATAGCCCGGTCTGGAAACTGCTTCGCAGCCTGTTGGGGCAGTTCTTGTCCCGAACTTTGAAGTCCGAATCATAGCATGCGGTAGTACAACAAGGCTTCCCGCGTCCCTTCTTGGGCGATAGGATTCGGCTCGAGTTGCGCATCACCGGTTTGTCTTGCAGCGTGTTGTTGGTGATTAAGGACTATTCCCATCTTCCGGTGCCGGTCTATCTGCTTTGCCTGGGCACGTTCATCAATCGCGCTGGAACGCTGGTGATCATTTTTCTCTCGCGCTACCTTGAGTACAAACTCGGCCTGGGCGCGGAGTTCGCGACGCAGACCATCGGTGTGTTCGGATTTGGCTCGCTGCTGGCAGCTCTTGCCGGAGGGCATCTGGCCGACCGCATCGGGCGCAAACCGGTGATGATTTTTGCGCTGATGGGCAGCGCGGCGGTGCTGGCTGTTTTTCCGCTCTTGCAAAGTCCCGCCGCCGTGATGGCCGCGGCCTTTGTGTTCGCGTTGAGCGGAGATATGTACCGGCCGGCGGCGTCCGCCATGATCGCCGACCTGGTACCGCCCGACCGGCGCGCGCATGCGTTTGGGCTGATGTACTTTGCGATCAATCTGGGCGTCAGCTTTGCACCGTTCATCGGAGGCTACCTTGCGGCGCGCTCTTATCCATGGCTTTTTCGCGTGGATGCGCTGACGGCGGGCGCCTACGGACTCTTCATTTTGTCGGTCATTCGCGAAACGCGGCCTACCGGACCGGCGCAACCCGACGAAGCAACATCTCCTCCGTCCGATGAGCCGGACCCGTCGCTGCGCGCAGCGGCCGTGCGCATCCTTGCCGATCGGGTGTTTATGATGTACGTGGGCGCGGTGTTTCTTACCTCGATTGTCTACTTGCAGTGCATGTCCACCCTGCCGATCCATTTGAAGGTCTGCGGGGTTTCGGCGTCGACGTTCGGCGGGCTGATCGCCATCAACGGGATTATGATCGTGACGCTGCAACTGCCGGTCACGTCGGTGGTCAACCGGCTGCCGAGGGGGGCCATGATGATATTGGGATCGCTGCTGATCGGGGCCGGCTATTGGATGGTGGGCTTCCACAACGCCACCTCGTACTTCGCGCTGAGCATTGCGGTGTGGACGCTGGGGGAACTCATTCAAGCGCCGCTCATGCAGGCGATCGTGGCGGATCTCGCGCCCGTCGATCTTCGGGGGCGGTACATGGGTGTGGTATCCATGTCGTTCGCGGCGGCGCTGACCGTCGGTGCCCCGTTGGGGGGGTGTGGTCTTGCAACGAGCCGGGGCGGTCTACCTCTGGTGGGGTTGCCTTGTTTTGTCGGTGCTGGCGGCGTGGTGCCTGTTCCGAATCCGCGGAGCCCTCGGCCAGCGCACCGCGGCGATCGTTGATGGATGAGGCGGGCCGTTTGACGAACGGCCAGGGAGGGCGATACACTTCGCGTCGTCCCAAAGAGTTCCGCATGGCATTTTTTCCATCTTGAAGCGAGGAGCCGGTCATGAGCAAGGTTGTGGCGTTTAATCTGAAAGGCTGGATCGATGAGCATCGCCATTTGCTCAAGCCTCCGGTGGGCAACCAGCAAGTGTGGGCGGACACCGATTTCATCGTAATGATTGTAGGCGGCCCGAATCAGCGAAAAGATTACCACGTCAACCCGACGGAGGAGTTCTTTTACCAGCTCGAAGGCGACATGATCCTCGGCGTGGTCGAAGCCGGTGTGAAGCGCGAGGTGCCCATCCGAGAAGGCGACGTGCTGCTTCTGCCGCCGAACATTCCGCACTCGCCGCAACGGCCGGCGAACACCGTGGGCATGGTCGTCGAGCGGCGCCGGCCCGAGGGGCAAAACGATCATCTCCGGTACTACTGCGAGGGGTGCGGCGAGATTCTGTACGATCCGCAATTCTACCTGACCGATATCGTCAAGCAACTCAAACCACTCATGGATGCGTTTTGGGCCGACGTGTCGCTGCGCACGTGCAAGAAATGCAACGCGGTCATGGAACCGCCGGCTCCGGTGGCCTGAAGCGCGATGGAGTTGATGCGGCTCGCGGCGTCTTCATCCATCCGCGTGCCATGAGGATGGCCCGTTTTGAAAATCGACCTGCATACGCATATTCTCCCGGAGACTTGGCCCGATCTGCGCGAGCGCTACGGATATGGCGGCTTCATCCGGCTCGAGCACCACAAGCCGTGCTGCGCCCGCATGATGATCGACGATCGGTTTTTCCGCGAGATTCACGACGATTGCTGGTCGCCGCAGCGGCGCATCGCCGATGGGGACAAGGCGGGCGTTTCGGTGCAGGTGCTGTCGACCGTGCCGGTCATGTTTAGCTATTGGGCCAAGCCGGACGACGCGCTGGACCTTTCCCGAATCCTCAACGACCACATCGCAGGGGTTGTACGAGCCCATCCAAGCCGCTTCGTGGGATTGGGGACTCTGCCGATGCAGTCGCCCAAGCTGGCGATCGGCGAGTTGGAGCGGTGCGTCAAGGAACTGCATTTGCCCGGCGTGCAGATTGGCAGCCACATCAACGACTGGAATCTGGATCACCCCGGCGTGGTAGAGGTTTTGGAGGCCGCGTGCGCGCTGGAGGCGGCGGTGTTCGTGCACCCGTGGGACATGATGGCCAAGGATCGCATGAGCAAGTACTGGCTTGGTTGGCTGGTGGGCATGCCCGCGGAGACCTCTCTGGCGATTTGCTCGGTCATCTTCGGCGGCGTGTTGGAGCGATTGCCCGAGTTGCGGATTGGGTTTGCCCACGGCGGTGGGGCCTTTCCCGGAACGGTGGGGCGGGTGCAGCACGGGTTTGATGTTCGGCCGGATCTGTGCGCGGTGGATTGCAAACAGGGGCCGCGCGAGGCACTCGGAACATTCTACGTCGACTCGCTGGTGCACGATCCCGACGCATTGAGGCTGCTGCTGCGGCAGATGGGCGCCGATCGAGTCGCTCTGGGGTCGGATTATCCGTTTCCGCTGGGCGAGGCGCGTCCGGGCAGCCTCGTGGAATCCATGGACGATCTGTCTTGCGAAACCAAAGACCGAATTCTCTCGGGCACGGCCCTCGAATTCCTTCGGCTGGACCGGGCGACCTTTGCTGCATAGTTGGACGACGCTGGATCCATGATTGACGAGCACGTTATCCGAGAAGCGTTGGGACGTTCGTTCGAGTGCGGCGAGGCGTTTGCGCTGGCCATGGACGAAGCCGATCCGCTGCGAATGTTTCGCGAACAATTCTGTTTCCCCACAGATGACGCCGGCGCGGAGCGTGTCTACTTCGCGGGGAATTCGCTGGGGCTGGCGCCCAAGGCCGCGCGAGCGCTGATCGATCAGGAGCTTTCCGATTGGGCCCGACTGGGGGTTGACGGCCATTTCAATGGAGCCTCACCCTGGTATTCGTATCACGAGACGCTTCGCGAAACGGGGGCGCGGCTGGTCGGTGCTCTGCCTGGTGAAGTGGTCGTGATGAACAGCCTGACGGTCAATTTGCATTTGATGATGGTCAGCTTCTACCGACCCGAAGGTAAGCGCCACAGAATTCTCATCGAGGATTGCGCGTTTCCCTCCGACACCTACGCGGTTAAGACGCAGCTCGCCTACCACGGCTACGATCCGGCCGACGCGCTCGTTGTAGTTAAGCCGCGGCCGGGGGAGCAAACGCTGAGGACGGAAGGTGTCCTGGACACGATCCGCACGCAAGGCGAACGCATCGCCCTGGTGATGATGAGCGGGGTCAACTACTTCACGGGGCAGGTTTTTGACATGGCGCGTATCACCGCCGCGGCCCGGGAGGTCGGCGCGGTGGTCGGATGGGACTTGGCCCACGCGGCCGGCAATCTGCCGCTTAACCTGCACGATTGGAACGTAGATTTCGCGGTCTGGTGTAACTACAAATACCTCAACGCCGGGCCCGGCGCCGTGGGTGGATGCTTCGTGCACGCGCGCCACGGCGACAATCCGGGCATCCGAAGATTTGCCGGCTGGTGGGGCAATGATCCGGCGACGCGGTTTCGGATGCATCTGGAGCCGGAGTTCGTGCCGGCCGATGGTGCGGCCGGCTGGCAGATCAGCAACCCGCCGATCCTGGCGATGGCGCCGGTCCGCGTGTCTTATGATCTTTTCGATCGGGTGGGCATGGCCGCGCTGCGGGCGAAATCCCTCATCCTGACGGCCTATTTGCGGCACATGATCGGACAGGCTCCCACGAAGCGGTTCGAGGTCATTACGCCGGAGCCTGAAGCGGAGCATGGTTGCCAGCTTTCCATCATGGTGCACGATCGACCCGATGAGCTGTTTGCACGGTTGACCAAGGCGGGCGTCGTTTGTGACGTGCGCCGCCCCAACGTCATAAGGGTGGCACCGGTCCCGATGTACAACTCGTTCCACGATGTTTGGTGTTTTTCGCGGGTCTTAACGGAGCAGTGTGGAGCAGGTGCGACATGAGCCAGGGTGACGCGGAGCATTTCTCGATCGTCGGCGGTGGGTTGGGCGGCGCGCTGATGGCCTGCGCGCTGGGCCGGGCCGGCCACCGCGTCGATCTGTACGAAATGCGCGGCGATCTGCGGACGGTGGATATCGCCGGCGGTCGGTCGATCAACCTGGCGCTTTCCACGCGGGGGATTTACGCGCTGGGGCAGGTGGGACTGGCGGAGGCGGTGCTCGAAAAATCGGTCCCCATGCGTGGGCGCATGCTGCACGCCGCCGACGGGACGCTGACGTTTCAACGCTACGGCAAGGACGACACCGAGGCGATCAACTCGGTTTCGCGCGGCGGACTAAACAGGATTCTGCTCGACGCGGCCGAGCGGATGGACAACGTGTCGCTGCATTTTGAGCACAAATGCGTGGGCGTCGATTTTAACGGGCGGTCGCTATCGTTCACCGATCGAAATGGTGACGCGCGCCCGGTCGTCCACGGCGGTGCCATTGTGGGCGCCGATGGCGCGTTTTCCGCCGTGCGGCGGGCCATGCAGCGGCGGGACCGTTTCAATTACCGCCAGGACTACATGCCGATCGGGTACAAGGAGTTAACGATTCCGGCCGGTCCCGGTGGGTCGTTCCTGCTGGAGCAAAACGCGCTGCACATCTGGCCGCGTGAAACATTCATGATGATCGCGCTACCCAACTTCGACGGATCGTTTACCTGCACGCTTTTCTGGCCGCTGGACGGGCCGATCAGTTTTGCTTCCGTGTCCACGGATGCCGATCTGACCACGTTCTTCCAAACCCATTTCAAGGACGCGCTGGGCCTCTTTCCGGATCTGGCCGACGAATACAGAACCCATCCCACGAGTTCGCTGATGACGGTGCGTTGCGGGCCGTGGCATGCAGGCGATCGGGCGGTGTTGATCGGCGACGCGTGCCACGCGGTGGTCCCGTTCTTCGGCCAGGGCATGATCGCGGCGTTTGAGGATGTCGTTGCCCTGACCGACGCGATTCGGCGGCACGCGGGCGATCGGCGACGCGCGTTCGCCTCGTACTACGAGCAGCGCAAGGAACATTGCGACGCACTGGCGGATCTGGCGATTGCGAACTTCAGCGTGATGGCGGGCAAGACGCGGTCGAAGCTCTTCTTGTTGGGCAAGAAGTGTGAGAAGCACTTGCACGCGATGTTCCCCAAGCTGTATGTGCCGCTGTACAGCATGATCTCATTTTCCCGGATGGGGTACGCGGACGCCGTGCGGCGTGCGCGGTTGCAGAAGATGGTGCTGGCATCGCTCGTGCTGCTTGTGGTCAGCCTGGTTTTCTGGTGGGTGGGGTGGCGATTGTCGTGACCCGAGCCACTTGCGCTGGATAAGGAGTGCCGATGAGATGGTCTTGACCTACACACAATACCTCAAGATGGACGAGTTGCTCGGGCTTCAGGTGGCGCGGTCGGATCCGCCGGAGCACGACGAACTACTGTTCATCGTGATCCACCAAACCTATGAGCTCTGGTTCAAGTTGCTGCTGCACGAGTTTGACAAGGTTAAACGTGACTTTTCCGACGGCGATCTTTTCGGCGCGATCCACACGCTCAAACGCACGCGCATGGTGCTCAAGACGCTGGTCGGGCAGATCGACATCCTCGAGACCATGACGCCGATGAGCTTCACCGGTTTTCGTGATCGCTTGGATACGGCTTCCGGATTTCAATCGGCCCAGTTTCGAGAAGTGGAGTTCGTGTTGGGCTACAAGCGCGAGAAGATGCTCGACTACCTCAAGCGCGGTACGCCCGAGTACGAGCGATTGGTCAAGCGGTTGCACGAGAAGAGTCTCGTGGATCACTTGTACGATTTCCTCGAGCTGCGCGGCGTGGCGATACCCTCGGAGCTGCGTGCCAAACCGGTGGCAGCGCCTACCCGGCCGAACAAAACGGTGCAGGGCGCGCTGCTGGCGCTGTACCGCGACGGCAACGAAGTGGGTATCCTGCTTGAACTGTTGACGGACCTCGATGAGGGGATGCAGGAATGGCGCTACCGCCATGTGAAACTGGTCGAGCGCACGATCGGCAACAAGCACGGAACCGGCGGGTCGCTGGGGGTGGATTTCCTCAAGGAGTCGTTGTTCAAGCCGGCGTTTCCCGATTTGTGGGCGATCCGGCATCGGATGTAGCTGGTTGAGAGGATGAGCCGTGGGGATGGCATACGACATCACGCCGCCGATCAGCGACGCGCTGAAGGTGTGGCCCGGGGATACGCCGCCGTCGCGGGAAGTCTTGTGCGATATGCACGACGGGGCCAATCTTACGCTTTCCACGCTGCACGCAACGGTGCATTTGGGCGCGCACGTGGACGCGCCAAGCCATTACGGCACCGACGCCCCTTCGATGGAAACGCGGCCGGTCGACCTGTACGTCGGACCGTGTCAGGTGATCACGGTGGAGGTGCCGCGCGGCGCGCGCATCGAGCGGGACGCGCTCGGCGAATCGATCCAGGCGCCGCGTGTGCTGTTGCACACGGATACCTACCCGGACCCGTGCTGCTTCAATAAGGATTTCGCCGCGCTCTCGGCGGAGTTGGTGGATCGGCTGGCAGGGGAGGGGGTGCGGCTTGTGGGCATCGACACGCCCAGTGTCGATTTGTTCGAGTCGAAGGACTTGCCGGTACACAAGGCATTCCTGCGGCACGACATGGCCATCCTCGAGGGGATCGTTTTGAACGACGTGCCGGACGGCTTGTACGAATTGATCGCGCTGCCGCTGAAACTCGTTGGGTTCGACGCCAGCCCGGTGCGGGCGATCTTGCGTAGCCAGTGACCACGTCGAGCCGTTTCCGGCTTTGGAGCAGTCTCGCTTTCTGTGTAGCGGTGCCGAGGCCCCTTCGATTCAGAAACGCCGCTGAGCCGCATGCTTCCGCTTGCGCGGTTATTGGTACGGGCGCGCCGTACGGACTCGGTATCACGCTCGTCCGAGGCGCCGCGCGGGCGGAAGCCCGCGGCTCTGGTCGTCTTGACAATCGAGCGCTGCCGTATCAGGTAGGTATCTCGGCGATCACTTTGAGCTCGATGGCGATGGGCGTTGGCAGGCAATTTATTTCAAGGGTTGTTCTTGTCGGGTTGGGCTTGCCGGGTCCGGCGAAGTACGCCGCGAAAATCGGGTTGAACTTCGCGAAGTCGTCCTTCATGTTGGTCAGGAAGACGGTGACGTCGACGATGGCGGACCAGTCAGCACCGGCGTCTTCGAGGACGGTGCGCACGTTTTGAAAAACCTGATGGCATTGAGCCTCAATGTCGTAGGCGGCGATGGCCCCGTGCTCGTCGAGCGTTACGCCGGGGATGGTCTTGCTGTTCTTCTTGCGCGGACCGATGCCGGAAAGGAAGAGCAGGTTGCCGACCCGCTTGGCGTGGGGAAACGCGCCGACGGCTTCCGGTGCGCGATCGCTGGTGAAGTTCTCGGTCAAGGGTATGGCCTCGTTGCAAGGGTCAAAGGTCGAAAACCCAACGTGCAAAGTCAGGCGTTCGGCCTGTTCAATCGCGGTGGCGCCGGTCTTGAGCCTTTGGCTGATAGCTGACGGCTGAAAGCTGATAGCTTTTCAAACACACGCTTACGTCTTAATGCACACATTCTTCGGTTCGGTATAAAACCGCATCGCCTCCTCGCCGCCTTCGCGGCCTACACCGCTGCCCTTGGTGCCGCCGAATGGCACGCGCAGGTCGCGCAGGAGCCAACAGTTGACCCAAACGGTACCGCATTCGATGCGCTCCGCCAAGCGGTGGGCCCGCGTCAAGTCTTGCGTCCAGATGCTGGCCGAAAGGCCGTAGCTCGTGGCGTTGGCGGCGGCGACCACTTCGTCCTCATCCGCAAAGGGCGTCACCGTAACCACCGGGCCGAAGATTTCCTCCTGATTGACCTTGCACTCCGGCTCGATGCCCGTGATCACCGTTGGCTGCACGAAGAACCCGTTCTTGCAGCGACCACCGACATCGGTCGCGGGTCCGCCGCCGCAATGGATTTCGCCGCCCTCTGCTTTGGCCAGTTCGAGGTACCGGCAGATTTTTTGCAGATGAGCCTTGGAGACGACCGCCCCCTGATCGGTTTCCGCTTCGAGTGGATCACCGACTTGGAGCTTGAGCGCCCGCTCGGCCAATCGGGCCACAAAGGGTTCGTATACGGGCCACTGCACGAAGATGCGCGAACCGGCTAGACAAATCTGCCCTTGATTGAGGAAGGAGGATCGAAGGGTGCCCTTGATCGCCGCATCCAGGTCGGCGTCCGCCAAGATGATGTTGGGATTCTTGCCACCGAGTTCGAGACCGATTTTCTTGAACATCGGCGCGGCGACGCGCGCGATCTCTCGGCCCGTTTCCGTTCCGCCGGTAAAGGAGACCGTGGGGATCCGAGGATGGGCGACGATGGCGGCGCCGACTTGAGGGCCGAGTCCGTGGACGACGTTCAGTACGCCGGGGGGCAGGCCGCACGCCTCACATATCTTGCACAGGAGAAAGGCTGTCATGGGCGTTATTTCGGATGGCTTCGCGACAACGGTGTTACCGGTCGCCAGTGCCGGCGCGACCTTCCAGCTAAACAAGTACAACGGCAGGTTCCACGGGGAAATAATGCCCGCCACGCCGCGCGGACGGCGCAGCGTATAGTTGAGCGCCACGCGATCCATCGGGTGGCATTCGGAACGAGCGTGTAGGATGGCGGTGGCGAAAAAGCGGAAGTTGGTCGCAGCGCGGGGGATGTCGATCGAGCGGGCCAGGGACAGCGGCTTGCCGTTGTCGACGCATTCAGCCCGGGCGAGCGGCTCGAGGTCCGCCTCGATGCGATCCGCAATCTTGAGAAGCATCCGGCACCGCTGATCTGCGGACCACTGGGACCACGCTGGAAAGGCTGCTTGGGCCGCTTGAGTGGCGCGCTCGACATCTTGTTCATCGCTATCGGGAACGAGTGAATAAATACCGCCTGTGGCGGGATCAACATTGTCGAGATAGGCTCGGGAGGTCGGCTCGACGAATTCACCATTGATGTAGTTGGCTATTTTTTCCATCGTTTATTGCACGGCTGTTCGGGCGCCGTCCACGGGCAGGTTCACGCCGGAGAGGTAGGAGGCCGCGGGCGAGGCGAGGAACGCGACCACCGCGCCGATTTCTCGCGCATCGGCGAATCGCCCCATGGGAATGCCTGCTTTGGCCTGCTCCTCGACCGCTTCCAGAGAGGTGCCGAGCCGCGTGGCTTTCTTGGATAACAACGAGGTCAGCCGCTCCGTGGCCGTGAAGCCGGGCAAAATGTTGTTGACGGTAATGCCGAACGGTCCGAGTTCGCCGGCGAGGGTGCGACCCCAGTTGGCCACGGCGCCGCGCGTGGTGTTGGACACACCGAGGCCTTGGATGGGCAGCAAGACCGACGTGGAGATGATGTTGATGATGCGGCCGTATTGCTCGGCCTTCATGCCGGGGACGGCCGCTTGCACCATGGCTTGAAACGCCAGAACGTGCTTGGTGATGCCCTCGATCAGGTGGTCGGAAGTAGCGTCCAGGAGCGGTCCCGAGGCCGGTCCGCCCGTGTTGTTGATCAAGACGTGCACGGCGCCGGTTGCCTCGATGTGCTCGCGAACGGCTTCGCCCAGGGATTTCGGTTCGGCAAAATCAACGGCGAGGAAGCCGTGGGTCTGATCGCCCGAGCGGGGTAATGCCGAAACCACGTCGGCAAGCGTCTTTTCGTCCCGGGCGAGCAAGGTCACGTCGGCGCCGCGGGCCGCGATCTCTACCGCACAAGCGCGGCCGATTCCGTGCGATGCCCCGCCGATCAGAGCCCGTCTGCCCAGCAGGTCTTCAATGGTTTGACTCATGATCTCACTTTCGTCGCGCAAGGAGCAAAATTTGGCAGAAGGCGGCGCGGCGCGCCGGCTACTTTTTGGCCCACTCGTCAATCCATCCGATGACGGTATCGTGCCACAAAACGCTGTTGGCCGGCTTGAGCACCCAGTGGCTCTCGTCCGGGAAATAGAGCAGCTTGCTCGGAATGCCGCGACGCTGCAGGGCCGTAAACGTGGATAAGCCTTGCGTGTCGACGACGCGGTAATCATGTGCGCCATGGATAACCAGCATCGGTGTGCGCCAGTTCTTGACGTAATTGATCGGATTGTGTTTTTCGTAGTTGGCGGGGTTGTCCCAGGGGTTTCCCATATGATCCCATTCGGGAAACCACAGCTCCTCGGTATCGAAGTAGGCCATGCGCTCGTCGAGGTTGCCGTCGTGGTTGACCAGGCACAGGAAGCGGTCCGGCCAATTCCCTTCGATCCAGTTGATCATGAAGCCGCCGAACGAGGCCCCCAACGCGACCACCCGATCCGAATCCATCCAAGGATACTTGGCCAATGCGGCCGCGAGCCCCATCTTTAGGTCTTCCAAGGGCTTGCCACCCCAGTCCCCTCGGATGGAATCGCAAAAGGCCTGCCCGTAGCCGGTGGAGCCGTGAAAATCAACCATGATGACGGCGTATCCGGCGCCGCTGTAGACTTGCGGATTCCAGCGGTAGTGAAAGTGGTTGCCAAACGAACCCTGCGGACCACCGTGGATCAGAAACGCTACGGGATATTTCTTCGTCTTGTCAAAGTCGATCGGCGTCCCCGCATAGGCGTGGACCGTGTCGCCGTTCCAACCCGAAAAAGTGAACGACTCAAACGTGCCGAGGCGCGTCGCCGCCATCTTCTTCTCATTGATTCGTGTCAGCGGCACGGGGTTCGACCCGTCCGGTTTGACGGTGAACAGTTCGGTGGGCGCGTTCAGATGATCCAGGCCGTAGACGAGACGCTTTCCGGCGACCCCGACGGAGGAGACGGTCCCCTCGGCGATGAGGGTGCGCACGGTTTGGGTTGCGCGATCGACGGCAAAGAGCGAAACCTGCCCTAGGTTGGTGGCACGCGTGTAGATGGTCGACCCATCGGCGGAGAACACGATATCGCGTGCAGAGCGATCCCACTCCTGGGTCAGCACAGCAGGCTCGCCGTCCGGCCACGCCATGAGCATGATGCGCATGCGATCGGATTCGTAACCCGGACGCTCCATGGCCGTGTAAGCGAGCATCTTACCGTCCGGAGAGAAGACGGGGTTGGCGTCCCAAGCTTCGTTGGCTTCGGTCAAACATCGGCGCGGCTGGTCACCGTCGCAGGGAGCAGCGTACAGGTCAAAGTCCGTAGACCAGGGTTCTTCCCGGCCGACGTCGCGGGCACAGAATACAACGGAGCCACTATCCGGCGTGAACGTGAAATCCTCCGGGCCACCGAAGGGTTTGGTGGGGCAGTCCGCGTCCATCCCGCGCATGACGTCGAGGGGTTCACCGATGCCATCCACGCCCAACACAAACAGATGTGAACGCGTGCCGTTCTTCCAGGTATCCCAATGCCGTACAAAAATCCGATCGTAGATGCGACCGCTTGCCGTCTGGTTCTCTATTTCGCTGAGCCGCTGCTTGGTAGCCAACAGAGACTCGGCGTCGGGGAATACGTCCATGGCAATCGCAAGCCTTTTCCCGTCCGGTGACACTTGAAGCGCCGTGACATCCAGGGGGAGATCGGAGACCTGGGTGGCTTCGCCGCCGTCTGTTGGGATTCGCCAGACCTGAGACGAGCCGGATCGGCTGGAGAGGAAATAGACGGCCTTACCGTCGGGCGACCAGCGGGGGTTGTAGTCTCCGGATTCGTGCGACGTAAGCCGGCGTAGCTTCTTGGTCTCTGAGTGGACCATCCAGAGGTCGGTCCGCCCCCGGTTGGCTTCCATGTCGGTCTTGCGCCGCACAAATACGACCCAATCACCTTCGGGGGACACTTGAGGATCACTCAGGCGGTCCATGAGGAGCATATCGTGAACCGAGAATGGGTGGGTCTGACCATGGGCGGTACAGACGTTTGCCAACAGAACGAGGGCCAACCAGGGCATTCGGCGATGAAACATGAACGTAACGTCTCCAATTACTTGAACTGCGGCCGCGCCGGGCGAAGGAGGCGGCCGCCGTCGTGACGCCGCAACCTTCGGACTTTGCGACTAGCGTACCGTCGGCGGCGATGCTTGGCAAAAGAGTCGGGCAAGCTCCTTGACAGGGGGGGCCGTAGGGCGTCTCCTGGGAAGTTCGGTTGAGTGCTGCGATGTTCATGGATTCGGAACGGTGGCCAGGGACGTGGAGCCGCCTGGACGCAGCGCACGCCGGTGGAGCGCGTCCGCGCACCGCGAGAGGATCTGACGGATGGATGGTCGCGGCACAAAGCCGCCAAGTTGAGCGCGGTCAACCGCATGGTTTGGGGGGCTAGGGTAGGCGCAATGAACCTGTTGACAGTCGCAGGCATCTGTGGGATGGCCGCATGCGCGATCGGCGGGGGCCGGACTGTGGGGTCCGATACGCCGGCGGCAACCGGTATTTCAGTAGAGATCGTCGGCGGCCCGGACAAGACCGGACACAACTACGAATGGACGGTTCGGAATCATCATTCGTCGGCTATTGTCTATGTGGCGTTTCCGCATTTTCGGGCGGACCTGTTCTTCGTACCTCAGGGGTGGTCGACGGCGGGAACATCCAACCTGAAGGGGATGGGCGCGAAGCGTTCGTTCGGTACGTGCGTAGGTCGGGTGGAACGATGGTCGCAGGGCATTGCGCCGGGCGGGGAGGGTGTCTTCAAGATGCGCGTCGATGGCACACGCGCCCGACCGGCCCCCGGCACGGTCTTGATTCGTTTTGCGGACGGTTCTGAACATCTTGTAAGTCAAGTCCTGGTACCCAGCGCCGAGGCGACGAGCGATAAACTCGTACCGCTGTTCGGGCTCGCCGGCGTCTTCATCGTTTTGATCCTGACCGCCATGAGGCGCCGCGCCCGATGAGAAGGCGCAGCGCACGTTTCATGTAGGGCTTCAATCGCCAACGATGGCGACGCTCGCGCCGACCACCATCCCCTAAACTCCCTTCAATTCAGGAACGGTCCGATACTACCAACAGACGCGGACGTCGGCGCTACGTCCGAATGACGACGGCGCTTCCAGCTTATCCAGACTACCCGAACGCGATTCGACCGCCACTGCAGTTTTTGCAAACTCTGCGCGGATTTCGGTTGTGCCGGGCGGTAAGCATGACTATGATATGGCATGCTGCCTTTCTGCGTCATACCTCGCAACCGAGGTCAGAGCAAGGTGGCCCGACGTAATCGCTGTTGCGCTTCGAAGGGAGAGTCGAAGCGCTTTCCATTCTGTGGGTTGATGCCATAGATTTGGCATTTCCTGTTCGACCGCGTCTTGCGGGATCGAAAGGCGTTGCGGCGCCGGTGCTTCCGAAGTCCGTACGGCATGTGCCGTTCATTGCGGACACCGCTGCCGCCATGGATCGAGCGTTTCGCTCAAGAATCAAAACAGAATCCAGGATGCAGGAGTGTCCGGGCTTGCCGTCTACAGTGAGCGGGTCCGTGACCGTTGTATTTGAAGACAGACGTAGTTCGCTCATCAGCTTTGTTTAGGAGCGCGTTAAGTTATGAAACACAAAAGCGTTTTGCGACATCCGGTCGCCGGCTTGGCCGTTGCCCTCGCGGTAACGATTTCACTTCCCTTAGGATGTGGGGGTGGTTTCCTCGGCCTGCAGGACTACCAACGAGACCTGCTGTTCAATGGTCTGGCCGTGGCGGTGCTGCTCAATAGGCCCACCGACACAACCCCCGCGGACACCACCCCGGGCAATCCGCTCCCCGGAGCCGACGGTCCGCAAGGGCCCCAAGGTCCGCCAGGCGCACCTGGCGCCGACGGCGTGGACGGGACCGATGGGGCGGCGGGTCCGATGGGACCAGCCGGACCGCAAGGACCACAAGGACCGGCGGGCGCTGATGGCCCGCAAGGCCCGACCGGCCCTGCGGGACCTGCGGGCCCAGCCGGATCAACCGGGCCAAGCGGTGCGGCCGGCGCGCCGGGGCCGGAGTTCTTCGATGTGTTCGTCGATGACTTCTTCACTGCGGCCGACACCGTACCAGGATCCCTACAAGTCGTGGCCGTAAACATCGAATCACCCCTGCTCGGGCCCGGCGCGACGGGCGAGATCGCCTATCGTGTGGCGATTCCCAATAGCTATGCCACCGGGAATGACGTGACGATGCGGCTATTCTTCTACCGTACGGGCCTGCCAAGCGAGAATTGCTTTGTGTTCACCGTCGACGGCCGGCGTTTGCGTGACGGAGAAGATGTCGGTTGCTACGGCGGCGATGTGCTGCCTGCATGTACCGGCGGAACACGATGGGTTCGGGTGGATGGCGGTGCCGGCTCCGGGAATCCCGCGGGCGAAGTCGGTACCGGCGTCTTCTTGGTGGTGGATTTGCCCGTAAACACCGCGGCAGGATTGAACCTGCCCAACGACCTGGCCTCCGGCGATCTGCTTGCCTTTGAGATCAAACCGGCCGCAGTCGACGGACAGTATGATCTTGAGGGACAATATCAGATCATGGCCGTGGAGTTTTTCGAATCCAACACCGGCACGGCGCAAAAAGCATCCGCCGAAGTGTTTGACAACGTCGAAGCCGTGGTTTGCCTCAATGATTGCAACGGCAACGGCATCCCCGACGATCAGGATATTGCCGATGGCACGAGCCAGGATTGCCAGCCAAACGGCATTCCCGACGAATGCGACCTTCAATCGGGTACGAGCCCGGATTGCAATGAGAACGGCATTCCGGACGAGTGCGATCTATGCAGCATTCCCGAAGCGCAGGCTGTCGCGGCGGTCGGTGGTGGCGGTACGACTACAGGCGGTATCATATTCCTTTCGGGCGATGACGCCGATGATGAGGGCCACTGCTGGGGTACCGTGGCCGCACCGGACGGCTCGGCCTGTGCCGGACTTTATCCGACGATACTGAAATTTGCGGTTGATAATTCCTTGGCCCCGGGCAACGGCATCATCGCGATCGGTGTGAATCCCACGTCGACGTTTGGCGTGAGTTTGGCTCTGGAAGCGCTCAATGTCTGGAATGACGTGGCCAACGGCGGTCCCGGAGCGACGATTACGCACGCCCGAACGCCGGCGGAAATCGCTGCCATCAACTTCAACGATTTCGCGGTGATCTACATCCCTTCGGTGGATTTTGCCGAGGAGGGCTTCAGCGGCATCCATACGGCCGGTGGTATCATGACCAGCCAACTGCAGGCGCTCAACGCTCGCCAGGCGGACATCATCGACTTTGTCAACGTGCAGCGTGGCGGTCTGATCGCTTTGACCGAAACGGATGCGGTGGACGGATACGGGTGGCTGCCCTTGCCGGTTGAAACCCAGGACGTCGTTAATGAGTTGGTCTGCCCGACCGCGGCGCTGACGAATGATTTCGGCGTGACGGCCACCTGCGACGACCTGACGCACCAGTTCTACCACACGATCTTTACCGCGTTCCCGAGCTTCCTTCAGCCGCTGGCGGTTTCCGACAACGCGGCCGCTCAGCCGGTATTGATTGGGGGCGTCGACGTGACGATCACCGGTCAGATTTCGCTTTCGCCCAACGGCACGAGCGCGGAAATCGGCTCGACGCACACGGTGGTTGCACGGGTGATCGAGGACGTTGTTCCGTTTGATCCCATTGCGGATGTCGAGGTGACCGTGACCGTCCTGACCGGGCCCAATGCGGGTGTCACCGGGAGTGGGCTCACCGACGCCAATGGCGAATTCAGCTTCTCGTATTCCGGGTTCGGTGGAGAGGGCGTTGATGAGATTCAAGCGTCGTTTGTGCAGATTAATGCGCCGGATGTCGTGCTGTCCAACGTCGTGACGCACGCCTGGTTCCTTCCGGGTTGCTCTCTGGACTGCAACGCCAACGGAATTCCCGACGAGTGCGAACTTGCCGGGAACGATTGCAACGCCAACGGCATTCCCGACGATTGCGACGGAGGATGCGGCGAGTGTCAGACGGATGCCGATTGCGAAATCGACGGCGATCTGTGTACGGTGGATTCGTGTGATGTGGAGCTTTTCGTGTGCCAGGTTGCGATTATTGATTGCGGGCCTGGTTCGGCCTGCAATCCGCAGACGGGGCAGTGCGAACAGGTTGATCTTTGTTTGGACGTAATCTGCCCACCGGAAACCGTGTGTGATCCGACGACCGGAATGTGCAACTAATCCAGTGGGGCCGCGCCGGCGAGGTGGGCCCATGCCAACACCGTCCAACGGTGATTTGAGTTTGGTTTTGGTGCGTAAGGAATCAGTTATGAATGGGCAATCGTTTCCTGAGAAAAACGTTGCTGATAGAAAGGAACGCAGGCCAATGAAAGCCATGCGAAAGACCGGAATGGGGATGCTGGGGTCCGCTGCGATTCTCGGTGGGCTGATCTTCGGCTCGATGGGCTGCGGCGGCGGCTTCCTGGGGCTGCAAGACTATGGACGCGACCTGCTTCTTGCGGGTGGTTTGGCAGCGGGTGTGTTACGTTCCGACCAGAACAACGCTGATGCCGCCGGTACCACGGCCCCCGTGCCTGATATCGCCGGGCCACGCGGTTTGCCCGGCGAGCCGGGTCCCGCGGGGGAAGCTGGTGCTGACGGTCAAGACGGTGCCAACGGGGCGAACGGCGCGGCCGGGCCGCAGGGACCGGCGGGACCTCAAGGACCGGCCGGCGCGGACGGTGCGCCTGGTCCAGCAGGACCGGCGGGGCCGGCGGGACCGGCCGGGGCGTCGGGAAGCCAGGGATTCGCTGGGGCAAACGGGGACAACTTTTTCACGATCTTCGTGGACGATTTCTTCGCGACGGCCACTACCGGCGACGGCTCTCTTCGGATCGTTTCGGTCGATGTGGTCGAGCCGGCCCTGGAGGCTGAGGGCGATGCCATTGCGTACCGCGTGGCGATTCCGGAAATATACAACGCCGGCAACGACGTGACCATGCGTCTGTTCTTGGACGTTACCGGGTTGGACGCGGTGGATTGCTTTGTGCTCAGAATCGATGGGCGTCGGTTACGCGATGGGCAAGATGTGGAAGCCTACGGGGCCCCGCGATGGGTCCGCGTGGACACACCCGGATCGATTCCGGCCGGCGGGCGCGTTGAATTGGTCGCCGACCTTCCGCTGAGTTCCGCCAGTGTTGCCGACGGCCTCGCATTGCCCGAGGTGGCGACGGGGCAGCTGCTCGCGTTCGAGTTGGTCGTGTACCAGGGCTGTATTGGCGGCCAACCTGCCGGAGACGGACCTATTCTTGCGTGTCCCCAATATCATCTCGTGGGCGTCGAGTTCTTCGAGTCGAATGCGGGGAGTGCACACCCGGCTGGGGTCCAGGTGTTTGCCAATGCCGAGGATGTGGTTTGCCCGAGCGATTGCAACGGAAACGGCATCCCGGACGAACAGGACATCCTTGATGGTACAAGTCAGGATTGCAATGCCAACTCCATCCCGGACGAATGCGACATTGCATCAGGTACGAGTCAGGACTGCCAACCCAACAGCATTCCCGACGAATGCGATATTGCCGATGCCGGTGGTACGGCCGGCGGCGTGGCCGGTACGCTGACTGCCGTCGGTGGCTTACTGTTTCCGATCGACGGCAGCGAGATTCCTGTAGATTTCTGCGCTGATGGACCGAGCGGGGCGGGTCCGGCTGAGTGTACGGGCACGCCTCCGGATCAGCACAACGACGACGACTCGGCCACGGTGGCGTTGCCGTTTATGTTCGATCTCTACGGCACTCTGTTTGATTCCGCGTTTGTCAACAACAACGGCAACTTGTCGTTCGGAGACTTCTTCTCGACGTTTACCGCTTCGGGTTTCCCCGTGAGCGGGTTCCCGATGGTCGCGCCGTTCTGGGGCGACGTGAATACGGGTAATCCCAACAACCAGATTGGCGATGTCGTGATGCGGTTCATGGACGGCGACACCAGCGGCGGCGAAGAGACGCTGATCGTCACGTGGAACAACGTCGGCTACTTCAACGAGCACGGCGACCTGCGTAGTACGTTCCAGGTGGCGATTTCCGATGGAACCAACCCGCTGATGGGCATCGGGAACAACGTGTGCTTCAGTTACCAGTCGATGCAGTGGACCACGGGCGACGCATCGGAAGGCTCCGGCGGATTCGGCGGTGTGCCGGCCACGGTCGGCGTCAACGCCGGCAACGGCACCGACTTCTTCCAGATCGGCCGCTTCGATCATGCCGGAACGGACTATGACGGCCCCGACGGCGTCGCCGACGGTGTTCAATACCTGGACGGCCAGCAGATTTGCCTGAACACCTCGACGCAGGACTTCAACATCGCGCCGATCGCGTCGAACTTCCCGCCGGGCAATCAGATTACGATCATGCCTGCGGTGGGCGGCTTGCTCGATCTGGAGGTTTTGTTCTTGAGCCCGGAAAGCGGCCAGACGACCGACGTGACCTATGCCGTTGCCACGGTTGACGGCACGGACGGCGCGCCGGGCCTTACCGTGACCGTGACGCCGGGTAACGTGGCCACCGTCCAGTTGGACTGGGCGCCCACCTGTGATGATGCGGGAACCTACGATATTGCGTTTACCGCCACCGACGATTTCGATCCTCCGGGGGTTACGGACGTGACCCTTCAGGTGATCGTCGCGCCCTGCGGCACAGGTGATTGCAACAGCAATGGTATTCCGGATGAATGCGAGTTGGCCGGGAACGATTGCAACGACAACGGCATCCCCGACGACTGCGACGGTGGGTGCCCGGAATAGACAACGGTTCGGTGACCCGGCGGTGGCGGCGCGAAGTCGATTTCGTCCGCCGGTAGAGGGTGGGGCGCCCTCAAGGCGATCGGTCGCCTTGGACGCGCCACTTGGAGCAACTGAACAAACAAGAAGGTCGAGCGATCGGCGGACGCTTTGAACGTTTCCCGCCATTCGCCGCTCGCTTTGGAAGACTTTAGAGAGGAATACAACGCCATGAAATCCACTCGTCGTTTAGGCATTGGGCTCGTTGGCTGCCTTACCGTTACGGCGCTGTTGATCCCCACGGGGTGCGACAGCGGCAGTTTCCTGGGGCTCGCCGATTATCCACGCGATCTATTGTTCAGTGGCATCGCGTCCGCGATCCTCGCGAACCGACCCGCTGACGCCGGCACAACCACCGAGGTTGTCGGTCAGCCTCTTCCGGGTGGACAAGGCCCACAAGGTCCTCAAGGCCCGCCCGGACCTCCCGGAGCGGATGGAACTGACGGCGCAGACGGCGCCACCGGCCCTGCCGGACCTGTGGGTCCGCAAGGCCCCGCCGGACCCGACGGTGCGGATGGCCCCGCCGGCGAGCCCGGCCCTGCCGGACCGGCAGGTGCATCGGGTGGTTCCGGACCGGCCGGACCGAACGGCGCAACCTTGTTCGAGACGTTTATCGATGACTTTTTCCGATTGGCTGCGGGCACCGATGGGTCGCTCGTGGTCGTGGACGGGGGACCGCAGGCACAGGTTGTTGCTATCCGCGAGCCTGTCCTGTCGAGCGATCCGACCACCAGCGCGATCGGGTATCGCGTTTCCATCCCCGACATGTACGATCCCGGCAACGATGTGACCATGCGCCTCTTCCTCCATAGAACCGGGCCGGTGGACGGCTCATGTTTCATCTTTACGGTGGACGGTCGTCGTCTGCGCGACGGTCAGGATATCGAAGTGTACGGCGATACCCGATGGGTCCGCCTGGATACGTCCGTTCCGGTTCCAGCCGGCGGCAATTCCGACGTCTTCCTGGTGGTCGATCTCCCGATCAACTCAGCGGCGGGATTGGGCTATCCCAACGACCTGGCCGACGCCGACGCCCTGGCCTTTGAATTGGCGACGCTCGTGGGAGACGGTGGAGACTACCATTTGCTCGGCGTCGGTTTTTTCGAATCCGAGGCGGGGGCGGCCGCGCTGGTCGGTGCAACCGTCATCGCAACGCAAGAAGAAGCGTGCTGTGTGAACAATGAGCCGCTCATCGGCCCGCTGGTCTACGTTTCCAATACGGGTTCCGATCAGGTTTGGGTCGTGGACACGGCCACTGAAGCCGTTGTCGCCGTCGTCGACGTGGGCAACGATCCTCGCGGCATCGACATCACGCCGGACAACAGCCGGGTGTATGTGGCCAACCGATTCGATGGATCGGTTTCGGTCATCGATACCGCCACGCTGAGCCTGACGCAGACCATCGATCTGTCCGGCAGTGGCATCGTAACCGCGACTGAGCCGTACGATGTGGTGATCAGCCCGGACGGTGCGTGGTTGTACGTGGCCATGAAGAACGGCGGCAGCGAGAACGGGGATGGCACGGTCGTCGTCGTCGATCTGCCGGCTGGAACCGTGGTGGCTGAGGCCGTGCTCGATGGGAATGCGTCCTTGGAAGGTATCGTCGTTACTCCGGACGGCCAAAAAGTATATGCCGCGGGACGCGGCAACATGTACATCGTCGATGTCTCAGCGCCGGCAACGCCGGTCTTTCTCGGGACGAGCGGCAACGCCTCGCGGGAACTCGTCGTATCGCCGAGTGGCGAATGGGTCTATGCGAACAACAATGCCGTCCGCACCAGCGATGACGTTGCCGTTGCGACCGGTGCCTTCTCAGGCGGGCGCGGCATCGACATTTCGCCCGATGAGCGTTTTCTGTACAGCACAAGCGAAGG